>NZ_JBVVQY010000011.1:0-189567 GCF_055811615.1 Mesorhizobium sp. WSM4807
CGGCGCGCCGCCCTCGTTGGTGAGGCGTATATAGTCGGCACCCGTCCAAAGTGTCAACAACGATTTCCGTCTTTTTTTACGGAGAACTGTTACCCTTTTTGCGTCCCAGTTCAGGGTGCACCACACCATGTCTTAATGTCTTAGGTACGATTTGTTACCTATGTCTCCGGGCTGGACAACTTCCGGTAGACCGGCTGGATCGCCACGATCCGAAGGTTCTCACCATGAAAATTTGAACTGCACGGGACCCGGAACTCACCTGTCCCCGTGCCGCGCCGTCTCCGGTCCTGTGAGCTTATATGGGAACAAAACAGGAAAATTCAAGGATCATGGCTGGAACCATTCGGCCCGGCTGTTAGTTCCATCAGCGAAGAACGGGACCGCCGAGCGAGCGTCGCAGCGCGACAGGCCTGAGGCCCTCAATAAGTCCTTCAGACCAATATCGGTCGACGACCGCAGGGCGCTGGTGCCGTTCTGGGCGCAAACAGGGAGATTCACCATGAAAGTCGCTGAGATAATGACCCCCAACGTCCATCTCGCCAGTCCCGACGAGTCGCTGCAGAAAATCGCGAAACGAATGGCGGTTGACGATGTCGGATTCCTCCCCGTCGGAGAAAACGACCGACTCGTCGGAACGATCACCGACCGTGACATCGTCGTGCGTGCGGTCGCCGAAGGCAAAAACGGCAACGCGACGGTCCGCGACGTGATGACTGAGGATGTCAAATACTGCTTCGAGGACGAAGATATCGAGCACGTCGTCCAGAACATGGGCGATATCCAGGTCAGGCGGTTGCCTGTCCTCAATCGCGACAAGCGCCTGGTGGGCGTGGTCTCGCTCGCGGACGCGGCGCTGAAGGAAGATCCGGCAACCGTCGGTATCGCGATGTCCGGCGTGGTCGTACCCGGCGGCGCACACGCGACGTAAGCGTGTTGCCCCGGCAGGCGAGATCGGACTGAGTTCAGCGGCCCGCATTAGCGCTGTCGCATCTCAAAGCGACGGCTCGACCGGCCCTAAATCCGGCCTTCCTGTCATATTGCCCGGGAGCGTCGATGGCGCTCCCGGCTACACCAGTATCTTGCACGTTTCCGCTTGCGCTCTTGGCCGTGGCTCAGAGCTACGATTGGGCGATGTCAGTTCGGTGCCACCGCGGTATCGCCCAGCACCACACCCTTGGCAGCCTGTTCGATGACGTCGGCTACGGCCTGTGGCTGGGTAAGGAACACCACATGGCTGCCTTTGACCTCGGTCGTGACCGCCCCAATGCGATCGGCGGTGCTCCGAAGCAGTTCGGGCGCAATAGCGCCGTTCTCAGTCGCGACAACGTACCAGCTTGGCTTGGTCTTCCACGCCGCCGTCGTCACCTTGGCCTCAAGCGCCTTCATAGCGATCGGCACCTGGGAGTCGCGCAGGAATGCGGCGTCGGCATTGTTGGCATCCCCGGCAAAGCCGGCCTTAAACGTCTCAGTCTTCAGGAACGCGAACCCATCGGGCTGCACGTCAGGCTGAAAGTTCGGCGGCGGAGGAACCTCGGCATATTGGTCCAGCGTGGATTGACCGACATCTGGAGCGAAGGCAGCGACATAGACGAGGCCCGCAACATTGGCAGCGTCGCCGGCTTCTGTAATTACCGTGCCACCGTAGGAATGGCCGACGAGAATGGCTGGCCCATCCTGCCGGGCGAGCACGCGACGCGTTGCGGCTACATCGTCTTCGAACGACGTGAGCGGATTCTGGACGATCGAGACTTTATAGCCACGACCTGTCAGTTGGTCGTAGACGCCTCGCCATCCAGCTCCGTCGGCAAAGGCGCCGTGGACGAGAACGATGTTACGAGCCGGTGCGCTCTGTGCGTCGGCAGCAGTTGCCGAAAGCGTCAGCGCACCGACGGCGATCGCTAGGGATTTGATCATGGCAGTTTCTCCAGTTGGACTTTGCTGTTGATAGGACAATGATGATCTACCCCCAAGGATGTGGCTTGATTATCGAGTGGATTCGGACATCAATGTCTCAAAATGAGAGACAATCCGAATTTGCCGGAGGACTCATATGCTGCGCGACTTCAGCGATACGGTCGCTTCGTAAAGGTGGTGCAGGAAGGGAGCTTCACAGCGGCGGCGCGCATGCTCAAGGTGCCGAAGACACGGGTCAGCCGGAAGGTGCAGGAGCTGGAATCCAGACTGCGGACACAACTGCTGAATCGGACAACACGCAGCCTGAAGCTGACTGAAGCGGGAGCGGTATATTTCCAGCACTGCGAGCGAGTCGTGAAGAATCTGGAGGATGCGGAGAACGCAGTGGCGGAGTTGCAGCAACATCCGCGCGGGTGGCTTCGGATTACAGCCTCGTACTGGCTGGCAACTCGCGTCCTCGCGCCGCTGCTCACCGAGTTTCGCCGCTTCTATCCAGAGGTGTTTCCGCAATTGCTTCTTGGGCACGAGGTCGTCGACCTCGTCGCCAAGGACATAGACATCGCTTTCCGGCTCCAGGAAGGCACCCTGCCCGATTCCACGCTCACGGCTCGGCGGCTCGGCGCATTACCGATGGGCATCTATGGAGCCCCGACCTACCTGGAACGTGCGGGAATGCCACAGCATCCTTCGGAGCTGGCAGAACATGCCTGTCTGTTGACAGAATTCTATTTCAATCGTCCGGCTGTAGAATGGCCCCTGTCGAGCGGCGGCGAGCAGTCCCAGTTCAAAGTACGAGCAGTGGCCGTCGCCAGCGATCCAGAGGCTCTTCACGGGTTCCTGCTGGAGGGAGTTGGCCTGTTCATGACCAACCATGTGCGCGTCAAGTCGGACGTTGCGGCTGGAAGACTGGTTCGTGTCCTGCCCGAGTGGGCAGGGCCCGAACCGACCCTCTATGCGATCCGGCCAGGAGGGCGCGTTCAGCCTCCCAAGGTCAAAGCATTCTTGGACTTTCTCATTCCGCGGCTCGACTTGAAGAGGATTGACAGCAAAGGGAGCCACATCTGAAGCCGTCCGATCCAGTTTGACTCAAGCGTAGCCCTACCAACGTTACGCCGATTTAATGTGCAAGCGAGCGGGAGAATTGCCATAAAGCTTTGATATCGACGAGTCATCCTGCGTGTCGGAGTGTGCCGTCGCGTCTACTTCACCTTGGGAACCGTAGGCGGTATATTTGCCAACCGGAGCGCCGATGGCCACCTGGAAACAGATCGTATTTGCACTTGTGATCCTCGTCGCGGCTGCGGCCGCCTGGGTTCGCTTTTTTCCAGGCGCGCCGGATGTGCTGGCGCGCTGGGGCATCGACTGGGCTTATGCCGCAACGCCACCAACGGGCGCCGTCGATAACGCCGGGCAAGCAGGCAGCCGCAACGCCGCCGGCCAGCGGGTGACTATCGTTGCATTGCCGGCGTCCGCCGCCATCATCAACGATCGCCTGCAGGCGATCGGCACCGGCCGCGCCAACGCCTCGGTGACGGTCAATCCCTACAGTTCCGGCCGCCTCGTTGAATTCCTGGTCGAGTCCGGCGCGCATGTTGAAAAGGGGCAGGTGATCGCCACCCTCGATTCCGACACCGAGGTGATCGCACAGGACCGCGCCAAAGTTGCTTTGCAGGACGCGCAGGCCAAGCTCGTCCGGGTCAAATCGCTGCGGGATTCCAACGCTGCGACAGCGGTCGCCGTTGCCGATGCGGAAGTGGTGCTGGCCAATGCCAAGCTGGCGCTTCGCGATGCGGAACTGGCCTTGCAGCGCCGCTCGATCGTCGCACCGATCGCCGGTGTCGTCGGCATCCTGCCGATTGCCGCCGGCAACTATGTGACCAGCCAGTCGGCGGTCGCCACCCTTGACGACCGCTCCAGCATACTGGTCGAATTCTGGGTGCCGGAGCGCTTCGCCGCCGCCGTCAAGATCGGCGCGCAATTGTCGGCAACGCCGATTGCCAATCCCAACAAAGCCTATACCGGTACGGTTTCCGCTATCGACAACCACATCGATGAAGCCAGCCGTACCCTCCTGGTCAAGGCAAAGATCGCCAACCCGGCCGATTCGCTGCGTGCCGGCATGTCCTTCCAGATCTCCATGAAATTCCCCGGCGACAGCTATCCGGCGGTCAGTCCGCTGGCGATCCAGTGGGGTTCGGACGGCGCCTATATCTGGGCCATCGTGGACGGCAAGGCCAAGCGGGTGGCCGTGCGCATCATCCAGCGCAACACCGAGACCGTACTGATCGACGCCCCGATCGTCAGCGGCGACATGGTGGTGACCGAAGGCACCCAGAGCGTCAGCGAAGGCGGCGAGGTCCGCATCGCCGGCGAAGAACAGCGCGCCGCGGACGCCGACGGCTGATGACCGCAACCAACAACGCCGCCGGCGACACAGGCTTCACCGCGCTGTTCATCCGCAGGCCGGTGATGGCCTTGGTCTTGAACATGCTGATCGCGGTCGCCGGCCTTGCTGCCTTCTACGGTGTCGAGGTCCGCGAACTGCCTGATGTCGATCGCGCCGTCGTCACCGTTAACACGACCTTTGAAGGCGCTGCGGCCGAGACCGTCGACCGCGAATTGACCGACGTGATTGAGGGCGCGGTCGCCCGCGTCTCCGGTGTGAAGTCGATCTCGTCCACCTCGTCCTTCGGCACGAGCCGCGTCACCATCGAATTCAACGACGGCGTCGACCTCGACGTCGCCGCCTCCGATGTGCGCGATGGCGTTGGCCGCGTCGTCGACCAGATGCCTGACAAGGCGGATGCGCCGCGCATCGTCAAGGCCGACGCCAATTCCGAGCCGGTGATGCGGCTGGCTGTCACCTCCGACACCATGTCGGTGCAGGACATGACGGTGCTAGTCCAGGACCAGATCGAGGACGAGCTTGCCGCCGTGCCCGGCGTTGCCGACGTCCAGGTCTATGGCGACCGCGACAAGATCTTCCGCATCGATGTCGACCAGAACAAACTTGCCAGCCTGGGCTTCACCGTCGCCGACCTGAGGACAGCGCTGGCTTCGGTCGCTTTCGATTCGCCGGCCGGTTCGATCACCACGACCAACCAGGACCTGATCGTGCGTCCGACGGCGGACGTGACCACGCCGGAGGAGTTCGAAAACATCATCATCGGCGGCACGACCCGCATCCGCGACGTCGCCACCGTCACGCTCGGCCCCGACATCGGCCAGACCACATTGCGTTCGAACGGCAAGACCGGCATCGGTCTCGGCATCATCCGCCAGGCGGAATCGAACACGCTGGATATTTCGACCGGCGTCAGGGCCGCGGTCGCCACGCAGCAGGCGGATCTGCCCCAGGGCATGTCGATCAAGGTCACCAGCGACGATGCGGTCTTCGTCAACGGCGCGGTGCATGAAGTCGAAATCGCACTCGGCCTGTCCGTGTCCATTGTGCTGATCGTCATCTACGTGTTTCTCCTCGACTGGCGCGCGACGCTCATTCCGGGGCTTGCGATGCCGGTCGCCATGATCGGGACGATCGCCGCCATCTATCTCGCCGGCTTCTCGGTCAACATATTGACGCTGCTTGCCCTGGTGCTGGCGACGGGCCTGGTCGTCGATGACGCCATCGTCGTTCTCGAAAATATCGTGCGACGACGCAACGAAGGCATGGGGCCACGCGCCGCGGCCGTGCTTGGCGCCCAGGAAGTGTTTTTCGCCGTCATCGCCACGACGCTGACGCTGGTCGCCGTGTTCGTTCCGATCTCCTTCCTGCCCGGCCAGACCGGCGGCCTGTTTCGCGAATTCGGCTTCGTTCTCGCAATATCGGTGCTTCTGTCCGCCGTCGTGGCGCTGACCTTTTGTCCGATGCTTGCCTCGCGCATGCTGACGGTCGCGCCGCTTCATCACGAAGGCGGCAGCGGCATCGGCGCCCGCATCGGCGGCGCGCTGAACAGGCTCTACCGGCGCTGCCTGCGCACCTGCCTCGATGCGCCGTGGATCGTGCTCCTGGTCGCGCTGCTGTTTGGAGCCACCGCCTTCACGCTGTTCGGCACGATTCGCCAGGAACTGACGCCGACCGAGGATCGTGCCGTCGTGCTCATGCGCGTCGACGCGCCGCAAGGCGTCAGCCTCGACTACACGACGCAGCAGATGCAGAAGATCGAAAAACTGATCCAGCCGCTGCGCGATTCCGGCGAAATCCGCAACACCTTCGAGAGCGCCGGCCGGAACGGCGCCTACAACGCCGGCTTCATGGTGATGACGCTGGCGCCATGGGACGAGCGCGACCGCAGCCAGCAGCAGATCATGGCCGACATCAGCCGGCTCACCCGGCAGGTGCCGAGCGTGCGCGTCTTTCCGATACAGCCCAACAGCCTCGGTATTCGCGGCGCCGGCAACGGCCTGCAGTTCGCGCTGGTCGGCAACAACCGTGCGGCGCTCGGCGACGCTGCGGTGAAGATCATCGCCGAGATGCAGAAGGATCCCCGCTTCCAGTCGCCGCGGCTCTCCGTCGACCCGACGCAACCCCAACTTTCCGTCGCCATCGACCGCGAGCGCGCTTCCGACCTCGGCATCGACATTACCGGGCTTGCCGATACCTCCCAGGCCATGCTCGACGGCAATGATGTCGTCGACGTCTATATCGCCGACCGCAGCTACGGGGTGAAACTCGTCTCGACGACCAACCCGATCAACGATCCGACCGATTTGGAGAACATCTTCCTGAAGACGGCCGACGGCCGCTTCGTGCCGATGTCGACCATCGCCATTTTGACCGAGCGCGCCGTGCCGCCCTCGCTGACCCGCGAGCAGCAGCAGCCGTCGGTGGCGATCACCTCCAACCTCAGCGGCGATTTCGCACTCGGCCAGGCGCTGACCCGCGCCGAAGCAATCGCCACGCCGCTGCTGCCGCCGGGCAGCCGCATCGTGCCGTTGGCCGAGGCGGCGACGCTGGGTGAGACCAACAGCGCCATGATCACCATCTTCGGCTTCTCGCTGGTCATCATTCTTTTGGTGCTCGCCGCACAGTTCGAGAGCTTCGTCAGCGCGGTCATCATCATGGCGACGGTGCCGCTCGGTCTTGCCTGCGCGATCTTTGCCCTTTTGCTCAGCGGCACCAGCCTCAACGCCTACAGCCAGATCGGCCTGGTGCTGCTGGTCGGCGTGATGGCCAAGAACGGCATTCTGATCGTCGAGTTCGCCAATCAGTTGCGCGACCGCGGGCTCGGCGTGCGCGAGGCGATCGAGCAGGCCTCCACCATCCGGCTGCGGCCGGTGGTGATGACGATGATCTGCACCGTGCTCGGCGGTGTGCCGCTGGTGCTGGCGAGCGGCGCCGGCGCCGAGGCGCGCATCGCGCTCGGCTGGGTGATCGTCGGCGGCCTGGGTTTGGCCACCTTGTCGACGCTGTTCCTGACGCCGGTCGCCTATCTCCTGCTCGGCCGCTTCGTCACGCCGAAGGTGGAAGAGGCATCGCGGCTGAAGCGCGAGCTCGAGGAAGCCGCCTACACCAATGTCGACCCGGCGGAGTAGGTTCGGGTCAGGCAGCCTTCAACATCGCGGCGGGAAGGTGTTCTCGGGCATCCAGCACCTCCATGCCGACGATGTGACCCTCAGCATCATAGTCGAGGACTATGCCTGCGGAAACTTCCTCGCTTTCCTGAATCGCTTCCGAGGAAAAACGGATGTAGGCAGCATTAGCTTCCGGGTCATATTCGAGTTTGAGTGTCATTTCGGCCTTCTCGCCCCGCGATCGAAGTAGACAGACAGTATACGGATTTCCTCAGGCGTTACCACACAGACGACGCGCAGGATGCGATTGCCATTTTCGGGCACCCGCTTGTACAGACGTATCACCGAGGTGTCTTTCACATCCGCCGCTTGCCAATCCGGTTCCCACACAGCTCGTTCGATCCAGCGTTTGTCGAGCGAACGTTCACGAATGACTGTCTCGGCATGGTTGGTGTACAGCAGCGGTCGTTTCGCAATCATTCCGCAGCCATATCCCGATCAACACCGTGCCGCCGGGCCCGGCCAGTCAGCCAATACGCGCCCCATCGCCTCGGTTTAGGCACTTTACCCGTGGCAAGGAATGATCGTACTTCGGGAAGCCTTGTCAACGCGAGCCATTTCGTCTGGACAAGGGGGCAGGAGCGAGGGAATTATCCGGAGGAAATTGCAATGAGCTATCTGGACGAGCTGTTTTCGGTGGCCGGCAAGACCGCGCTGGTGACCGGGGCTGCGACCGGCATCGGCCGCATGGCTGCAACCGCTTTGGTCAGGGCCGGCGCAACCGTGATGATCGCCTCGCGCAAGGGCGAGGATTGCATCAGGGTTGCCGGCGAACTGAACGGCCTCGGCGGCTCCGGCCGGGCCGAAGGCTTTGCCGGCGATGTCTCCAGCGAAGCTGGCATCGCAGCGCTGGTCGATGAGGTCAAGGCGCGGACCGAGCGGCTGAACATCCTGGTCAACAATGCCGGCGTTTCCTGGGGCGCGCCGCTGGAAAGCTTCCCCTACCATGCCTGGGCCAAGGTGTTCGGCGTCAACGTCACCGCCGTCTTCCATCTGACGCGCGAGCTTCTGCCGCTGCTCCACGCCGCCGCCAGCGATGCCGATCCGGCCCGGGTGATCAATCTGGGTTCGGTGATGGGCACGCAGCCATTGGCCGACGACGCCTACTCTTACGCTGCGTCGAAGGCTGCTGTTCATCATCTGACACGCACCTTGGCGATCGAGTTCGCCGCCCGCCGCATCACCGTCAACGCGTTCGCCCCCGGCCCCTTCCAGAGCCGGATGACCGCCTTCGCCACCGCGACCGAGGACCAGGCCAAGCATGTCGGCGGCCATGTTCCGATCGGCCGCATCGGCGCGCCGGATGACATTGCCGGCGCAACGCTCTATTTGTGCAGCCGTGCCGGCAGCTATATCACCGGCGCCATCCTGCCGATCGATGGCGGGCAGTCGGTGCAGCATGGGCTGACACTGTTCAAGGAATGAAGCCGCTCGCGTTCCGGACGGTTGAAATGGAGGACATCAGCGTGGAACCGATCAGTCTCGATGTGCTTCTGGCCAGCGTCGGCAGGGAAGTCGGCGTGTCGCCCTGGCGGGTGGTCTCGCAGCGCATGATCGACCAATTCGCCGATGCCACCGACGACCACCAGTTCATCCATTGCGATCCGGAGCGCGCCAAGCGCGAGACGCCGTTCGGCGGCACCATCGCGCATGGCTTCCTGTCGCTTTCGCTTTTGTCGGCGATGACCTTCGAGACCATGCCGCCGCTCGAAAACAGCAAGATGGGCGTCAATCATGGCTTCGATTCGCTGCGCTTCCTGGCGCCGGTGAAGACCGGCGCGCGCATCCGCACCCGATTCGTGCTGGCCGACGTCAAGGTCAGGCCGTCGGGCTGGGTGCAAACGGCGCATGATGTGACCATCGAGATCGAGGGGTCGAAAAAACCGGCGCTGACCGCGCGCTGGCTGACGCTGACATTGATCGAACGCCAGCCAGAAGCGGCTTGAGTGGCGAACGCTGGTAACCTGTTACGGCGATCATCTTGTCCGATTCCGTACAGCGTATATAATTTAGCCAGCCACTAACAATAAAGGCAGGCGAAAATTGCCGCTCAGCGTCCAGACACGCCGCGAGAAACAAAAGGCCGAACTGCGCTCCGAACTTGTCGATGCGGCGCACAAGCTCGTGCAGGAGGAAGGCTATGAAGGCCTCACCATACGCAAGCTGGCCAAGCGCGTCGGCTATGCACCGATGTCGGTCTATTCCTATTTCGCCGACAAGCAGGACATTCTGTTCGCGCTGGCCGAGGATGCGTTCGAGACTCTGGCAAAGCGTATCGAGGATCACCCGGCCGACGATCCGATCGAGGCGCTGCGGGTGGTGATGACCGAATACGCTGCCTTCGGCCTTGGCAACCCCAACGAGTATCGCACGGTGTTCATGACCGAAAAGGTCAAGCCCCCGGAAGGCAGGACCTTCGCCGAGATGCAAGAGGGCAACCCATTGATGAAAGTGTTGATCAAGAGGGTCGAGGCCTGCGTTGCCGCCGGCAGGCTGAAGGGCGATCCGCGCGCCATCGCCACCATGCTGTGGGCGGTCGGCCACGGCACGATCTCGCTGCTGATCACCTTTCCTTTCTATCCGTTCGGCGACCAGCAGGCTTTCGTCAAGCGGATGTGCGACTTCACGCTTGCCGCGCTGGCCACCCAGGACGTGCCGCCGCTGACCGAGACGCCGGTCAACTGCTGCTGAAGGGTTCCTTCGGTTTCGGATATTTGAAGATCGTATACGGCACGGGTGAACGGCGCCGCCTGCGCAACTCGGCGCGCGCTGGCGCGACGCGATTCCCAACATCCACATAAATTTTTCGTACATGTACGACTTCTGGCTTGAACCCTCTGATTGCCGGGTGTATATGTACGCTGTATCGTACATGTACGGAAAATTCAGCGGTTGAACTGGAGACAAATGATGAGAAAGCCGATCTTCGCCCTCGCGGCCGTCCTGGCATTCTCGGGCGCGGCCTTCGCCGGCCAGAGCCAGCCCGGCAAGCAGGCGCCGGCCGCAGCCTGCGCCGACACCAACATCGAGCTCGATTGCGACGCTACCGGATCGGTCGAAAAGTCAGGCTCGGCCACTCGCAACGGCTCGACTGAAAACAAGGACCCGCGGCTCGGTATCGACATCGATCCGTGGATCGTGCCAAGCACGTTCTGAGGTTCGAAGACAAAAGGGCGGCAGGAAATCCTGACCGCCCGTTTTCGTGGCCATTTCAGCCCGGAGCCGCTGGAGCAGGATGGAAGCTATTTCCTTCGCTTCTTCATTCCGGCCACGATCTTGGCCTTGCCGGGTCTTGCGGGAGCACCGGAAATGGAGGTCCCGGTGATTGACACGGGATCACTGGCCGGAAACGTGTCCTCAAGCCCTTCCTCGAGTTCCTCTTCAATGTTTGGTTCTTGGTGCTGCTCGTGTTCGAACGAGCGCACGGCCGGCGTCTTCTGGACCGGTGGATTCGGCGCCGATTTCGACGGCATCGACATTCTCCCTCGACTTGCTCCGGCAACAGCCGAGCGCAGCGAGTATTCCTAAGCCGCTGCGTCGCTTGCCGCCTCCGACAGGAAAGTAAAGACATAATCGGAAAAGGAACGCCAGCATTCAACGCGGAACGCGTCGGTCGCGGTGCGCAGCAGCACGATTTCGACCTTGCCCAGAATGGTGCGCGACGCCGCGCCGACCGGAAAGGCGTCGAGCGACAGATCCTGCGGGCAGCCTGAATTGATCGTCGCCGCCGCTGCCGGGCCGGTGACCGATATGGCGACGTTGCGGTGCGAGATGCCGACCGCAGAATGCAGCACTGTCACCTCGGCGCAGTCGGCGAGCGGGTCTCTTCCCACCTCATCGATGACCAGCCATTCGTCTGGCCCAAGCCACAACGCCGTGCGCCCGGCCTTCGCCGCCGAAGTTTTGGGCTTTCGCGGCAGGGTCACGCCGAGCGCCTTCGAAAGCGCCGCGGCGTCCGGCGCGCGCAGCGAAATACGCTCCGCCGGCTGCAACACTGCAAGCGTAACGCCGGTTACGGAAAGCTCCTGGCCCGCGAGGACCGGCCGGCGTTCGACCGACGGCGCAGCGGCTGCAGATTTCTTCGCGGCAACCTTAGCCATTGAGGCGCTCCCCCTTCTCGTCGAAGAACACCATGCCGGTGACCTCCACCTCGATCGTCCCGTTGGGCATCGGCACGTAAAGCGTCTCACCCATCCGGTCGCGGCCGCCGGCAACCAGGGCCAGCGCGATCGAGCGACCGCAATTTTCCGACCAGTAGCTCGAGGTGACATGGCCGATCATGGTCATCGGGATCGCCTGCTTCGGATCGCCGACGATCTGCGCGCCTTCTTCCAGCACCACCTTAGGGTCTTTGGTCTTCAGGCCGACCAGCTGCTTGCGGCCCTTGGCGACAAGATCCGGCCGCGCCATGCCGCGAATGCCGACGAAATCGGCCTTCTTCTTGCCGACGGCCCAGTCGAGCCCGGCGTCGTTTGGCGTCACCGTGCCATCGGTGTCCTGGCCGACGATGATGTAGCCCTTTTCCGCACGCAGCACGTGCATCGCCTCGGTGCCGTAGGCGCCGGCGCCATGCTTCTGGCCCTCGGCCCACAGCGCTTCCCAGACGGCCTGGCCGTAGTCGGCCGGCACGTTGACCTCGAAGCCGCGCTCGCCGGTGAACGACATGCGGAACAGCCTTGTCGGCACGCCGCAAATCCTGCCCTCGCGCACCGACATATGCGGCAGCGCCCCGTCCGACATGTCGATGCCATCGACCAGCGGCGCGATGATCTCCCGGGACTTCGGTCCCTGCACGGCGATCACCGCCCATTGCTCGGTGATCGAGGTCAGCCAGACATTGAGATGCGGGAACTCGGTCTGGAGGTAATCCTCCATATGGTTCATGACGCGCGGCGCACCGCCTGTCGTCGTCGTCACATGAAAACGGTCCGGCGCCAGTCTTCCAACCACGCCGTCGTCATAGATGAAACCGTCCTCGCGCAGCATGATACCATAGCGGCAGCGGCCGGGCTCCAGTTTCTCCCACGGATTGGTGTAGAGCAGTTCCATGAATTTGGCCGCATCCGGCCCGACCACCTCGATCTTGCCCAGCGTCGAGGCGTCGAACAGGCCGGCCGTCTTGCGCACCGTGACACACTCACGATCGACGGCGGCGTGCATGTCCTCGCCCGCCTTCGGAAAATACCAGGCGCGCTTCCATTGGCCGACATCCTCGAATACCGCACCTTGAGCCTCGGCCCAGGGATGGATCGCCGTCTTGCGGGTCGGGTCGAAGAGCGGACCCCGCGCGTGTCCGACGATCGAGCCGAAGGTGACCGGCGTGTAGGGCGCCCGGAACGTCGTCAGGCCGACTTGCGGGATCGGCTTGTCCAGCGTCTCGGCGGCGATAGCCAGACCGTGCATATTGGAGGTCTTGCCCTGGTCGGTCGCCATGCCGTTGGTGGTGAAGCGCTTGACGTGCTCGATCGAGCGCATGCCTTCATGCACCGCCTGGCGGATGTCCTTGGCGGTGACGTCGTTTTGAAAATCGACAAAGGCCTTTACCGTCGTATCCGGCCCGGCGCCGGGCGCCGCACCCAGCATGCCGCGCGACCAGCTCTCGCTGGCGTCGACTTTCGGCTTGGTTCCCTTGAGGGCGTTGGCGCCGGCATCCTTCGCCGCTTTGGCGCCCGCCGCATAGGCCTCGTCGATCGTCGCCGACAGCCCGTCCGTGCCGTTGCAGGCGCCGACCGACACGCAATCCTGCGCGTAGGTGCCGGGCACGAAGCGCTTGGTCTCGTCGTTGAAGGCAACCTTGCCGCGCGACTGCGAGAACAGATGCACAGACGGTGTCCAGCCGGCCGACATCAGGATCGCGTCGACGGGAATGGTACGCTCGCCGCCGCCATTCTTCGGCTGCACGGTCATCGACGAGACGCGCAATTTGCCGCCCGCGCGGATCACCGCGCGGCCGAAATTGACCTCGATGCCGAGCGCCCTCGCCTCGTCGATCACCGACCCGGTCGGGTTGTCGCGCAGGTCGACTATCGCCGCCACGCCGACGCCGGCTTTCTTGAGGTCGATCGCCGCCGCATAGGCGGAATCATTGGCCGTATAGACGCCGACATTCCTGCCGACCGCGACGCCGTAATGGTTGAGATAGGTGCGCGCCGCTGACGCCAGCATGATGCCGGGCCGGTCGTTGTCGGCAAACACCATGTGCCGCTCGATGGCGCCGGTCGCCAGCACCACGCGTTTGGCGCGAACCTGCCACAGCCGCTCGCGCGGCAGGTCGCGGCCGGGGTTCTGCAGATGATCGCTGACGCGCTCGACCAGCCCGACGAAATTCTGCGCATAATAGCCGAAGGCCGTGGTGCGGGACAGCACGCGGACATTGTTCATGGCCTTGAGCTGCGCGACTGCCGCCTGCGCCCAGCCAAAACCGTCCTGGCCGTCGACCTTGGCGCCGCTCTCGAAACGAAGGCTGCCGCCGAAATCCGCCTGCTCGTCGGCAAGGATCACGCGCACGCCGGTTTCGGCCGCGGCAAGTGCGGCGGCAATGCCGGCAGCGCCTCCGCCCAGCACCAGCACGTCGCAATGGGCGTAGCGCGCCGAATAATGGTCGGGATCCGGCTGGTCGGGAGCGACGCCGAGGCCGGCCGCGGCACGGATCTTGGGCTCGTAGAGGTTCTTCCAGGCGGACTTCGGCCACATGAAGGTCTTGTAGTAAAAGCCGGCCGAAAGCAGCGGCGAGGCGATGTCGCCGACCGCACTGACGTCGAAGGCCAGCGACGGCCAGCGGTTCTGCGACTGTGCCGTCAGCCCGTCATAGAGCTCCTGCACGGTGGCGCGGACATTGGGTGTCTTTCTGGCCGAGTCGCGCTTGATCTCAACCAGCGCATTGGGCTCTTCCGCCCCGGCGGACAGAAAGCCGCGCGGACGGTGGTATTTGAACGAGCGGCCGACCAGATGCACGCCGTTGGCAAGCAGCGCCGAGGCCAGCGTATCGCCCTCGACACCGGCATAGGACTGGCCGTCGAAGCTGAAGCGGGTCGTCTCTGCCTGCTTGAGGCGCCCGGCGCCGGGAATGCGGAACGCTGCGATCATTTGGCGGCTCCCGGCAGCTTCGCGGGCTTGGGCTCGCCGGCCTTGTAGGTCATCAGGAACCTGTCGCTGACGGTGTCGCGCACGGCATTGAAGAACCGCGCGCAGCCATGCATGTGCCGCCAGCGCTCATAAATGATGCCTTTGGGGTTCGAGCGGATGAAGAAGAACTTTTCGAAGTCGTCATCGCTTGTCGCGGCCATATCTGCCGAACGCGCAATATGCGCCTCGCCGGCGTTGCGGAATTCGAGTTCCGGACGCTCTTCCTCGCAATAGGGGCAGCGGATGAGAAGCATCAATCGACTTTCTTGGGTTTGATCGACTCACCATGCGGAAAGGCGTCATGCTTGCCACGGTTTGTCACAACATTTTTTTCGTCAGGACCGTCTTCGAGGAGTAGTCCTACTGACCGCAATTTCTCTCTGGCTCGATCGACGTCCACCTGCTTTCGCGGTCCAAAGAACCTAGGCCTTGGATAGGTGTCGTTCAGAAACATGTCCGCGAAGAATTTCGGTAGGCTAAACGCCACCACGCAGCCAAAGGTAGGTAGTCCGATCACTGCAAACATGGCCCCCATGACAGGATCGACCGCATTTGCCTCGTATCCAATTCGAACCAAAATCTCCCGAACCAGCAACAGCGCGAACAGCACCGTGACCCCAACGAGGGCCAATCCGAAAAGCAAGGTGTGAGTCTTGCGCGTCATTGCGGTGCTCAGTGCGCCACCGCCGCCGCCGCCGCCTCGTCGATCAGCCGACCGGTGCGGAAGCGCTCGATGGTGAAGGGCGCGTTGATCGGGTGGGGATCGTCCCTGGCGATGGTGTGGGCAAAGACATGGCCCGAGCCGGGCGTCGCCTTGAAGCCGCCCGTGCCCCAGCCGCAATTGACGTAGAGGCCGGGCACCGGCGTCTTGGCCAGGATCGGCGAGCGGTCGGGCGTCACGTCGACGATGCCGCCCCACGAGCGTAGCATCTTCATGCGCGTGAACATCGGGAACATCTCGCAGATGGCGTCGAGCGTGTGCTGGAGGATGTGCAGGCCGCCGGTCTGCGAATAGGAGATATATTGGTCGGTGCCGGCGCCGATGACCAGTTCGCCCTTGTCGGACTGCGAGATATAGGCGTGCACCGTGTTCGACATCACCACGCAGGGGAAGACCGGCTTGACCGGCTCCGACACCAGCGCCTGCAGCGGATAGCTTTCCAGCGGCATGCGCACGCCGGCCATGTTCATGATGACGGACGAATGCCCGGCGGCAACGACGCCGACCTTCTTGGCGCCGATGAAGCCGCGCGTCGTCTCGACGCCGGTGACCGCGCCATTCGGCGCCCGCTTGACGCCGGTGACTTCGCAATTCTGGATGATGTGGACGCCGCGCGCCGAGGCGCCGCGCGCATAGCCCCAGGCTACCGCATCGTGCCGCGCGGTGCCGCCGCGACGCTGCAGGGTGGCGCCCATCACCGGATAGCGGGCATCGCGCGAAATGTTGAGCGGCGGGCAGAACTCCCTGGCGGCTTCCGGCGTCAGCCATTCATTGTCGATGCCGTTCAGCCGGTTGGCATGGACGTGGCGTTTCAAAACCTGGATGTCGTGCACATTGTGCGCCAGCATCATGACGCCGCGCGGCGAATACATGACGTTGTAGTTGAGCTCCTGGCTGAGCCCGTCCCACAGCTTCAGCGCATGGTCGTAAATTCCAGCGCTCTCGTCATAGAGGTAGTTGGAGCGGATGATGGTGGTGTTGCGGCCGGTGTTGCCACCGCCGAGCCAACCCTTTTCCAGCACCGCGACATTGGTGACGCCATGCACCGTTGCCAGGTAGTAGGCGGTGGCCAGGCCATGGCCGCCGGCGCCGACGATGATGACGTCGTACTCCTTCTTCGGCTCCGGCGAGGACCACTGTTCCTCCCAGCCCTTGTGGCCGCGCATGGCCTCGCGGGCGATGGCGAATACCGAATATTTCTTCAACGTTCCAGCCTCGCAGATAGCGGCCGGGCATCCAATCGAGCCCCGGCGCGCGAGGTGTATCACTAGCGAAACCGCGCTGCCACCCTTGCGCTGTTTGCGACGGCGCTTGCCGTTTTGCGCCACGGCCAAAAAGACCTGTCGAAGCAACGAACCGAACGACGCCTCCGGACGCCTTCGCAGGTATCGGGTGGCTCGCTTTGCCTCGATCTGCGACCAAGCATCCAATTGCCGGCAAAGCTGGCGCGAAAAAAGGATGCAAAAATGCTCGCACTCGCCAACAAAGTTGCCATCATCACCGGCGCCAGTTCCGGCATCGGCCGCGCCACGGCAAAACTCTTTGCCGAGGACGGCGCCAAGCTGGTCGTCGCGGCCCGTCGCCAGGCAGAGCTGGACGCGCTCGTCGCAGAAATCGAGGAGGCCGACGGCACCGCCATTGCGCTTGCCGGCGACGTTCGCGATGAAGCCTATGCCAAAGCCCTTGTCGAGCTGGCGGTCGAGAAATTCGGCGGGCTGGATATCGCCTTCAACAACGCCGGCTCGGTCGGCAAGATGAGTTCGATTTCGGAGTTGTCGCTGGAGGCCTGGCGAGAGACGCTCGACACCAACCTGACCAGCGCCTTTCTCGGCGCGAAATATCAGGTGCCGGCGATGGTCGACCGCGGCGGCGGATCGCTGATCTTCACCTCTACCTTCGTCGGCCATACCGTCGGCATGCCCGGCATGACCAGCTATGCCGCAAGCAAGGCCGGGCTGATCGGATTGACGCAGGTGCTTGCCGCCGAATATGGCGCCAAAGGCGTGCGGGTCAACGCACTGCTGCCGGGCGGCACCGACACGCCTTCGGCAACGTTCAAGACACCTGAATCGCGAGCCTTCATCGAAAACCTGCATGCCTTGAAGCGCGTTGCCGAGCCTGAAGAGATCGCCCGCTCGGCGCTCTACCTGGCGTCGGATGCATCGAGCTTCACCACCGGCGCGGCGCTGTTTGCCGATGGCGGTGTCTCGATCAGCCGGACGTGAGGCGTTTCCCGCGTGGACGAGCGAGCCGCAATGTCGCAAAAGCGGTCTTGCTTTCCAGCGCGATTTGGCGATTTCTTCGGACACTTTTGTTCGAAGACGGGCCTAAAACATGCTGCTGATCAGGACCTACATCGCCGCGAGCGCAATCGAGGGCGTCGGCGTGTTCGCCGCCGAGCCGATCAGGAAGGGAGCGTCGATCTGGCGGCTCGATCCGGATTTCGACCGGCTGATCCCGATGGAAAAATATAAGACGGCGCCGCCGCACCTCAGGGAATTACTCGACAGATATGCCTATCCAAGCCCGGACCGGCCCGGATTCATGGTCTATGAAGTCGACAACGGCCGATTCATGAACCATTCCGAAAGGCCGAACACGGATTTTTCTCGGCATGGCGGGGCAACCGCGATCCGCGACATAGCGGCGGGCGAGGAGATAACCTGCGACTATGGCGAGTTCTTCGAGGATTTCGAGCGGCTTCATTTGGCCACGGCATAGAGGAAGCGCCTGTCCGCTTGCTCTGTTGCGAATGCTGACCATAAAACGGCCCGGGTCGACGATCGGCTCCAGGCCACGTTTCCAGCCCTAGTTCCGGTGAGAATGCGGCTCGTCGGTGTGGCGGCCGTCGTACTGCAGGTCCAGCTCCCGAATCGCCTCCTTGCCCTTCTCTGGATCGACAAGCCTGAGAAGCGCGTCGATCTTGGCCTCCATCCGGTCGGTACTCTCCTTCGATTGCGGCGATCCGACGAAGAGCAGGAACGCCAGGCCACCGACCTGCCAGAGCAGCTGCAGGAATTCCGACTGCCAGTTCTCGAGCGTGTCGCGGCTCATCTCGATCAGATAGCCGCCGAACTCGGGCGGTTGGCCAAGCGCTCGCTGCTCGTCGAGATAGGCGAACCAGCCGAAAACCCAGTGGCCGACAAGCGAGATAATGAAGAAGCCGAGCGTGATCCAGGCGTAGCTGTAGGCCCGCCACACCGAAGGTCGTTTCACATTGCCCGCAGGCCTGTTGTCCTCATCGTTTGGCATTGTCGCTGTCCGACGCCGAGCGAGCCAGGAACTGCTGCGTAGTCGCGGGCAGCTTGTTTTTCAGCCACTCGGCCATCGCCTCCTCTTCACGCAGATTTTGTTCGCAGGCCCGGGCGATCTCTGTTTCGCCGAGGGATTCGGCGGTTGCGATGAGGATCGTGTAGGAGGCGATCTCCATATGCTCGAAGGTGTAGCTCGCGAGTGAGCCTTTCATCACCTCGTCGCCGGCGAAGACGCCGCTTAGGGACTGCGCCATCGCCAGCAGCTTGCCGCCGGCGTCCTTCAGCGCGGATGCATCTTCGCCCAGTCTTTCGAGGCAGGTTCTGAGGCGCGCGGCGTGTCCCTTCGTCTCATCAAGGTGCAGCCTGATGCGCTCGCTGAGCTCGGGATAATTCTCCAGCCGGCTCAGCAGTCCGTTCAGCATGGTTTCGGCCTGCTCCTCCATCGCATGCGCGTCCTTGAGCCATTGGACGAGCCATTCACGGGTGCCTGACATCGGTTTTCCCCTGTGCTTGTTTCGCCGCAACAACCATTGGGGAACGAGGTTGGTTCCTTCGTTGATCGAGCCGGGCGGGCCGTTTTTGCCGGATTGTTGCAGCAGGAATTTATCGGTGGCGGAGAAAACGCCAACGAACGGTCATCGGCGCGGAGAGCCCGCCCGAGAAGGCAAATCTACTACCAGAGGTGGTAATTCCTTGCTTTGTGACGGCAGTTATGCTATTGATTTCCGCATCGTGCTGATTTGCGCCGACGACCCGCCGCCGAGGCGGGTTTTTCGTTTCGGCAGTGGACAGAGCGGCATGATTCTGCTATCAGCCGCCACAATTCGTGGTGTAGAACGCCGCGGAGGCAAGCGACTATGGCCGCTTGCCTGTTGTTAACAAACCCGAAAGACAGGATTGCCCGTGCAGGTACTCGTCCGCGACAACAATGTTGATCAGGCGCTTCGCGCGCTCAAGAAAAAGATGCAGCGCGAAGGCATCTTCCGCGAAATGAAGATGCGCGGACATTATGAGAAGCCTTCCGAGAAGCGCGCCCGCGAAAAGGCGGAAGCCGTTCGCCGCGCCCGCAAGCTGGCCCGCAAGCGCGCCCAGCGCGAAGGCCTGCTGCCGATGACGCCGCGCCCGGTGGCGGCTGGTGCTGCTGGTGCCGGTGCTCCGCGTCCGCCGCGGTTCTGACGCCAATTTTTCGTCCTTTTCGAAGGATACCCAGGGTGGCGCGATGCGTAATCGCCGCCACCTTTTTGTTGAATTCGACCAGTTCGCAGAGGGCCGGTTCGGAGAGGGAACAGACCTGACGGCGCGGCGGGCAGTGAGGACAGAGCAGACATGAATGCAACTAGCGTGGAGCGCAGAACCGCAATGCGCGGCTTCGCCCTGACGGCAGCCCTGCTTTCCGGCTTGGCGCTCGCCAGCTGCCAGACAGCCCCGACCGGCGAATTCACCAACATCGACAAGGCACAAGGGTCGGCCGAGAACATCTCCTCGCTGTCGGCCGTTATCCAGCGCAGTCCCCAGGATCCCGAAGGCTACAATGTGCGCGGCTCGGCCTATGGCCGCGGCGGCCAGTATCAGGCGGCGCTCAAGGATTTCGACACCGCCATCCAGCTCAATTCGAATTTCTACCAGGCCTATTCGAACCGCGCGCTCATCCATCGCTTCCTCGGCGACCAGGCGGCCGCGCTTGCCGACTACAACCGCTCGATCCAGATCAATCCCGACTATGACGCGGCCTACATCGGCCGCGGCAACCTTTACCGCAAAGCCGGCCGCATCCAGGAAGCGTTCAACGATTTCCAGAAGGCGATCCAGCTCGACACGACAGATGCGCGTGCCTATCACAATCGCGGCCTGATCTATCAGAGCCAGGGCCAGCACGCTTTCGCCATCGAGGATTTCTCGACCGCCATCTCGCTGGCGCCGGACGCCGCCGAACCCTACAATGGCCGCGGCCTCTCCTACCTCGCCATGAACGATGAGGACAATGCCTTCGCCGACATCAACATGGCGATCAAGCTCGACGGCAAGAATGCCGAGGCCTGGTCCAACCAGGCGCTGATCTACGAGCGGCGCGGCGACAAGGCCAAGGCGGCAAAATCCTACCGCGAGGCAGTGCGCCTCAACCCCACCTACCAGCCGGCCAGGGACGGCCTGGCGCGTACCAGCACCGGCTGACCGACGGCGGCGTTTCGGCCTGATATGGCAGGCCTGCCGTTTGGCATGGCTTCGAAACCTTCAATGACTGTGCATTGACGCTCGCCTTGATCGCGCCAAGTTTTCGGCGGAACGCTCGGGGTGTTCAGCCGTTGTTCAAGGCAATTCGCGAAAAGGACCCCTCCCATGATCAAGAAACTCGCCTGTGCCGCCGCCCTCGCCGCCACGGTGCTTGCTGCCCCTGCCAGCGCGGGCAGGCTGGAGCTTGGCGTGCTCGACTGCACCATCGACGGCGGCACCGGCTACATCGTCACATCCAACAAAGGCGTGGCCTGCACCTTTCGCCCTCATCATGGCGGTCCCCCCGAAGCCTATACCGGGGTCATTTCCAAGCTCGGCGTCGACGTCGGCAAGACGTACCAGGGCGAATTGATATGGGCAGTTCTGGCGGCCACCCGCGATCGTAATTCCGGCGATCTTGCCGGCAGCTATTATGGCGTCAACGCCGAGGCCAGCCTGGTGACCGGCGGCGGCGCCAACCTTCTGGTCGGCGGACTGAACAGCGCCTTCTCGCTGCAGCCTCTCAACGTACAGGCGCAGACCGGCGTCAACCTGGCAGTCGCCGTCACCTCACTGGAGCTCATCCACTCGTTCAAATAAGCGGAATTAGCGTAGCTCTGCCTGCGGCGCGGAACAGGATCGGACTGTTCCGCGCCGCATGATTTTTGGGAACCGCGTGCCAAGGATGATCATCGCTGACGCCATGATCGCCAATCTTCGATCACTCTGACTTGCCGCCAGCATCTCAGCGCACCCGCAAAAAACCGCTTGAGCTCAACTGCGGTTGAGGTTCTACAACCCGTCCCCGAAGCGCCGCGTGCCCATTTGGAGACGAAGAGCGCTCCACCATTTTTTGAATCGGCGTATAAGAAAGTTTGGGAGGGCAGGGTGACCGAAACCAGCACAAACAGGGTCGATTGGCGCGCGCTGTGGGCGAGCGGCGATCTGGCGCGCTTCTGCTTCATCAGCCTCGGCATCCTGCTGCACGCCACCAACGAAACCATGGTGGCAACGGTGATGCCGGCCATGGTCGGCGAACTCGCCGGCGTTCAGCTGGTCGGCTGGTCGCTGGCGATCTACGAGCTCGGCGCCATCATCGCAGGCGCTGCCGCCGGACGGCTGGTGAGCTATGTCGCGCTGCGCACCAATATGGTGGTCGCTGCCCTGCTCTATGCCGCCGGTGCCCTTGTCTGCGCCATCGCGCCCTCCATGCCGCTGTTCCTGGCCGGCCGCCTGATCGAGGGGCTTGGCGGCGGCGCGCTGGTGTCGCTGGCCTTCGTCTCGGTCGAGCGGCTGTTTCCACGCGCCATCTGGCCGCAGCTTTTCGGCGTCATGTCGGCGATCTGGGGCGTCGCCGCCTTCAGCGGGCCGGTGCTCGGTGCGTTGATGACCGAGCTGCTCTCCTGGCGCTGGGCTTTCGGCATCTTCACGCTCGGCGGCACCGCCATGGCGCTGGCGAGCTTCATCGTGCTCGACACGCCTGAGGCAACCCGGCCGCAGGCGATCACTGGAACGGCGCCGCCCTTCCCCTTTGCCGCGCTCGGCTGCCTTGCCGTCAGCGTCGTGCTAATCGCCACGGCTGGTGTCGATATTGCCCTGCTGCGCTCGTCCCTGCTGCTTACGCTCGGCCTGATCGGGCTTGCGCTGTTCATCCGCATCGACGCGCTGAAGCCGGGCTCGCGGCTGTTCCCGTCGCGGCTGTTCTCATGGCGCTCGCCGGTCGGTGCAGGCATGACGATGGTCGCCGCCTTTTCGGTGGCGACCTGTTCCTTCGCCGTCTACGGGCCGCTGCTTCTGACCAGCCTGCATGGCATTCCGATCCCGACCACCGGCTATATCATCGCCGCCGAATCGATCGCCTGGTCGATCCTGTCGATCCTCGTCGCCAATGCGCCGCCGGAACGCGAGAGGCTGGTCATCACCGGCGGCGCACTGATGATCGCGGCCGGCATCGCCGGTTTCGCCTACGCCGTACCGGCAGGTTCGATTCCGCTGATCCTGTTTTGCGCTTTGCTGCAAGGCGGCGGCTTCGGCATTGCCTGGCCCTTCGTTACACGCGTGATCGTGGCATCGGCTAGGGACGGCGAGCAGACCATCGCCTCCGCCGCCGTGCCGACGATGCAGCGCATCGGCTATGCGGTCGGTGCCGCGTTGACCGGCATCGTCGCCAACGCCAGCGGTTTTTCCGAAGGCCTCAACCGTGAGGCGGCGGCGAACGTCGCCACCTGGCTGTTTCTCGCCTTCGTGCCGCTCGGGATTCTGGGATGCCTTGCAGCGCTGAGGATCTCGGGGCCGGCAGCCCCACGGCCGGCGGAGCTGCCAATCTCCCCCCTTGTGGGGGAGATGCCCGGCAGGGCAGAGGGGGGCGCGAAGGATCGCCAAACGTGGGCTTAACCAACCCATACGAGACAGCGCAGATTCCTGGGATCCTGTTATTTCGAGCGCCGCTGCGAGACACGATCTTTCGAAACGTCGGCGGGACAGCGCCCCCCTCTGGCCTGCCCTCTTTGCCACCACTTGGCATCTCCCCCACAAGGGGGAGATTGACTAGACGACGATCGTCTTCAGCCGCTCCGCTATCAGTGCGGCGAGCCGCGTCGCCACCTCGTCCTTGCTCATCTCGGGCCATTCGTCGACACCGGCCTTCGAGACGATCCGCACCTTGTTGCGGTCGCCGCCCATCACCCCACTTTCGTGGGACACGTCGTTTGCGACGATGAAATCGGCGCCCTTTTTCCTGAGCTTGGCCTCGGCGTTCCTGACGAGATCCTGCGTCTCGGCGGCGAAGCCGACGACCAGGCCGGGCCGCTTCCTGTGATGACCGACACCGGCAAGAATGTCAGGGTTTTCGACCATCTGCAGCGCCGGCGGCCCCTCGCCCGCCACCTTCTTGATCTTCTCGTCGGCCGAAGTCTCGCTGCGCCAGTCGGCAACCGCAGCGACGAATACGGCCGCGTCCGCCGGCAAAAGCTGTTCGACCGCGTCCTTCATATCGTTCGCGGTTTCGACATGCTGCGTGGTGACACCAGCGGGATCGGCAATGCCAACCGGACCGGAGACGAGGCGCACATCGGCGCCCAGCCTTGCCAGCGCCGCCGCGATGGCATGGCCCTGTTTGCCGGAAGAACGGTTGGCGATGTAGCGCACCGGGTCGATCGGCTCATGCGTCGGCCCAGAGGTGACGATGATCTTCCTGCCTGCCAGCGGCTTCGGCCTGACATCGAGCAGCGCCCCGATCGCGGCAACGATTTCCAGCGGCTCGGCCATACGGCCTTCGCCCGCCTCATTGCTCTCGGCCATCTCACCCTTTGCCGGGCCGACGAATGCGACGCCATCCTTCTGCAACGTCGCGCGGTTGCGCCGGGTCGCCGGATGCGACCACATTTTCGGGTTCATGGCGGGCGCCATCAAAACCGGCTTGTCGGTGGCGATAAGCACGGTCGAGCCGAGGTCGTTGGCATGGCCGTTGGCAAGCTTCGCCATCAGGTCGGCGGTGGCCGGCGCCACGACGACAAGGTCGGCCTCGCGCGACAGGCGGATGTGGCCGACATCGTGCTCGTCATTGCGGTCGAACAAATCGGTGAAGACGTGGTCGGCCGACAGCGCTCCGGCTGACAGCGTGGTGACGAATTCCTGCGCCGCAGCGGTCATCACCACGCGCACGACGGCATCGCGCTCACGCAGCCGGCGGATCAGGTCGAGCGCCTTGTAGGCGGCAATGCCGCCGCCGATGATCAGCAGGATTCGCTTGCCGGAGAGGGTGCCTCGCGGGATCTGGCTGGACACGGCGGCAACTGGCGCTGCCGGACCGTGCGAGCCTGTCAATTCGCGGAGGGTTTTCTCGATCTGGTCGATGCGGCCGACCGGACCGAGCTGCCCTTCGACCGCCGCCCGGATCATAACCCGCGCTTGTTCTTCCATCGACCGGTCATTCTCTGCCGCCAATCGGCGCAGCAGGTCCTTGACCTCGTCATCAAGGTTGCGAATGGTGATGCTGGCCATATGATCGCATTTTTGCTGATAACGTTGAATGCAATGATAGCAATGCAATCAATTCAGGGCAAGCCGGCTAGAAAATCCGCCACGCGATAAAGACCAGCGTCAGCGCGATCACCCACAGAGCCAGCCGGCCGGATCTGCTATAGCGGGCCTCGGCCTTGCCGATGGCGTGCGCCGTCCTTTCATCGAAACGCAGCCCGTGTTCGGCCATCAGATCGATCTCGCGCGACAGCCGCTCGGTGCGGGCGGCGAGGTCCGGCGCCTGGCGGGCCAGTGCCAGCAGTGCGTTGGTGCCGTCGCGTGCGTCGGCCAGCAGAGCACGCGGGCCGAGATTGCCTGATATCCAGCCTCCGACCACCGGTTCGGACGTCTTCCACATGTTGAAGGCCGGGTCGAGCGTGCGGGCGACGCCTTCGACCACCACCATGGTCTTCTGCAGCAGCACCAGTTCGGAGCGCGTCGCCATATCGAAGAGGTCAGTCACCTCGAACAGGAGCGCCAAGAGCTTGGCCATCGAGATGGTCTCGGCCGGCTGGCCGTGGATCGGCTCGCCGATCGCCCGGATCGCCTGGGCGAACGCAGCGACATTATGCCGGCGCGGCACGTAGCCGGCCTCGAAATGCACTTCGGCGACGCGCAGATAGTCACGGGTGATGAAGCCGTAGAGGATTTCGGCGAGAAAACGGCGCTCCTTCTTGCCGAGCCGGCCGGCTATGCCGAGATCGACAGCGACGATGGTGCCATTGGGCTCGACGAACAGGTTTCCCGGATGCATGTCGGCGTGGAAAAAACCGTCACGCAGCGTATGGCGCAGGAACGACTGGACCAGATTGGCGGCGATCGCCTTCAGATCGTGGCCGGCGGCAGCGAGGCCGGCAATGTCGTTCAGCTTGATGCCGTCGACCCATTCCATGGTCAGCACATCGCGACCAGTGCGTTCCCAATCGACTGTCGGCACGCGAAAGCCGGGATCATCCTTGGTGTTCTCTCCGAGCTCCGAAAGCGCTGCCGCCTCGAGCCTCAGATCCATTTCGATCTTGGTGGTCTGCGCCAGCGTCTCGGTCACTTCGACCGGCCGCAGCCGGCGCGACGACGGGATGTATTTTTCCTGGAGACGGGCAGCGAGAAAATAGCTTTCGAGATCGCGAAAGAAGCGGCGGCGCACGCCCGGCCGGATGACCTTCACCGCCACCCGCGAACCGACGCCGTTCTCCAGGGTTTCCGCGAAATGGACCTGAGCGATCGAAGCCGCGGCAACGGCCTCGCCGAAACTGGCGTAGAGTTCGCCGACCTTGCGCCCGAGCGAAGCTTCTATCGCCGCAATGGCGTCGGCCTGCGGAAAGGTCTGCATCTTGTCCTGCAGCATGGCGAGATCGAGCGCTATGTCGTTGCCGACGACATCGGGCCGGGTCGCCAGGAACTGGCCGAGCTTGACATAGGATGGGCCGAGCCGGACGACGGCCTTGGCCAGCCGGTCGCCACGCTCATAGGCAAGCGCGCGGCGGCGGGTGAACAGCCGCGCCATCCGCCAGCCGAGTTTCGGCAGACCGAAGAGCTCGTCGCCCGGCAGCGCCGCGACGACGCCTTCGCGGACCAGCACCCAGCCGGCCCGCACGAGCCTGAAACCAGCGCCGACACTGCTCATGACTGCGCTCGCCTCAAAGCTTCCAGCCCGAATGAAGCGCAGCTATGCCGCCGGAATAATTGCGAAAGGAAGCGCGCTCGAAACCGGCGCGGGAAATCATCGCCGCAAAATTCTGCTGATTGGGAAATTTGCGGATCGATTCGACCAAGTAGGAATAGGGCTCGCCGTCGCCGGTCACTGCCTTGCCGATCCTGGGGATGGCATTGAACGACCACGCCTCATAGACCTTGTCGAGCAGCGGCATGTCAACCTCGGAAAATTCGAGGCAGAGGAAGCGCCCGCCGGGTTTCAGCACGCGATAGGCTTCGGCAAGCGCCACATCGATGCGCGGCACGTTGCGAATGCCGAAAGCGATCGTATAGGCATCGAATGTGGCCTCAGTGAAAGGCAGCTCCTCAGCATTGGCTTCCACGAAATCGGTAATTGCCGTCAGGCCCTTTTTTTCGGCCCGGTCGCGGCCGACCGCGAGCATCGAGCCGTTGATGTCGAGAACCGTGGCATGGGCGTTCCTGCCGCTCGCCTCGACGATGCGGAAGGCGATGTCGCCGGTGCCGCCGGCAACGTCGAGAACGCTCCAGCCCGGTCGTTTCGGTGGATTGAGCCATGTGACCATGGCGTCCTTCCACAGCCGGTGCAGCCCGGCCGACATCAGGTCGTTCATCAGATCGTAGCGGTTCGCCACCTTGTGGAAAACGTCATTGACCAGGGACTGCTTCTCGCCTGCCCCTACCCGCTTGAAACCATAGGAGGTTTCCATGCCGCCAACGGCCGTGGTTCTCTCTACCGACATTATTTTTGATCCGCCATAAAACCGGCGGGACCATAGCCGATCGATGATGCCGACGCTATTGTTTAAGGCGCGGTGTTCGGCCGCGCTTCCCGGTCGTGGAATCATGCTTATGGGTGCGCGACCTGGACTGACCTGACGGGATGACTGCATGCCTTTGAAAGCGGAACTGCACTGCCATATCGAAGGGGCAGCGGCGCCCGAACTCGTCGTCCGCCAGGCGCAGAAATACGGCAAGGACACCTCGCCCTACATTCAGGACGGCTCTTTCGTCTGGCACGATTTCACCTCCTTCCTCGCCGCCTATGACTTCTCCTCCGACCTGTTCCGCACGGAAGAGGACTATGCGCGGCTGGCCGATCATTACCTGACCAGCCTCGCCCGCGACGGCGCCATCTATTCCGAGATCTTCACCTCGCCGGACCACGCCGGCAAGGCCGGCCTGTCGGCCAAGGCCTATACGGACGCGCTCGGCGAAGGCATGGCGCGCGCCAAGGCCAAGACCGGCATCGAGGGCCGCATGATCGTCACCGGCGTGCGCAACGCCGGCGTCGAATCGATCGAGCAGGCGGCGCGCTTCGCCGCCCGCTGCGGGCATCCGCTGGTCACCGGCTTCGGCGTCGCCGGCGACGAGCGGATGGGCGACCTGGAGGATTATGTCAGGGCTTTCGAAATCGCGCGCGAGGCCGGCCTCGGCATCACCGTCCATGCCGGCGAACTGATGGGCTGGGAGAGTGTCAAGGCCGCACTCGATCACATCCGCCCCTCCCGCATCGGCCATGGCGTGCGCGCCATCGAGAACCCCGACCTTGTCCGGCGCATCGCCGACGAAGGCGTCGTGCTCGAATGCTGTCCCAGCTCCAATATCGCGCTGAAGGTCTTCGACAGTTTCGCCGATCACCCTTTTCCGGCACTGCAGGCGGCAGGCTGCAAGGTGACGCTAAACTCCGACGATCCGCCCTATTTCTGGACGTCGCTGAAGCGCGAATACGACATTGCCGCCGAGCATTTTTCCATCAACGACAAGGCGCTCGCCGCCGTCACCAGAACCGCCATCGAGGCCGCCTTCGTCGACAGGAAGACCAAGGCAATGCTGCTGGGCCGGCTCGACGTCAAGGGCAGGTGAATGGTGAATGGTGAATGGTGAATGGTTCACCCGGCGCTTCGGTCCGTCAACCGCGAGTTTTTCCGCTGAACCAAGGACTCGCAAACCTATTCACTATTCACTATTCACCATTCACTAACTGCGCAGCTAGGAGAACACCATGCAGGGCGTCACCGTCGTCGACCACCCGCTTGTCCAGCACAAGCTGACCATCATGCGCAAGAAGGAAACCTCGACGGCCGGCTTCCGGCGGCTGCTGCGCGAGATCTCGCTGCTGCTCGGCTACGAGGTCACCCGCAACCTCGAGCTGACGACGACGACGATCGAAACGCCGATCGAGACGATGGAAGCGCCGACACTGGAGGGCAAGAAGCTGGTCTTCGCCTCGGTGCTGCGCGCCGGCAACGGCTTGCTCGAAGGCCTGCTCGACCTGGTGCCGGCGGCGCGCGTCGCCCATATCGGTCTCTACCGCGATCATGAGACGCTGGAAGCGGTCGAGTATTTCTTCAAGGCGCCGAGCGATCTCGCCGACCGGCTGGTGATTGTCGTCGACCCGATGCTGGCGACCGCCAACTCGGCGATCGCGGCGATCGACAAGCTGAAAGGGCGCGGCGCCACCAACATCCGCTTCCTCTGTCTGCTGGCGGCGCCAGAGGGCCTCGAGCGCTTCACCAAGGCGCATCCCGATGTCCCGGTCTTCACCGCTTCCATCGACCGGCAGCTTAACGAGAAGGGCTACATCATGCCCGGTCTCGGCGACGCCGGCGATCGTCTGTACGGGACCAAATGACCGTGCCACTCGTTTACCGATCGTTTACGCAAACGGCCGCTTTCCGCATCTGTTAAAGCCGCAAACACCATGTGGCTATAAGCATGGGCCTTCACGAAGGCCGGTCCATGCTGCGCAATCTTCTCATCCTTGGCGTGTTCGCCGTAACATCGGCGTCGTTCCCGATGCTCTATCAGTCGAATCCGCAGATGTTCGAAGGCCTGCTGAAATCGGCGGTCGGGGCCAGGCCGGAGGTCGAAACGCAAACGGACCTGAACCTGGCTGCGGTTCCCGACAGGCCGGCGACGCCGCAGCCGCTCGGCCGCAAGGTCGTGGTCACCGCCGACGCGCGCGGGCATTTCACGTCGGCGTTCAAGCTCAACGGTCGAACGGTCGACGGCATGATCGACACCGGCGCAACGCTCGTCGCCATCAACAGTTCGACGGCACGCAGGATCGGCATTTCGCTGAACGCGTTGGACTTCAAACACCAGGTCAACACCGCCAACGGCGCGATCAAAGCTGCCCTGGTGACCGTCGATCGGCTGCAGATCGGCAAGATCACAGTGGACGGCGTTCAGGCGGTGGTGCTCGACGACAAGGCGCTGCGCACCAATTTGATCGGCCTGAGTTTTCTCCAGCGGCTTGAAAAGTACCAGGTCGAAAACGGCGCGCTGCTGCTCGTCCAGTGATCAACCGCGCGGCAGGATCCGCCGGATGACGGTTTTTTCCGCAGGCGGCTTCGAAGCGCCGATCGCATAGGCCGAAAGCACGGCGGCGGCGGCCGCTTCGGCATCCCCCGCATTGCGGGCATGGACCAGCGCCAGCGCCTCACCGGCGCGCACCTCCGCGCCGACCGGCAACAGCCTGGTGATGCCGACCGCATAGTCGATCCTGTCGTCCGGCCGTATGCGCCCGCCGCCAAGCCCGACGACGGCGAGCCCGATGTCGCGGGTGGCGATGCCGGTGACGAAGCCGTTTTCGGTCGCCTTGACCGCGAACTCCGTCGCCGCCTTCGGCAGGTATTTTTCCGGGTTCTCGACGAAGTCGGCCGGACCGCCGAGCGCCGCCACCATGCGCGCGAAGACGGCGGCGGCACCGCCGCCGGCAAGCGTCTCGGCGGCGCGCCGCATGCCGTCCTGGTTGGACGACACCAGCCCGGCCGACTGCAGCATGTCTGCGGCCAGTGCCAGCGTCACATCCTCCAGTCGCCGGTCGCGGAAGCGGCCGGTGAGGAAATCGACGGCATTGCGCACCTCGACCGCGTTGCCGGCTGCCGACGCCAACGGCTCGTTCATCCCGGTGACCAGTGCCGAGGTCTTCAGGCCGGCGCCATTGGCGACTTCGACCAGGCTGTTCGCCAGTGTCGTTGCGTCGCGCGACTTTTCCATGAAGGCGCCGTTGCCGACCTTTACGTCGAGCACCAGCGACTGCAGGCCGGCGGCCAGCTTCTTCGACAGGATCGAGGCGGTGATCAGCGGCACCGATTCGACGGTTCCCGTCACGTCGCGGATTGCATAGAGCCTGCGATCGGCGGGCGCGAGATCGGCGGTCTGGCCGATGATGGCGCAGCCGGCTTCGACCACCGCCTTGCGGAAGCCCGCAACATCCGGCTGGCTGACATAGCCTGATATGGCATCCATCTTGTCCAGCGTGCCGCCGGTATGGCCGAGGCCGCGGCCGGAAATCATCGGCACATAGGCGCCGCAGGCGGCGACGATCGGCGCCACCATCAGCGAGACATTGTCGCCGACGCCGCCTGTCGAATGCTTATCGGTGACCGGGCCCGGCAGGTCCGACCAATCGAGCACGTCGCCGGAATCGCGCATGGCCAGCGTCAGCGCCACCGCCTCGTCGCGGCTCATGCCGTTGAAGAACACCGCCATGGCGAACGCCCCGACCTGCCCGTCCGAGACGGTGCCGGCGGTCACGCCTTCGATGAAGCTGGCAATCTCCTGCGTCGACAGCTTGTGGCCGTCGCGCTTGCTGCGGATGATTTCCTGGGGAAGCATCAGGCCGGGACCTTACGCTCCGGCAAGCCGTCCTGGAACATACGCTGGAGGATCGTCGCCAGCCGCGCGCCGCCGACCGGCGCCATGTCCTTGGTCTCCTGGTGCGAAAGCTCCGCCCCGGTCATCCCTGCGGCAAGGTTGGTGATGACCGAGCAGGCGGCGACGCGCAGGCCTAGGAAACGGGCGAGAATGACCTCCGGCACGGTCGACATGCCGACGGCATTGGCGCCCATGACGCGCGCCATGCGGATCTCGGCGGGGGTCTCGAAGCACGGCCCGGAAAACCACATATAGACGCCCTTGTGGAGCGCGGTGTCCGTCGCCATCGCGGCCGTCTCGATCGCCGCGCGAAGGCCGGCGTCATAGGCTTCGGTCAGGCCGACGAAGCGGCGGTCGCTCGGCTCGCCGATCAGCGGATTGGAGCCGGAGAAATTGATGTGGTCGGTGATCAGCATTACCGAGCCCGGCCCCATGCCCGGATCGACCGAGCCGGCGGCATTGGTGAGGATCAGTTGCGAGATGCCGAGGCCGGCGAGCACCTCCAGCGCCGGCCGCATCGCAGCCGCGTTGCCATGCTCGTAATAATGCGCGCGGCCGGACAGCATCAGCACTGGCGCGCCGGCAAAACGTCCCGCCACCACCTCGCCGGCATGGCCTGTGACGCCGCTTCTGGGAAAACCCGGCAATTCGGCATAGGGAATCCGGACAGCGTCCTCGACCTGGTCGACAAGCCCGCCAAGACCCGAACCCAGCACCAGCGCGGTGGCGGGCGCCAGCCCGTCCAGCCTTTCGACGAGACGATCAAGCGCTTCCTTCATTTCGGCCAACTCTTCATTTCAACCAAGCTCTTCATTTCAACATGTCGCCCTGGAAGCCGTAGGGCAGCATCTCGCCCATGGTCACGGTCTCGACCACGCCGCCATTGTCACAGAGATAGAGTTTGGTTTCCGGCCTGCAGAATTCGGCCAGCCGCTGCCGGCAGCCGCCGCACGGCGAGCATTTCGCCATGCGCTTGGCGATCACCGCGATCTCCGTGATCCGGCCGCCGCCGCCCATGATGTAGTGGCCGAGCGCGGTGGTTTCGGCGCACCAGCCTTCCGGATAGGAAGCGACCTCGATGTTGGCCCCGGCAAAGACGCGGCCGTCCTCGGTGCGCAGTGCCGCCCCGACAGGAAACTTCGAATAGGGCGCATAGGCCTTGGCCATGGCGGCCTTGGCCGCTTCGAACAGATCATGCGACATTGTTTTTCCCTCGCATGATCTTGTCCGAAAACCGGCTTCCACTTTTCGGGATCATGCTCATATTTTCCTTTTCGCATGGCCCGATCCGAAAACCGGCATCCACTTTTCGGGACCATGCTCAGCGTTCCTTGACATAGGGCACGCCGCCGGCGCGCGGCGGGATAGCCTTGCCGATGAAGCCGGCGAGCAGGATGACGGTGAGGATATAGGGCAGCGCCTGCATGAGCTGTACCGGCACCTTGCCGATCAGCGGCAGCGGCGTGCCCTGCAGGCGGATCGACAGCGCGTCGAGGAAGCCGAACAACAGGCAGGCGAACATGGCGTTGACCGGCTTCCACTTGGCGAAGATCAGCGCGGCCAGCGCGATATAACCCTTGCCGGCGGTCATGTCCTTCACGAAGCCGCCATTCTGCACCATCGACAGATAGGCGCCGGCAATGCCAGTGAGCACGCCTGTGCAGATCAGCGCCCGGTAGCGCAGCCAGGCGACCGAGATACCGGCGGTGTCGACCGCGGCCGGGTTCTCACCAACCGCGCGCATGCGCAAGCCGAAGCGGGTACGGAACAGCACCCACCAGGTGAACGGCACGGCGAGAAACGCGACATAGACCAGCACGGAATGGCCGGAAATGAGTTCCGAATATATCGGGCCGAGGATCGGCACGCTCCTGAGCGCGTCCGCACCGGGCCAGATGATTGCCCCGAACCGCTCATCCGAGGCCAGAGCCGGCGTACGTCCACCTTGCTGGAACCAGGCCTGGCCGAGCATGATCGTCGATCCGGCGGCGATGAAATTGATCGCCACGCCGGAGACGATCTGGTTGCCGCGATGGGTGATCGAGGCAAAGCCGTGGACCAGCGCGAAAGCGACCGAGATGAGAATGGCCATGCCGAGGCCGATATAGGCGGAATGGAAGACGGAGGCTGCGGAGGCGCCGGCGAAGGCGCCGACCAGCATCTTGCCCTCGAGCCCGATGTCGAAAATGCCGGCCCGCTCCGAATAAAGGCCGGCGAGGCAGGCGAGCAGCAAGGGCACCGACAGGCGGATGGTCGAGTCCAGAACCTGGATGACGGCGTTGAACAAATCCATCTCAGGCCCCCTTCCCCTTGATCGCTTCCATGCCGACAGATCTCGGGCTGAGCGAGGCGAACAGCGCCTGGACATAGGGCCGGAACATGTGCTCGAGCGCGCCGGCGAACAGGATGACCAGGCCCTGGATGATGACGATCATGTCGCGGCTGATCGCCGGCATCTCGAAGGCGAGCTCGGCGCCGCCCTGGTAGAGCATGCCGAATAATATTGCGGCGAGAACGATGCCGACCGGGTGCAGGCGCCCCATCAGCGCCACGGCGATGCCGACGAATCCGGCGCCCGAAACGAATTCGAGCGCGACATTGTGCTGGTCACCCATCGTCGGGTTGAGCGCCATCATGCCGGCGAGCGCGCCCGAAATCATCATGGCGACGATGATGATGCGGGTCTCCGAAATGCCGGCATAGCGCGCCGCTTTCGAGCTGTGGCCGTAGGTGCGCATCTCGTAACCGAGCCTGGTGCGCCAGATCAGCATCCAGACCAGAAAGGCCATGGCCAGCGCCAGCAGGAAGCTGATGTTGAACGGCGCCGAGCGGATCTTGGCGCCGAACAACTCGATGACCCAGTTGAGCTTCGGCAGTTGCGCGCCTTCGAGGAAGGTGCGTGTCTGCGGCGCCATCGAATTGGCCGGCTTCAAGAATCCGACCAGTGCGTAGACCATGACGCTGGCGGCGATGAAGTTGAACATGATGGTGGTGATGACGATGTGCGAGCCGCGCTTAGCCTGCAGATAGGCTGGGATCAGCGCCCACAGCGCCCCCATCGCCGCAGCGGCGATGATCGCCAGCGGGAAGGTGAGCCACCATGGCAGCACGCTGTCGAAGGCCAGGCAGACGATGCCGATGCCGAGACCGGCGATATAGCCCTGGCCCTCGCCACCGATGTTGAACAGGCCGCAATGCGCCGCAACCGCCACCGACAGGCCGCTGAAGATGAAGGTGGTGGCGTAGAAAAGCGTGAACCCAATGCCTTGCCCACGGCCGAAGGCGCCCTCGACCAGGACGGCGGCAGCGCGGAACGGATTTTCGCCAACCAGTAGCACGACGAAGCCGGCGACGACGAAGGCAACGGCGAGATTGATCACCGGGATCAGCCCGTAATCCGCCCAGGCCGGCAGCTTGGCATAAGGCGTACTCATTCCGCCGCCTCCCGGTGCTCGACGCCGGCCATCAGCAGTCCAAGCTCGCCTTCGGTCGCCTCCGGGCCGCGCTCGCCGACGATGCGGCCGGCAAACATCACCAGGATGCGGTCGGAAAGCGAGCGGATCTCGTCGAGCTCGACCGATACCACCAGCACCGCCTTGCCCTGGTCGCGCATGGCAATGAGCCGCTTGTGGATGAATTCGATGGCGCCGACGTCGACGCCGCGCGTCGGCTGGCCGACGATCAGCACACCCGGATCCTGTTCCATTTCCCGCGCCAGCACGATCTTCTGCTGGTTGCCGCCGGAGAAATTCGCGGTCTTGAGCCGGCAGTCCGTCGGGCGGATGTCGTATTTGGTGATCTTGTCCCTGGCGTCGTCGCGGATGGCATCGATGTCGAGGAACGGCCCCCAGAGGTAGCGCGGATCGTCGTGATAGCCGAGGATCGAATTCTCGTTTTCCTCGAAGGCCAGCACCAGCCCGACATGATGACGGTCTTCCGGCACATGGGCGAGACCCCGATCGCGCAGTTCGCCGGGATCGGCGGCCCCGGTGAGATCGATCGGTTTGCCGTCGAGCATGACTGAGCCCGAGACGGCGCGCCTGATGCCGGAAATCGCCTCGAGCATTTCGGATTGTCCGTTGCCGGCGACGCCGGCGATGCCGACGATCTCGCCGGCGCGCACATCGAAGGAGACGTCGTCGACCATGGTGACGCCGCGCGAATCCTTCACCGTCAGGTTCTTGACCGCGAGCTTGACGCCACCGGCTTCCGCCTCGCCCTTCTCGACCCTGAGCAGCACGCGGCGCCCGACCATCAGCTCGGCCAATTCCTCGACGGTGGTCTTCCTGGTTTCGCGTGTCGCCACCATCGTGCCCTGGCGCATGACCGAGACCGTGTCGGTGATCGCCATGATCTCGCGCAGCTTGTGGGTGATCAGCACGATCGTTTTACCCTGCTCCTTCAGCTGCTTGAGGATGCGGAACAGATGGTCGGCCTCAGCCGGGGTGAGGACGCCTGTCGGCTCGTCGAGGATCAGGATCTCGGCGCCGCGATACAGCGCCTTGAGGATTTCGACACGCTGCTGCAGGCCGACCGGCAACTCCTCGATGATCGCATCGGGATCGACCTCGAGCCCGTATTCGCGCTCGAGCCGTTCCAGCTCCGACCGCGCCTTGGCAATGCTCTTCTTCAGCAGCGCATCGCTTTCGGCGCCGAGAATGACGTTTTCCAGCACGGTGAAATTGTCGACCAGCATGAAATGCTGGTGCACCATGCCGATGCCGAGCGCGATGGCGTCGTTTGGCGACTTGATCGACGCCGGCTGGCCGCCGACGCGGATCTCGCCGCTGTCGGCCTGGTAGAAACCATAGAGGATCGACATCAGCGTCGACTTGCCGGCGCCGTTCTCGCCGACAATGCCGTGGATGGTGCCGCGCACGATCTCCAGATTGATGTCGCGGTTGGCGCGCACGGCGCCAAAACTCTTGTCAATGCCGATCAGCTCGATTGCGGCTTGCGCCATGCAGCCTGTCCCACTCTTATTTTTTTATCGCTTGGTCAAAACGCCTAGCATGACGCCCCGTCTGTGCCAATCGGCCGGAGCAGCGTTCACTCTCGACAAATCACCGCTCGCTTGTCAATTTCGAACGTGGCCGCAGCCTGCACAATCGCCTGATCGAGGATTTCAAATGACCATGCCCGCCGACCGGCTGACGACGCTGGAAATCCGCGCCGCCGAACAGGAGAAGACCATCGAGGAACTGTCCGACCAGATCGCCGAGCAGTGGAAGGTGATCGAGCGTATGCAGCGCAAGCTCGATGCGCTGAGCGACCGTTTTCTGGCCCTGGAGGAACAGGCTGCACCCGACGTACCGGTGACCAAGCCGCCGCATTGGTGAGCCTACGGAGAAAGCAAAGCCGCCGGGTTTTCACCCGGCGGCTTCGATCAGATCGGCAATCTCGCGATCAATAGGGGCAGGAATTGTCCGACATGTAGTCGTGCACCTTGATTGTACCGGCGATGATGTCGGCCTTGGCCTTTTCGACCGCCGCCTTCATCGCGTCGTCGACAAGCGTCTTGTTGTTGTCGTCCATGGCGTAGTCGACACCGCCTTCCTTGAGGCCGAGATCGTTGATGCCGCCGGTGAACTTGTCGTTCTTGGCGTCCATGAAGGTGTTGTAGACGGCAACGTCGACGCGCTTGACCATGGAGGTCAGCACCTTGCCGGGCTGCAGTCCGTTCTGGTTGGAATCGACGCCGATGCCGAGCTTGCCGGCGTCGGCCGCTGCCTGCAGCACGCCGACACCGGTGCCGCCTGCCGCTGCGTAGATCACGTCTGCGCCCTGGTCGATCTGCGTCTTAGCGATTTCGCCGCCCTTCGCCGGATCGTTCCAGGCTGCCGGCGTGTCGCCGGTCATGTTCTGGATGACATCGGTCGCGCCGGCCGCCTTGGCGCCACCGACATAACCGCAACCGAATCGGCGGATCAGCGGAATGTCCATGCCGCCGATGAAACCGACCTTCTTCGACTTCGAGGCCATCGCCGCCATCACGCCGACGAGGTAGGACCCTTCCTGCTCCTTGTAGACGAGGGAGCGGACATTGGGCTTGTCGACGACCATGTCGATGATGGCGAATTTGGTCTCGGGAAACTCGACAGCGATCTTCTCCAGCGCGTCCGCCCAGGAAAAGCCCGCCATGACGATCGGGTTGCGGCCATCCTCGGCGAAACGGCGCAGCGCCTGCTCGCGCTGGGTCGCGTTGCTGACCTCGAATTCCACATAAGCGATGCCGGTTTCGGTCTTGAACTTTTCGGCGCCTTCATAGGACGCTTCGTTGAACGACTTGTCGAACTTGCCGCCGAGATCGTAGAGAAGTGCTGGCTGAATGTCCGCGGCGAAGGCCGGAAGAACCATCGCAGTTGCGGCCAGGAGGCCGAGAACGATACGTTTCATGTGATCCACACCCTGTCGGTTATTTTTTCCGTTGTGCACCGCCTGCCTGCCCGGTTCTCCGGCAGGCATGCGACATCAGACAGGAGTGTCTTCCTCCCGCTTCAGGCCAATCTGGCACGGCCCGAAACAAAATTCACGCGGAATTTTGACCTTTGGAAAACGTGGCGCCGCATCCCGGCGCCACGGATCATCGTCTCGACAAAGGCCTCAAGCGGAGACGGCAGCCGGGATGGCGCAGGTGACGCCGGTGCCCTGCAGATTGCAATAGCCGTAGGGATTCTTCGCCAGATATTGCTGGTGGTCTTCCTCGGCGAAATAGAACTCCGGTGCCGGCGCGATCTCGGTGGTGATCTTGCCGCGGCCGGCGCCGCGCAACGAGGCCTCGTAGGCGTCGCGCGAGGCGATCGCCGCCTGGTATTGCGCATCACCGAACGTGTAGATCGCCGAGCGGTAGGTGGTGCCGACATCGTTGCCCTGGCGCATGCCTTGCGTCGGGTCGTGGCTTTCCCAGAACAGCTTCAGAAGCTGTGCATAGGAGACGATCTTCGGGTCGAAGACGACGAGCACGACTTCGGCATGGCCGGTAAGGCCGGTGCAGGTTTCCTGGTAAGTCGGGTTGGGGGTGACGCCGCCGGCATAGCCGACGGCCGTGACCCAGACACCCTCGACCTGCCAGAACAGGCGTTCGGCGCCCCAGAAGCAGCCCAGCCCGAACATCGCCGTCTCCAACTCCTCGGGATACGGCCCCTTGAGCGGCCGCTTCGAGACAAAGTGCTTGGATGCCGTCGGGATAGGCTTGGCGCGGCCCGGCAGCGCCTCGGCCGGCTTCGGCAGGTTGAGTTTCTTGTTCAGCATGTCGCTGAGAAACATGTGCGGTCTCCCTTTCTCTTTGTTTGGGGCTTTCTCTTCGCTTGGGGACGCCAGAAGGGCATCAACAACAAATCAACAAGTCTAGGCGAACCGCCCGGTCGGCCGCTCCCGCCTGTAGCCAATCAAGTAGAGAATGAAGGCAAGCACCGCAAACACGGCGAAACCGGGCTGGTTGAGCACCCAGGCGATGGCGCCGTCCCACAGCAGCGGACCAAGCTTGTCGCGGACGAAGCTTTCGAAGGCGCTTCGCGTATCCGGCGAGACGGCGAGCCAGCTCGTGTTGAGCGGGGTCATGACCAGCGCGGAGGCCGCCACCGAGCGCGTCGCGTCGATCACCGCCATGATGACGGAAACCGAAAGCGCAACCAGTGCCGCGAGACGGAAGACGGAGCGGAACATCCAGACCTTACCTCCCCGAAGCTTATCAGATGTCTGTATCGGCCTGATAAATAGGATCTGCGCGCCTTATCCGCAATCGCGACACGCGAAGTTGACCCTACGCCGCCGGCTTGCGCCGCTGCGGCGCCGGTCGGCAAAGACGCCGCCGCCGATCGCGGCGATCGGCTACCAGGGCAGCGCTGGCGGCATGGACAGGGCATCGCTGTCCGACAAAGCGAATAGAGTACCGTTATGTCTTGGCATTCGGCACCGGATCGACTAGATGAGCCCCGCACCTGTTGCTTTGACGGCTCAGGTGGGGAAGGGTGTCCGCTGGTTGACGGCGCCCACGGTGCGGAGTTCCGGACCGCAATCCCCAAGGGAGCCCCCAACCCGCGCGGTGAAACCGGCCGCAGCGAAATGCTAGAACGGAGAGGTGGCCGAGTGGTTGAAGGCGCACGCCTGGAAAGTGTGTTTACGGGAAACCGTAACGCGGGTTCGAATCCCGCTCTCTCCGCCAGATGCCCTTGACTTACTTGTATAATCTGTCGTTTTACATTTTCTACGTACAAAATAACGGACATCTCTATTAGCGTGCCTAATTTGGTTTTAATCTCGGCGCTGCTTTCACATGCAGTGCAAGCTTCTTGGCCTTTTCGATATCCCCTACCCGCAACTGAGGCGCGATGAACTTGAAGAGCGCCGAAACTTGCCTCAGCGCGTCCTCGGGTGTGTTAGCAGCTCTGGGTTCCACCAGTTGCTCAAAACCCAGCCTGTCAAGCGTGGTGGTTGCGATCTCGACCTCTGAGAAAAGGCTAGGGAAGACTCGCCTGTCCAAATATGGCTCTCGGGTCGCATGATCTATCCGAAGCGCTAAGGTCTGCAGATCGTCGGACAGTGCCTTTGCTTTGGCCTTCTTTCCCACGGGATGGCGGCCATCTAGTCGGCGCATAATCGCGTCTAGCCAGGCGCCGGCCGCTAGCCCCAAAACGCCGCCTGCGATCCACGGGAAAGCAGTAACACCGACCAGCTTTTCCAACCAATTTAACGCTGTTGTGACGGCCGCCCCTGGGGCAGAGAACCACCCTATATTTTCTAAGGCGTGGTCGAGGAATGGCTGAAAAAGCGCCGTAAGCACCAGCGCTACGCAGAATAGCAATAGCCAACGAAGTCCCCTCGCCATCCACAGGGCATACGTAGAACGGGAAGGATGTGGCGTCCTGAATTTAGCATGAGGCCCACCAGGCCTCTCTAGGCAGTCTTCTTGCATTCCTGCACCTTCCTGCGAGTATCGGCACGTCACGCGACACGAAAGCAACATGAGAGAGGGGCTGATCGTGTTGAAGTTGTCAGATTTCATTCCAGATGCCGAAGCTCTTATAGCCTTTGAGGCTGATGAGCTGGGTTTGCGGCTTCTTCCGTATTTGGCTCGATGGCCCAAGACACGAACTAATGCAGCTCAGCACGCTGATCATTTGGGTGAATGGTCTCCCGCAAGCACCAGCGCAAACTCCAGTTGGCGAGGGGACTTACCCTAAACGGTTCAAGCCAGCTATCGAGGAAGCCCTTCGAGAAGCGTGGGCGTGGCTGGCGGGATCTGCACTGTTAGTTCCTCACCCGGGCTACACCGAGTCGATAATGTCGCTGAGTCGACGCGCGAAAAAGCTTGCCACAGAACCTGCCGATCGAATGGCTCATGGAGGCCGCCGCGTCCCTAAAGATTCCTTGCATGAAAGTATGAGGGAAGATGTCTGGGCCCTTTACCACCGAGGGAAATACGACACTGCGGTGTTGGAAGCGATGAAGGCTGTTGAAGTTGAGGTGCGAATTGCTGCTGGCTCGCCAGCAAGCCTACTCGGGGTCAAGTTGATGCGCGCTGCATTCGCTTCGGAAAACGGCCCACTCTCCGATATGACGGTTGATGCGGGCGAGCGAGTTGCCAGGATGGAGTTATTCGCTGGGGCGATTGGCTCGTACAAGAACCCACAGTCGCACAGAAAGGTGGCGCTAGATGATCCCGACGAAGCGGCAGAGATCATTATGCTTGCAAACCACCTTCTACGAATCGTCGATGCGAGGGTGAAGAAAATCTACCCGTAAGAAAATGCTCTGGCCCTCATTTGGGCGTGTTAGATCCAAGGGTCCCGGCGCTGGTCGCCGGCCACAAGAACAAGGCCCAACAGCAAGCCTACAGCCGCGCCCAGCATGAAGGCGGACGACACCGTGCCAGGATTTTCTTGAACGACACCGGAAGCAGTAGATGCCCTTTTGCGAAGTGCTTCCGTTGTCCGAGACACGCTATCGGCGGCGCCCTCATACCAACCAGTGGCTTCCTCGACCACCTCTTCAGCGCGCTCCGCGAGCGTCCGATTGATCTTGTTGATCTCGCGCTTCAGTTGCGCAACTTGCTTCTCCAAGGCTTCCTGAGCTGCGCGCTGCGTCTCCGTCGGCGTTGCGTCTTCGTTTGGGTCGTCGGCCATTGTGATCTCCCTTGAGGGTGGGGCTCAACGGCCGCCGCATCACAAACAACCCGCCGCACATCGCTGATGCGCAGGCGTGCATGAGCGTGGCCCTACTGATGCCGCGCGAGCCGGTCCATGGGGGCGTTTGCTTCGGCCAACCTAGCCAGCGCTTGCTCGACTTTTTGAGCCGAGGCGTCAGTGCGCTTGATGTGCCGGATCACCTCCTGCCTCAGCCGCGCGAGCCTTTCGGCGCGATAAACGTCGCCGTATGTCGCAGTTTCTAGGTGGAGGGTCGCGAGCCTCATGGGCGACGATTCCAATTATCTAGCATTTCGAAGAGTGAGTTTGCCGCGCAGCAAACCGGCAGGATCGAATTGGCGTACGTGCCGAGCGTCGCGGTTTCGACCTTACGGTCCGCAGCTTCGGCATAGCTGACGCTGATCGCGAGGATAGCGATAGCAAGGTGGCTCGGGGGTAAGTAAGGTCGCGACATGCATCAAATTAGCACCGGCCCTTGATGGGCTTCCTCCATCGATCGGATGAAGCGGTCCCTATAATTAGCTATCACTTGACTAAGGTGCCGGCCGCTCCAGACTCATGGAATGGCGCGGGGAATTGGGATTGGAGATCTGGTGGCGATAGGACGATGAAAAAGAGGATTGCGAGAACGTAGATTACGGCCTTGTTGTCGGTGATCGGCTCAACCAACCAGTGGTCATCTCCATAGCGGTTGCGCTTAAGCCAACCGCGCTCCCATCTGTCACGGGCCTTCTTGCTTCGATATGGATTTGCCGCAACAGGTTGGCCCGCGTGTCTCGCCCGATAGCCAGCCTCGTATTCCGCCGAAAAGTTGTGTCGACTGGTATTGAGCATCGCGATGCTCACCTTATCGAAATGGGTGCTGGTCTCCTCATCGTAGGAATATACGCCGTAGCCTGTCACTGGAGACAGAGACTCGTGTGCGGCGAGGGGCTTGGAGCGGCCCGCGCGCCTGTCTTGGAACTGCTTCAGCTGCCGTGCGATTTCAGCATCCGCCGCATCGCCGTGAATTTCACGCTGCTTCGCTATCCAATCAGTCCCGAATAGTTCGCCTGCAATCTGGATATTCGATTTAGTTTCCCCTTGCGGCATCGATTCCCCCCCGGTTTATGGACCCCGAGAGGACCCCATTTTTTTCCGATTTTTGAGCTTATTCGGCTAGGGACTTCCCGGCTAAGCCTTTGATTTATTTGGTCGGAGTGGCCGGATTCGAACCGACGACCCCTTGCCCCCAGCAAGGGCTTCGCCCACATCAACCTGCGCCGCCGAATGCTGATGCGGTTCAAGACCCACCACGAAGCCGGGCGGAAGTGCGTCCTGCTCTACGTCGGCGACCACGATCCCGCTGGCCTGCTGATCTCCGATGTCATCAAGTCGAACCTGATGGACTGCGCCAACGTCAAGGGCGTCGACTTCGATCCGTCGCCGATCCGCGTCGAGCGCATCGGTCTGACACGCGAGCAGATCGGCGACCTCGGCCTGCCTTGGATCGAGAACTTGGAGACCGGCAGCGGCAAAGACCTCGGCGATCCGGGTCACCCCGATCACCGCAAGCCCTACGTCCAGAACTACATCGCCAGTCAAGGTCGGCGAAAGGTTGAGGCCAATGCGCTGGTTCGCGATCTGCGTGGTTCGCGTGCGTTGGTCGAGGCGGCGATCAACCGCTACATCCCGGCAAGCTGGCCCGCTGAGCACGAAGCGCGGCTGGCTCCGCATCGACAGGCTGCCCGCGATGCGTTCGCGGCGCTGATCGCGGTCAGGTCATGACTCAGGCAATCTCGATCTCGTCGGCAGGACCTTCGCCACCGTTGCCGAATCCGGCGTTAACATTGCCGCTATTGCCCGCCGTTGTCAGCGCGCGACGCTGCCGCTGCCTCCGACGCTGCCGCTGACGCTGCCGCTGCCGTCAATGCTGCCGCTGCCGCCGATGCTGCCGGTGCCGCTGCCGTCAATGCTGCCGCTGCCGCTGATGCTGCCGGTGCCGCCGACGCTGCCGGTGCCGTGGTCGCCGACGCTGCCGCTGCCGGCGATGGTGTCCCTACTAGCTGTGCCTGTCGGATGGCCCTCGCCATTGGTGAGCGGCGGGCACAAGCGACATTGCTTCCCCGCCGAGATCTGGCGCTCAATCGCCTGCGCAAATGCTGGAACGGTCGCCGTTGAGCCGAAAAATGCACTTGAAATCAGCACCATACCGGTGCCGGCGAGGAGATGATGGATGGTTTTCATTGTGTTGCTCCCTAAGACTTTCACCTTGGGTTAACAATTGAAACTCAGAGCTTGTTAAATCGGTTCCCTGCCATGTCGTTCTTAGGCGGGCCGTGGCCGGAAACTGGCCGTTTGGCAAGCGCCTGGGGTTGAATTTTGAAACGCAGGCGAGCCGCTGGACGCGATCTCGCCCTTGGCTGGTCTTATGGACCGGGATGCGGCTCCCGCGCGTCCTGACGCGCCGTAGGACTCGCCAATCGCCCATCCTGCGCCAGTCTGGTCAGCCGCGCATCGTCTTCGATCCACTCGGCATGCGTCGGGTAGCACAACACCGCCCATGTTGCCATTTAGGCGCTATAGCGGAATATTCAGACCTACCGATCTGGAGTTGCTCCAGCGAGTGTTTGACCAGTTGTGCGCCGAGCGCCGCCTAGCTCGAAAAGACAAGGACCAACGGGAACATCTCGCCTGCGAAGTCCTCGAGGCTTTCGAGAACGGGTTCAGCGACGAAGCGGAGTTGTGGCGGGCGCTTTCGAAGCGCCTCATGGCTCGGGGGTGAATAGAAAAGCCCGCCGCCTATTCGGAGCGCTGGCTAACTCTCATCCCAAAAATCCTGCAGCGAGGCGTGCCTTAGGTCTTCCTCGCCCCTGAGGTGTTTCACACGGGCTTTGATCCCCGGCTTGACCCATTGCGTTGCCGGCCGCTTTGGCATGTCCTTGGGCGATGGCCCGGCGTGTTCCTGGACGCGCTTCCACAGCCGCTCCCGCATCTCGCGATTTACAGTGACAAACGCGCTGCCGACATATTTACGCGTGCCCGGTTCTGCCATGAGTGCGAATGCCGGCTTACCCCGCTCGCGTTCGATACCAAGAAGCTCGAACTCGCTTTCGGTGAAGGATTTGGTTTTCAGCCAATTGGTGGTTGGGCCGCTGCGATATTTGCTGTCCCGACGCTTCGATACCATCCCCTCCAGGCCGGCCGTGTCGATCAGATGATAGATCGCGTTAGCTTCGCCTGGTATTGTCTCACTGAACTGGATGCGGCTGTCGGACCCTATTAGGCCAGCCAAGATTTCCCGCCGATCCTCAAGTGCCATGTCGCGCAAGTCGTGGCCATTGAGATGCAGCAGATCGAACGCGACGAAATAGAGGTCGTGCTGGCGCCTGGTGATTGCCTTGCGCAACGCGGAGATCGCGGTACTTGGCAGTCCAATCAAGGCCTCTCCGGGTGAAAATGCGAACGCCAGCGTCCTCGATGATAATTTGCGAGCGGTAGCCGTCGAATTTGGCTTCATGCATCCAGTCATCGCCTTGGGGCGGCTTGGCGACCAAGGTAGGCATCATCGGAGGAATGAACTCAAGCCGGCCGGCACGCACTGGTTTACGCACGGAATCGAGTCTTGGCCCGTCCCATCTGGTGGCTAGGGGAACGGATCTTGATCATTTACTAAATTAGCAATTCTTCATGAAACGGCTTATTATTCGTCCCAGCCGGCGGACACGCCCACACCCCGCCGGTTAGGCCCGGCGGTTGGTTGGTTCACCAGAAGGACTGTCGGGCCACTCACAGACCACTGTAAATTGGTAGGCGAAAAGATAAATAACTCCGTGTTGGTCAAATATTGATACGACACGAGTATAAAGCTTTGGAGGAACACCCATGAAAGTGACTATATTGGCAAACTATGCGCCCAATGCCTATAAAGGATTGATACAGGGCTCAGACCGAGAAGCTGCAATCAAGGAGCTTTTTGAAAGCGTTGGCGGCAAGGTTTTCGGTGTGATGTTTACTCGCGGCGCCTATGATATCGTGGTCAATGCTGAGGTGCCGGACCAGGCCGCTGGAATGGGCCTAGCCCTGGCGGTGCGGGCAAGCGGCTCGGTGACCGACCTCGTTGTCCTCGAAGAGCTCGACATGAAGGCGGTGCTCGCAGCGGCCAACAAAGCTGCCAGAGTTTACAAGCCCGCCGGTTGATTGGACTGACTGTGCATTGATGGCAGCACGGTTTCGATTGAACCAGACCGTGCTGCCGAGTCTCAAAGTACCGCAACTGAACACGGGCTGGAGCCGGAAGTACCGCCGCGCTTCCGTTACTGGATTGACCCGCGAGGAGGATCAAGCATGTCTGACCGCACCGACGTAGGCCCTCTGCAACGGGGCGAAACGGCGCCCAATTTCGTGCTCGACGCGATTACCCGCGAGGGCACAATCGCTATCGACGATTTCCGTGGCGAGAAACCAGTGCTGGTTGGGCTGTATCGAGGTCTCCATTGTCCTTTTTGCAGGCGTCATATCGCGACGATTTCGCAGCTCACCTCAGCCCTCAACGAGAAGGGCATCGAAAACCTGACAGTGGTCAACACGCCCATCGAGCGGGCGCGCCTCTATCTGCGGTACCATCCGATGCTCGGCCTGCTCGCGGCATCCGATCCGGAGCGGACTTCACACCGCGCCTTTGGATTGCCGAATATGCAGATCACCGAAGACGAGAGCGCATGGCCGCAAAAGGTTTCGATGAGCGATGTGAAGTCGATGCGGGTCGACTTGCCGGGCGAGATGCCGGAGCCGATGGACCCGTTTGCGGCGCTCGAATATCTGAACAAGAAGGACAGCTACGATATCACGGAAGCGGATCAACAGATGATGGCCACCGGCATGGGGCAGCTCGTCGGCCAGTTCCTGCTCGACCGCGACGGTGTCGTTCGCTGGACCTCCACCGAGGTTCTCGATGGCGGCCTGTTCGGCGCTCCGAATATGCAGGAGCTAATGTCGGCAGCGTCGCACATTGGTCAGTAGCGGCGCAGGTGCGGACATCGGCTGAACGGATAGCAGGTGTTATGCAAACCGTTAGTTCGAGCCGGGGTCGACGCGCTTCGGCGCGAAGCGTTTCACCCACTCGTCGATGCTGATTGGTGGTGGTGGGTGTCCGGATTGGCTTCCTGATCGTGCTGTTGATCTCTGCCTTGTCAACGACAAGGCCCAGCAGTCGGGCCTTGGCCATGATTGACGCGGGCGCAGCGATGCCTTGGCATATCTGGATGGGCGGACACCGGAACGCGCGTCTAGCGCCGGACCGGGGGGTTCCCGCTAGAGGCGCTCTAGGACGCGACTACATCGTCTGCTGACAAAATGTATCCGTCTCCGCATTGCTGGCCGGTTCCCCAAAAACCGAAAAAAACGCAGCGTGGTGGGCCTCACAATCCGCACCCACCTCGCCTTCGGACAAACCGCCCCGGGGCGTCAACCGGCACGGACAAGGATGCCTGCTTCGCTCACCCATCAGCAGCGGTGTGGCTTCTAGCCGCAAGCAATTGCTTGAAGCAGTTCCCGACACCACATGGTGTTCCATAGCCAGCCAAGCGAGATAACTCGCCCGACGCAGTCGCTGCCCTCCACAGTGGAAATCAGACTATTGGATCATGGCGATGACGTACGGCCAATCTTTAGGAACCAGAAAGACATCATGCCTGAAATTACCAGACTAACTACGAGCGACGTCCCCCTCATTAAGCTAGGGCCCTATCAATGCCGCTTCCCGGTTCGCGAAGATCGGTCAGTACCCGGCGGTCACCGCTTTTGTGCTGGGCCAACTTCGCCTGACCGCGTGTACTGCGATCACCACCACAGCATCGTGACCGCCGTCGAGCCCCGTCGAGCCCGTTCCGGTTTCCACCTCGCTCAACGACGCGCCGCGTAATTAGATACCGGGCGGCTGCACCTCGAACCGGTCTCAAGGGCTCGATGTGATGCTCTCCCACGTACGTTCGGGCACCACATCGTCGGGTACCGGTGGACGGCGAGAAACTGACCTATAGCCGGGGGTGCCAATGGCTTTCCAGAGATATCAGGGTACAGTGCTCGAAACTGGCGGGGTGGTGTGATGTCGACCATACTTGTGACTGGGGCAACGGGTGGGATCGGGCAAGCAATTTGCGAACGGCTTGCGGCCGGTGGCGCACGTCTGATTGTAGCGGCCCGCAATCAGGTGCGGCTTGAGTCGCTGGCTTCGACCCTGCCTGCACCAGCCGACGGTTCGCATGAAGCTATACCGGTTGATATGGCATCCGATGCCGCGTTGGGCGAGTTTGATCGACACCTCGCCACGTCGGGTCTCAAGCTTGATGGGGTCGTTCTTATGCCACCCCAACCGCATTCATCCGCTGACCCTATGCCCGAGCCAGAGGTCTGGCGAACGCTGTTTCAGACAAGCTTCGTTGGGCCGTTGTCCCTGTTGAAGTCGGCTATCGCTCGGATGGAACCGGCCCCTGAAGCAGGCCGTCGCTGCAAGGTCGTAATCATTTCCGGCATTTCTTCGGCTCAGGTTCTTAGCCACTACGCTACCGCAAACGTCATCCGCACCGCTTGGCTTGGAGAAGCGAAGACGCTTGCCTTTGCTCTGGGCGAAAGAGGTATTCATGTGAACACTCTTTCACTCGGTGGCACGCTGTCGCCCTGGTATCGGGATGCAATTGGCAGGCGAGCGCAGGACGCAGGCGTGACGTTTGAAGAAAGGTTTGCGGTCGAGACCGACAATATCCCGCTCAAAAAGTATGGGACGCCGTCTGAAGTAGCCGTCGTCGTCGAGGGCTTGTTGTCGCCCCTCACTGATCACATGACAGGTTTGAACATTCTACACGATGGCGGATTCACCCGGGCGTATTGAGGACGCCCTGAGCGCGATTGCGGGCTGACCTTCCATCTGGTCCGTGGTTTGCCTGAAGGCGGTTTGTCGTGCAACGTCCTCTTTCAGCCTAAGCTGCTCCACGCGCGGGGTACCAATGTCAGACTTTCACCACTAGTCGTCGTCACCGAAACCCAGCAGCGACGCGTTGCGTATGTGGCTGTGGTCGCCGCGAAGATGCTTGATGCGCAGCTTCACCCCGGGCCTGACCCATTGTGTCCCTGGCCGTTTCTTCATGACCTCTGGCGGCGGCCCGGCGTGTTCCCGAACCCGCTTCAACAGCCGCTCCTTCATGTCGCGGCCCAGGCTGACAAAGGCGGAACCGACGTATTTCCCGGTGCCGGGCTGCGCCAAAAGGGCGAAGGCTGCGTTGCCAGGCTCGCGCTCGACGCCCAGCAGTTCGAATTCATCGACCGTGAAGCTCTTGGTCTTCAGCCAGTTCGAGGTCGGGCCGCTGCGATATTTGCTGTCGGGGCGCTTCGAGACAATTCCCTCAAGCTCAACCTGCTCGACGAGATAGAAGACAGACTTCGCGTCACCAGGCATGGCCTCGCTGAACTGGATCCGGCTGTTCGGCTTGATGATGCCGTGGAGAATTTCGCGGCGCGCCTTGCAGCCGGTGTCGCGCAGATCATGGCCGTTCAGATGCATGATGTCGAATGCGACGAGATACATGCCATAGGGATTGTTGTGGACGGCGTTCTGGAGCGCGTTGAAGTCGGGCATTCCGGCCTTGTTGGTGACGACCGCTTCGCCGTCGATGATGGCGTTCTCGACCTCGAGCTCCCCCGCGGCTTCCACAATGCCCAGATACTTACGCGTCCAGTCCTTGCCGGTTTTGGTGAAGACGCGAATATCTTCGGGGCTGTTGATGACGATCTGGGAGCGGTAGCCATCCAGCTTGATCTCATGAATCCAATTGTCACCCTCGGGCGGCTTGGCCACCAGTTGGGGCTCCATCGGAAGTATGAACTCTAGCCGGCGGGTGCCGGCACCTGCCCGCCTGCGCATGGAACCTAGTCTAGGTCACCGGCGTATATTAGCCAGAGTTAACATAACGAGATTCAACAAGGACGTGCGATATGGCAGACGACAAAACCAAACGCGACTTTCGTGACCGTAGCAAGATATCGGCGGACGATGATTATGAGGTGAACTTTTTCGCTCTGCAGCACAACATCAGGCCGGAGCAGGTGCGCGAACTGATCCGCAAGCACGGCAACGATCGGGCAACCCTGACCGAGGCCGCGAAGGCATTGCCGGCACAATGATGACCAAACTCTGAGAGGCGCGAGCCTTTTGGTGGCTCAGCACATCCCGATGCCGTCTAGCGTGGAACCGCAGATATCCCCGAGACTGAGCGCGCCGTTTCGGCGGAGAAGACCACGAAGGCAAAGATAAGCACGCTGCCAGCGACGATCATTGATCCCGTGGCGACGATCGGCTCAAGGGCCGGATTTCCATGCATCCCAAGCCGTTGCTGGCGGCCCGGCAGCCTATGGGGGTGACCGGCCAGCCACCGGGCCTGACCGGCTTGCGCCGGCTGACGAAAACATGCACTCACGCTAATGTAATTGCAACATCGACATGGTCGCCATACTGGCGAAAGACGCTAGCCATGACGCCGTAGGTGATCGACAAGGGCGCGCAGCTTCGGCGCGACGTTGCGACGGCTCGGATAATAGAGGTAGAAGCCGGGAAAGCGCGGGCAATAGTCCTCGAGAACTGGCACCAGTTCGCCCCGATCGATCCACGGGCGAAAGCTCTCCTCCATGCCGAAGGTGATGCCGGCGCCGGCGATGGCCAGCTTTATCATCAACGCCATGTCGTTGGTCGTGATCTCCGGAGCAACGGCGACGCTGAACTCCTTGCCGTTCTCGGCGAATTCCCAACGATAGGGCGCAACCTTCGGCGCGCGGCGCCAGCCAATGCAGCGACGGCCGGCGAGCTCCCTCGGATGCGAAGGCGCCCCGAACCGATCGCGATAGACCGGCGCGCAAACGGCCAGCTGCCGCTCGTCACCGGCGACAGGCATCGCGATCATGTCCTGCTCGATCACCTCGCCGAGCCTGACGCCGGCATCGTATCCCTCGGCGACGATATCGAATTCCTCGTCCGTCACCGTGATGTCGATCTGAACTTCCGGATTGGCTTCGGCAAAGGTCGCCAGGAACGGCCCTGAAAGAAAGCGCTCGGCGATCGACGAGACGGCGAGCCGCAACTGCCCGCGCGGACGCCCGCGCAGGTCCCCGGTGGTCTCCATCGCGGCGCGCATGTCGGCAATGGCGGGCGCTATCTCGGCGTAGAGGCGTTCGCCAGCCTCGGTCAGGCTGACGCTTCGCGTCGTGCGCTGGACAAGAGCGATACCGAGCCTCTCTTCCAGGCGCTTCATCGTCTGGCTCACCGCCGAGCGGGTGACGCCCATGCGGTCCGCAGCCGCGCGAAAGCTCCGCTCCTCGGCGACGAGGGCGAACACCGCAAGCGCATTGAGATCCGGCTGCATTGGTTAGCTGTTCTTTCCATACTGTGAACAAATGGTCGTCTTATCGCAACAGTGGAACAGATCCATCTTCGTGGCAACCGCTGCATGGCGGTTCGCAAGATCAACCAGACGGAGACGAAACATGTCCCTCAACAAAGTTGTGCTCATTACCGGGGCTTCGAGCGGCATTGGCGCCGCCATCGGCCGGGAGCTCGGTGCTGCCGGAGCAAAGGTCATGCTCGGTGCGCGCCGCACCGATCGGCTGGACACGCTCGCAGAAGAGATCAGGGCAAACGGCGGGGAGGCAATGACACGCCGCCTGGACGTGACCGACCGCGCCGATGTCGCCGCCTTTGCCGAGACGGCGCGCCAGGCCTGAGGACGCGTCGACGTAATCGTCAATAATGCCGGCATCATGCCGTTGTCGCTGGTGGCGTCGATGAAGGTCGAGGAATGGGACTGGATGGTCGACGTCAACATCAAAGGCGTGCTCTACGGCATCGCCGCGGTGCTGCCGGAGATGACGGCCCGAGGCTCCGGCCATGTCGTCAACATCGCCTCCGTCGGCGCGCTTTCGGTGTCGCCGACAGCCGCGGTCTATTGCGCAACGAAATATGCGGTGCGGGCGATCTCCGATGGCCTGCGGCAAGAGCACGACAACATCCGCGTCACGTGCATCCATCCCGGCGTGGTCGAGAGCGAGCTCGCCGACACGATCACCGATCCGGTCGCGGTGGAAGCGATGAAGACCTATCGCGCCATTGCGCTGCAGCCCGACGCGATCGGCCGTGCCGTACGCTTCGCCATCGAACAGCCGGACGATGTCGACGTGAACGAGATCGTCATCCGACCGACAGCAGCAAGTAGGGAGGCAACAATGGATTTTCGTTTTCACAGCTCGTATAGCGCGATTGCCGTCGCGTTGCTGCTCGGCGCGGTCGCTCAAACCGCCAAATCGCAGACGATGGAAGAGCGACTGCAACGCGGCGATGCCGTCGTCAGGAGCCTGAACAATGGCGCTCCGCAGCCTGCGCTGGAACGCATGAGACAGGAGTTTCCGTTCCTGGCCGGAGCAACCCAGGGCTATGCGCTCGGCGACGTCCGGGGCTCGACAACCGCACACGCCAACTCGCCGCCGTCGCGGTATTTGCAGCCATGGGCGAGACTGCCTTCATGAGGATTCATGCCGGTTATGCGCTCAATATCGGCGTGTCCGAGGAAGAGCTGAAGGAAGTCATCTACATGGTGACGGTTCCGGCCGGATTCCCCCGCGCGATCGCAGCATCGCAAGCGCTCTCCGACCTGTTCACCGAGTGTCGCGCCGCTCCCGGCAAACAACCCTGAGGAGCCGTCCATGAAACAGATTTCGATACTTGCCGCTGCCGTGCTTGTTGCCGGCGCGGCCGTCTTACCCCTGCAGAAAGGTCTCGCCCAGATGAATGTCGAGCAAAATACGGTTACCCAACCCTCGGGAAGCCATCCCTATGTCGGGATGTGGGTCACGGCCGATGGCCATATCCGCCACAACTTGCTTCCAAACGGCCGCTATGACGAAGCGCGCGGAAACCGTGAGAGCGCATACCAGGGGCGCTATGAGATCCGAGGAAATCACATCGACTATTGGGACGACACCGGCTTTACCGCTGACGGAACGTTCATTGACGGCGTGCTGCATCACGCCGGTATGATCTTGTATCGGGAGAAGTAGGTGACGCTCGTTCCCCTGCCGACGCTTCGTTCCCGGCCTCGCGACCGACAACGCACGGCTCGGGGCCGATGCGGGTTGCTAATCCTTCATCGCAGTGGACTTCCACCACCTACTCCTTGCCGGTCTCCCGGCGCACCTGTCACCGTACTGCTCGCGCCTGGAGTGCAGATTACGCCTGCCTCCTTCCCGCCGCATTTCGCACACGCGCTGCTGCAACTCACGTACAGCGACTCCTCGGCGGTCAGGAAGTCGGCAAGAGTCACGCGCGCAAAAAGGAACCAGGATCACCGCCACAACCGAACGGTGCATTTGCCTCCATGTGTTGCGCCGCAGTTACAGTTCAACCACAAGCTTTGTGGTAGTCCCGTTCTGGTCACTTCCTTTCAACACAGGCATCGGTCAATGAAGAAAATCGTGTTTGCCACTACGTTCCTTGTCAGCGGTGCGGCCTTGGCCCTGCTTGCGATTCCGGCCTTCGCGGCCGACGCAGTTGTTTACGAGCCCGCGCCGGCTACGGCTGTTGCCTACGACTGGAGCGGTTTTTATATCGGTGTTCAGGGCGGCTATCTCTGGGGGCAGGCAGATCACAGCTACTCCAACGGTGCGCCAAGTGACGATTCCGATCCCGATGGCTTCATTGGTGGCGTCCATGCCGGGTACAATTGGCAATCCGGTTCTTTTGTCTACGGCGTCGAGGGCGATTTCGAAGGTGGTAGCGTGGATGGCAGCTTCGAAAACCCAACCGGAGCGACATCTGTTGGAACCAGCGAATTGAACTGGCAGGGCTCGATCCGCGCAAGGCTCGGCTACGCATACGACAAGGCGCTTCTCTACGTTACCGGCGGCTGGGCAATTGGCGATTTCGACTTCGGTGGCGGCCCCTTCCCGCTTCCTGTCAGCGGGGACTATTCGGATACGCTCAACGGCTGGACAATCGGTGCCGGCGGCGAGTGGGCCTTCAACGAACATTGGACCGCACGACTGGCGTATCGGTATACAGACTTCGGAGAAGCCTCAGGCAACTTGGCTCCGGGATTCCCGGATGTCGATATGCCGGTTGACCTAACCACCCACGCGGTGAGGGTCGGCGTCAGCTACAAGTTCTGATCCTTTGGGGACGCAAGGAAAACCCCGGCCTAGCGGCCGGGGTTTTCGTTTGGGCTCGAATAGCTATCACCGCCTCAACATCCGCACCGCCACAACTTGCTCCCAAACGGTCGCTATGACGAAACGCGCGGAAACCGTGCGAGCACATATCAGGGGCGCTATGACATCCGAGGAAATCACATCGGCTATTGGGACGACACCGGCTTTACCGCTGACGGAACGTTCATTGACGGCGTGCTGCATCACGCAGGTATGATCTTGTATCGCAAGAAGTAGTGACGTTCGTCGAATCTCGACAAAAACGTTACCGCTGCACCATATGTCATTTGGTGCGAAGCCAAAAAACAGGGGGCCATCTTGGCGACTGAACCGCGTTCTCCACGGCTTGCAGTGCTGATCGACGCAGACAATGCCTCGGCCAAGATTGCCGACGGGTTGTTCGAGGAAATCGCAAAGATCGGCGAGGCGAGCGTTCGTCGCATCTATGGCGATTTTTCCAGCACCCGTTCGAAGGCATGGGCCGATGTGCTGTCGAAGCACGCGATCATCCCGCAGCAGCAATTCGCCTACACCACCGGCAAGAACGCATCCGACATCACGCTCGTCATCGACGCGATGGACCTTCTCCACAGCGGACGGTTCGAAGGCTTCTGCCTGGTGTCGTCCGACAGCGATTTCACCCGCCTTGCCGCTCGCATCAGGGAACATGGGATCGACGTTTATGGGTTTGGCGAGCAGAAGACGCCGGAGAGTTTCCGGCAGGCATGCCGCCGGTTCGTATACACCGAGAACCTGCTTGCGACCGCACCAGCCAACGCTCACGATGCGGCGCCGACGAAATCTTTGCAGCCGCCCAGCGCCGCGACGCCGATCATCACCAAGGTCATTTCACAGATGGGAAACGAGGACGGCTGGGTGCCGCTCGGCATCGTAGGCAATCAGCTCGCCAATCTGGCATCGGACTTCGATCCCAGAACCTTCGGCTTTCGCAAGCTGAGCGATCTCGTGCGGAAGACCAATGCCTTTGAGATCGATCATCCCGAGGGTGGCGCGATGCGTATAAGGGTCAAGCCAGCTGCGAGGAGCCGAGAGAAATCGAAGTCGGCAGCGTCGCGCTGAGCCCCGCAAAAAGGCAACTGTCCCCGGTCCTATTGGCCTCTGGTCGGACCACTATTTCGCTGGCGGAAACCGCCATTCGGCGTATCATTCTTGTGGGAGGGGGGTTCATGGCGGAGGAGGCCAATGAACATCGTTTCGAGAGTGCCTGTCGTTGACTTGACGGCCCAGGAACTTGTTTCATCTGCGCTTTCAAAATTCCGCGCCGGCGACACCATATCGACCAGAGCCGCAATAGACGCCATCCGCCGGGCAGCCCCGGGTTTTGAGGACAGCGACGACCATCTGGTCGAGCTTGTCGTGATGACCGCAATTGGTAGGACCATGGGGGTCGTGTTCGACCATCGGTCCCGCTAATGCATGGCGCCCTGCGCCCAATTAGCTTGCGCACTGTCGGAACTAAAGCGCGTCGCGTTTGATCGGCCTCATGCGACGCGCTTTAGGTTGCTGTTTTATGCATGTCGTTATCGCAAAACCGCTGCACACTTTTGCGCGACATGCATTAGGGCGGCGACGTAAGCCACTCAGTAACCATGAATTGTGATCGGGATGGGTCACGCCATTCGTCATCGGAACGAATAGTCCCGTTGCGCCGTTGCTGTCCTTGGAGTCAAGGAGTGGCGGTAATGCGTGATGAGCAATTCGACGTTCCGGTGACGATCGAGAGCGAACGGATCGGCCGCCTCCTCTCTGTGACGAGGACGGTCCAGGCGGCCTCGCTTCTGGTCGACAAATGGCCAGACGAAAAGCGCGGGCCGAAATATCGCGCGGCCTTGAAAGCCATGATGGACGCGATGGAGCAGCGGCGGGCGGTTGGCAGTGCGCGGCGGGCATTCACGGCCGCCGCCAAGGAAGCCCATGTGTTTGTTCGCGAAGGCCGGCATTGAAGCGCGTCACGTCTGAAGAGATCGATGCGCCGCGCTTTTAGTTCTTGTTTTTGCATGTCGTTGTCCCAAAACCGCTGCGCACTTTTGGGCGACATGCATTAAGGAACCTCACGAAATCTCCGTCGTTATGCTCTAGGTCGAAACGAGGAGAACTGCCATGCCCGACGACAAGACCAAGACCGACGACCGCGATCGCTCACAAGTTGCCGGCAAGGAAGACTATGAGGTGAGGCATTTCGCCGAGGAAGCCGGCATTACTCCCGAACAGGCACGCACCTTGATCAAGCGCCACGGCACCGATCGCAAGGTGCTGCACGAAATCGCCGAGAGCATAAAGGCGTCGTGATGTCTGACAAGCGGACCACAATGGCGGATCGGAAGAAACGCGAACCGGACGACAAGGAGGCCCTGCGCCTGGCCGAGACCACCGACGTTTCGCCCAACCAGGCGAAGGATCTGATGCGCAAGCACGGCAAGGACCGCGCCAAGGTCGAGAAGGAAGCGAAGAACTTCAAGGCCGAAGGCTGAGCCGCCGATTTGGCGGAGCGTCTGCCCTCGCCGTATCCCCGCAGCACCGTCGCACGCGCCCGGCCATCCGTACGCTTCGCTTATCTGGCGTCGCGGGCCGGCAATCCTGAGCGGCTTATCAATTTTCTAACAAATTCGGCCTATTCCCGTTCTAACCATGGGAGCTGGGCTTTTGGCGCAAAGAGAGAAAATCGCTGCGCGACGCGCCGTCGCGCTGTCGGTTGTCGTGCCGTGCTACAATGAAATCGGCGGGGTCGCCGAACTTTACCGGCGCGTCACAGCCGTTTGCCGTGAACAAGCGGGGCATTCCTACGAGATCGTGCTGGTCATCGACGGAGCCACCGACGGCACCCGCGAGGCCATTTTCGAACTCGCCAAACAGGACAGCCACGTCGTCGGCATAGACCTCGCCCGAAATTACGGCCACCAGATTGCTCTCAGCGCCGGCCTGGAGTTTTGCCGCGGCCAGCGCATTCTCATTCTCGATGCCGACCTCCAGGACCCGCCGGAATTGCTCAAAGCCATGATGGCAAAGATGGATGAGGGGTTCGACGTCGTCTATGGCCAGCGGCTGAAGCGCCAGGGCGAAGGCTGGTTCAAGCGCGCAACCGCCGCATTGTTCTACCGTCTGCTGCGCAAGATGGTCGACGTCGACATGGCGCTCGATTCCGGGGATTTTCGCCTGATGAACCGCCGCGCGCTCGATCATCTCAATGCAATGCCCGAGCGTTACCGCTTCATTCGCGGCATGGTGAGCTGGATCGGCCTCAAGCAGGTGGCTTTTGCCTATGAGCGGCACCAGCGCTTCGCAGGCACCACGCATTACCCGTTGAAGAAGATGGTGCTTCTAGCAATGGATGCGATGACCAGCTTCTCCATCGTGCCCCTGCGGTTCGCCTCGCATCTCGGCTTGATCTTCGGCTTTCTCGGACTTGCTGCGCTCGGTTACACGCTCTTCTCATGGTTTGCCGGCAGCGTGTTGCCCGGCTGGACCAGCCTGGCGGCAATCGTCCTGATCCTCGGCAGCGTCCAGCTTCTGGTCCTTGGGATTTTCGGGGAATATCTCGGGCGCATGTATATGGAGACCAAGCGGCGGCCACTCTACCTCATAAACGAGATCGCTGCCCATGATCCTGCCGCCGGGGAGCTGCCCGTCCATCGCCTTCAGGAAATGGCCCATGAACTGACGAAGGGAGCCGCGCGTGCTTCAGGCCGAGTTTGATCAGTTCGCGCTGGAGTATCAGCAGCAGCATGCCGCAAGTATCCGGCTGAGCGGCGAAACCCCGGATTTCTTCGCGCAGTACAAGATCGACGATGTCGCGGCAAGGCTCGCCCGCTCAGGCGTGAAGCCGAGGCGGATACTCGACTTCGGCGCGGGTGTCGGCAATTCGCTTGGACCTATGCGCGCCGCATTTCCCGACAGCGAAATCACCTTGCTCGACCCCTCGTCGCAGTCGCTAGACATCGCCCGCAAGCGCTTTCCCGGCCAGGCCGATTTCAGGCACTTCGACGGCGAAACGATCCCTTACGACGACGCGAGTTTCGATCTCGCCTTCACCGCCTGCGTGTTCCATCACATCCCCGAAAACCTCCATATCGCCCTGATCAAGGAGATCGAGAGAGTGCTGACCGGCGGTGGCAGCTTCTTTTTGTTCGAGCACAATCCCTGGAATCCGCTGACGACGCACGCGGTGCGAAACTGCGCTTTCGACGCGAACGCAATCCTGATCAACAGCCGTGATGTGCGCAAGCGAATGGCTGCGGCCGGCTTCTCCAAATCCGACGTCGTCTACCGGATCTTTTTCCCACGCGTGCTCGCAAGATTGCGACCCTTGGAGCGCTTCCTGACCAGGATGCCTATGGGAGCCCAATATTTCGTGCATGCGATCAAGCCTGCCGTTTGAGCGGACGCCCTGCCCTCGGATGAGCGACAAGCTGAAACCGCCAATCGATCTGCCGCAGAGCGGACTGGAGCTATGAAATGAACGGGATTCAGGCGACCGTAGCGACCGTTGCGACCGCGTCGTCGCTCAACGACGCGCAACGGGCCAGAGTGATGTTCTGCCTGCTCGTCGCGCCTCTCGTGGCCTTCGCGCTTTCCGCCCACACCCAGGTCATCCTGCAGGACCCCGACTGTTGGTGGCAGGTCAAGGTCGGGCTCGATCTGCTGGCAAATCGTACGTTCCCGGTTGTTGACAGCTATTCTCACACTTTCGCCGGACACCCGTGGATCGCCAAGGAATGGCTTGGACAGGTTCTCCTTGCGCTCGCCTACACGGCAGGTGGCTGGAACGGCGTGGCGGTGCTGATCATCTCAACCATCGCCCTCACGGGCGCGCTGCTGTCATGGTATCTCAGCACCTGGTTGAGACCGATGGCGGCAGTGGGACTGGCCTTGTTCGCGGCGGCCATGATCTCCCCGATCTACACCGCACGTCCGCACATCTTCACCTTGCCCATCATCGTGATCTGGACCGCAATGCTTTTTCGCGCAGCGCGCAATGAGCAGGGACCGCCTCTTTGGCTGCTTGCCCTGCTTGTCCTGTGGGCCAATCTCCACGCGACCTTTACCATCGGCTTCGTCATCGCGGCTTTCGCCGGCCTCGATGTTCTTGTGCGAACCCGCCTGTCCAACCCCGTACTCCTTGGCAAATGGGTTGCCTTCGGGCTGCTCTGCCCGGTGGTCAGCTTGATCAATCCCTATGGCATCAAGGCCATCCTTGCCACTTTCACCGTAGCCTATGGCAATGAAGCGGTTCCCTTGATTATCGAGTGGAAACCGTTCGACGCCTCGGATCAACGGTTCCAGGAGGTGGGTATCCTACTGTTCGTTTTCGCGCTGCTTGTGTCGAGACTTCGCATCGGCTGGGCGAAGGCGCTGTTCATCGTCTTTGCCTTGCATATCTATCTCACCCATCTGCGCTTCATGTACCTGTTCTTTCTGCTGGTCCCGATCGTGGTTGCGGCCGAGATTGCGGAGCAATATCCCGCGCTCTCCCTGGCGAAATGGATGTCCGACAGGCGCGACGGGCTGGAACGGTTTTTCGCGGAGCGATTTTACCAGATTTGCGGCGTGTCAGGCGTTTTGCTGGTGGCTACAACCGCAATGCACACGAGCGCCTATCCGGTCGCGCCGAGTCAGAAGACTTCGGCCAAGGATGCGCTTGCATTCGTCGAAAGCCATCATCTGTCAGGCAATGTCCTGAATTCCTACAACTTCGGCGGCAGCTTGATTTTCCATGGAATCAAGACATTCATCGACGGCCGGACAGATCAGCTCTTTCTCAACGGCTTTATGAAGACAGATGCCGAGACAGGACGCAGCGGTGGAAAGCCTGTCCTCGAAGCGCAGCTCGGGAAGCATGCGATAGACTGGGCCTTGCTGACGCCGGACGACAGCCGCATTCCATTCTTCGATGAATTGGGCTGGAAGCGGGCGTATGCGGACGACTACGCCGTGATCTATACGCGCGATCGCTGATTTTCGGCAGCTTCGCGCCGGCGCGCGACTTGTCTTTAAACGCCGTGCGCTGAGATCGTGACGGCAAAATCCCTATAGGATTTTTATTTCTTTCCTCTTTGCCCCGGCTCGAACCTTTATGGGGTTTTGATCCATATCCCGTCGGGAAGGACTTATCTCGGTCGCCATTGCCGTCGCGACCGAGTGTCTTCACATGACTTCAACCCTGCCGGCTGCAGGCAAGGCAGTGCAAAACGAAAATAAGGAGCAAGTCCGATGGACATCATCGTTCTCGGAATAGGGTTTTTATTTTTCGCCCTGTTCTTCGCCTTCATCAAAGCCTGCGACAGTCTTTAGGCGGAAGGATCACAACATGCTTGTCGATTACATCCTTGGTGGCGCTGTGACCTTGTTCCTTCTCGCCTACCTGACATACGCCCTCGTTCGCCCAGAACGCTTCTAACGGCAACTGGCGAAGGCACGGAAAGCTATTTCAATGACTTTCAACGGATGGATACAGATCCTCGTCTATTGCGGTATCGTCGTTTTGCTCGTGAAGCCGCTCGGCGGCTACATGTTTCGCGTTTTCAGCGGCGACCGCACATTCCTCTCGCCGATTTTGGGCCCTGTCGAGCGGAGCCTTTATCGCATCTCGGGAACCAGCGAGCGTGAGGAGCAGCACTGGACCACTTATGCGGCGGCCCTGCTGTTCTTCAACCTGGCCGGTTTCCTGGTGCTTTACTTCCTGCAGCGGCTGCAAGGCAGCCTGCCTTACAATCCGGCCGGTATGAGCGCCGTCGAACCCGGTCTCGCCTTCAACACCGCCGCCAGCTTCATGACCAACACCAACTGGCAGAACTATGGCGGCGAAAGCACGATGTCCTATCTCGTGCAGATGGCCGGCTTCACCGTGCAGAACTTCCTGTCCGCGGCGACCGGCATCGCCATCGCAATCGCGCTGATCCGCGGCTTCACCAAGGCCTCCGGCAAATCGATCGGCAATTTCTGGGTCGATATGACCCGGTGCACCCTTTACCTGCTGTTGCCGCTCTGCATCGTGCTGACGCTGGTCTATGTCTATCTCGGCATACCGCAGACGCTCAGCGCCTATATCGATGTCACAACATTGGAGGGCGCGCGGCAGACGATCGCGGTCGGGCCAGCAGCCTCGCAGATCGCCATCAAGATGCTCGGCACCAATGGCGGCGGCTTCTTCAACGCAAATGCCGCGCATCCTTTCGAAAATCCCGATGCGATCTCGAACCTGATCCAGATGGTCTCGATCTTCGCCATCGGTGCAGCGCTGACCAACGTCTTCGGCCGCATGAACGGCAACCAGCGCCAGGGTTGGGCGATCTTGACCTCGATGGCCGTCCTGTTCATCGCCGGCGTCGCCGTCTGCTACTGGGCGGAAGCATCAGGCAATCCGCTGGTTCATGCGCTGGGCATCGACGGCGGCAACATGGAAGGCAAGGAAACGCGCTTCGGCATCGCTTTGTCGGCGCTGTTTGCGGTCATCACCACAGCCGCGTCCTGCGGCGCCGTCAACGCCATGCATGACAGCTTCACCGCGCTTGGCGGCATGATCCCGATCATCAACATGCAGCTCGGCGAGGTTATTGTCGGCGGTGTCGGCGCCGGTCTCTACGGCATTCTGATGTACATCGTGATCGCCGTCTTCGTCGCCGGACTGATGGTCGGACGCACGCCCGAATATCTCGGCAAGAAGATCGAAGCCAAGGAGATCAAGATGGCAATGCTGGCCATTCTCTGCCTGCCGCTGGCGATGCTGATCTTCACCGCCATCGCGGTGGTGCTGCCGACAGGCATCGCTTCCATAGCCAATGCCGGCCCGCACGGCTTCTCCGAGGTCCTCTATGCCTACACGTCGGCTGCCGCCAACAACGGCTCGGCCTTTGGCGGCCTGACCGGCAACACACCCTGGTACAATATCACGCTCGGCATCGGCATGCTGATGGGCCGCTTCCTGGTCATCATCCCGGCTCTGGCGATCGCCGGTTCGCTGGTCGCCAAGAAGACGGTACCCGCCTCCGCTGGCACCTTCCCGACCGACGGGCCGCTGTTCGTCGGGCTTCTGGTCGGCATCATTCTGATCGTCGGCGGCCTCACCTTCTTCCCGGCGCTGGCGGTCGGACCGATTGTCGAGCACCTGGCTGGCATCCACGGGCAGACATTCTGAAACCGCCCCACCTTGGATCGATGTCATGTCCTGGTTCGAAACCATACGCCGCAAGATTCGACATCGAGCCGATCAAAAGGGGGGCTACCCCGCCTCCTTTCCCGACCATGTCCACGTTCTTCGGCATTGCGGCAATCATGATCGTGATCTGGCTGCTGGCCTCCGGGCTTCCGCATCTTCTTTCGGCATCCGATCGATCGGTGCCGTCCAACAACATCGATACTGGAGCCACTAAATGAGCCAGTCCAAATCCGCTGTTATCATGGATGCCCGCATCCTGCTGCCCGCCATCGACGGGGCTTTCAGGAAACTGAACCCGCGCACCTTGATGCGCAATCCGGTGATGTTCGTCGTCGCTGTCGTCTCGGCGCTCACGTCAGTCCTGTTCGCCAAGGATCTTGTCACGGGTGGCGGCGATCTCGGCTTCTCGCTGCAGATCATCATCTGGCTGTGGTTCACCGTGCTTTTCGCCAACTTCGCCGAAGCGGTCGCCGAAGGCCGAGGCAAGGCGCAGGCCGATTCGCTGCGCAAGGCGCGCACCGAGGCCGAGGCCAAGCTGTTGAGCGGCGACGACCGCACCAAGTTCAAGCTGGTACCCGGCACCAGCCTGAAGGTCGGCGACGTGGTGCTCGTCGAGGCTGGCGACATCATTCCATCGGACGGCGAGGTGATCGAAGGCGTCGCTTCGGTCAACGAGGCGGCGATCACCGGCGAATCTGCTCCGGTGATCCGTGAATCCGGCGGCGACCGTTCGGCCGTGACCGGCGGCACGCAGGTATTGTCCGACTGGATCCGCGTGCGCATCACCGCGGCCTCCGGCCACACGTTCCTCGACCGCATGATCTCGCTGGTCGAAGGCGCCGAGCGCCAGAAGACGCCCAACGAGATCGCGCTCAACATCCTGCTCGTCGGCATGACGCTGATCTTCGTGCTGGCGACGGCGACGATCCCGAGTTTCGCCTCCTATTCGGGCGGCTACATCTCGGTGACCGTCCTCGTTGCCCTGTTCGTCACCTTGATCCCGACGACGATCGGGGCGCTGCTTTCGGCCATCGGCATCGCCGGCATGGATCGCCTGGTACGGTTCAACGTGCTGGCGATGTCGGGCCGCGCCGTCGAGGCGGCTGGCGACGTCGACACGCTGCTGCTCGACAAGACCGGCACGATCACGCTCGGCAATCGCCAGGCGACGGCATTCCGCCCGGTCAAGGGCGTCACCGAGCAGGAGCTGGCCGACGCTGCACAGTTGGCCTCGCTTGCCGATGAAACGCCGGAAGGCCGTTCGATCGTCGTGCTGGCGAAGGAGAAATACGCCATCCGTGCCCGCGACATGGCAACATTGCATGCCGCTTTCGTGCCCTTCACCGCGCAAACCCGCATGAGCGGCGTCGACATCGATGGCTCGTCGGTTCGCAAGGGCGCGGTCGATTCGGTGCTCGCCCACGTCAATCAGTCGACCGTCGCCACGCATGGTACGCGCCCCAGCAGCGACATCGTCCGCGATCTGCAGGCGATCGCCGACGACGTCGCGAAATCCGGCGGCACGCCGCTGGCGGTCGAGCGCGACGGACGCCTGCTCGGCGTCGTCCATCTCAAGGACATCGTCAAGGGCGGCATCAGGGAACGCTTCGCCGAACTGCGCAAGATGGGGATCCGCACGGTGATGATCACCGGCGACAACCCGATGACGGCGGCGGCGATCGCGGCGGAGGCCGGCGTCGACGATTTTCTTGCCCAGGCGACGCCCGAGGACAAGCTGAAGCTCATCCGCGACGAACAGGCCAAGGGCAAGCTCGTCGCCATGTGCGGCGACGGTACCAATGATGCGCCCGCCCTTGCGCAGGCCGATGTCGGCGTTGCGATGAACACCGGCACGGTCGCCGCACGCGAAGCCGGCAATATGGTCGACCTCGACAGCGATCCGACCAAGCTGATCGAGATCGTGGAAATCGGCAAGGCGCTGCTGATGACGCGCGGCTCGCTGACGACCTTCTCCATCGCCAACGACGTGGCCAAGTATTTTGCCATCATCCCGGCCATATTCGCCGTCTTCTACATCGCGCCGGGGCAGACATCAGGTCCGCTGCAGGCGCTAAACATCATGCATCTGGTAACGCCGCAGAGCGCCATTCTCTCGGCCATCATCTTCAATGCACTGATCATCATCGCGCTGATCCCGCTATCGCTGAGAGGCGTCAGATATCGCGCGATCGGCGCGGGCGCGCTGCTCAGCCGCAACCTTCTTGTCTACGGCCTCGGCGGCATCATTGTCCCCTTCGTCGGCATCAAGGCGATCGACATGGCCATCACCGCGATTGGCCTCGCATAAGGAATTAAGTCCATGCTCAAGCAAATCAGACCCGCGATCACCATGATCGTTTTCTTCACCATCCTTACCGGCCTGATCTATCCGATCGGCATGACCGGCATCGCCCAAGCCTTATTCCCGCGCCAGGCCAACGGCAGCCTGATCGAGAAGGACGGCAAGACCGTCGGCTCCGAACTGATCGGCCAGGCTTTTGCCAGCGAGCGCTATTTCCATGGCCGCCCGTCGGCTGCCGGCGACGGCTACAATGCCGCCGCTTCGAGCGGCTCGAATCTCGGGTCGACCAACCCCAAGCTGATCGACCGCATCAAGGGCGATGCCGACAGGCTGAAGGCGGAAAATCCGGACCAGCCGGTGCCGATGGATCTGGTCACGACTTCAGGCAGCGGCCTCGATCCGCATATCAGCCCCGAAGCCGCCTATTTCCAGGTCGCCAGGGTGGCCAAGGCCAGGGGCGTTGACGAAGCCAGGGTTAAAGCCCTTGTCGACAGCCATGTCGAGGAGCGCGAGCTCGGCTTCATGGGAGAGCCGGTGGTCAATGTGCTGGCGCTCAACCTGGCGCTGGACGAGGCCACCAAGCAATGAATGGTGATCCGGGGATCGACACCATCCCCGACGCCATTCATGATCGATTTTGATGCCGGACGACAGCCGCAACGAAACCAGACCCTCACCCGACGCGCTGCTTGATCATGCGGAGCGGGAGGCGCGCGGTCGTCTGCGGATATTCCTGGGCGCAGCACCCGGTGTCGGCAAGACCTATGAAATGTTGATGTCGGGCCGTGCAAGACTGGCCGACGGGGTGGACGTGGTGATCGGCGTCGTCGAGACGCACGGCCGCAAGGAAACCCAGGTACTGGTCGACGGCTATGAGGTGATTCCCCGTCGCCAGGTCGACTACAAGGGGCGCATCCTCGAGGAAATGGACCTCGATGCCATCCTTGCCCGGCGTCCGGCGCTGGTCCTCGTCGACGAGCTTGCCCACACCAACGCGCCGGGCAGCCGCCATCCCAAGCGCTATCTCGACGTTCAGGAAATCCTGACGCACGGTATCGACGTCTACACGACGCTCAACATCCAGCATGTCGAAAGCCTGAACGATGTCGTGGCGCAGATCACGCGCGTCAGGGTGCGCGAGACGGTTCCAGATTCCATCATCGACCAGGCCGACGACATCGAGATCATCGATCTCACTCCCGACGACCTGATCAAGCGGCTCGGGGAAGGCAAGGTCTATATTCCCAGCACCGCCCAGCGCGCCATCGAGAACTATTTCTCGCCAGGCAATCTGACGGCGCTCAGGGAACTGGCGCTCCGCCGCACCGCCCAGCGCGTCGACGAGCAGTTGCTGATCCACATGCAGGCCCACGCCATACCCGGGCCCTGGGCGGCGGGGGAAAGGGTTCTTGTCTGCGTCGACGCGCGTCCGGGCGGGGCGGCCCGTATCCGCTATGCGCGGAGATTGGCCGACCGGCTCCGCGCCCCCTGGACGGCGCTTCATGTCGATACCCCTCGTTCAGCCGGGATGTCCGAGGAGGACAAGGATCGGCTAGCGACTCTGCTGCGCCTTGCCGAGCAGCTCGGCGCCGATGTAACGACCATTCCAGGTCAGAACGTCGCGCAGGACATCGTTCGCCATGCGACCGCGAACAACTTCACCCATATCGTGATCGGCAGGCCGACCCGATCGCGCTGGCGGGAATTGATCGAAGGCTCGCTCACTTATGATCTCATCCGCAATGCTGGCGACATCAGCGTCCATGTCATTTCGGGAAATGAACGCAACGCCGAGGCGACGTCGAGGACCGTCAAGGCGGCGGACGAGCAGTGGCAATTCGAGATCTGGCCCTATCTCAAGGCCACGGCCTATGTTGTTGGCTCGCTCGGCTTCGCCGTCCTTCTCCACCAGTTTCTCGACGTCCGCAACCTGGCGATCATCTTTCTCATCGGGGTTCTGACTTCGGCGGTGACCGGCGGTCTCTGGCCAGCTTTGTATGCCTGCCTCATCAGCGCCATTGCCTTCAACTATTTCTTCCTGGAACCACGTTACACGCTGACGATCCAGGATCCGGAGAGCATCGTTGCGCTGGCTGTCTTCCTAGTTGTTGCGGTCATTGCCAGCAATCTGACAGCGCGCGTGCAGCGACAGGCGGTCGCTGCCCGCTCGCGGGCACGCGCCACGGAAGATATCTATCTCTTCTCGAAGAAGCTCGCTGGCGCTGGCACGCTTGACGACGTGCTCTGGGCAACTGCCTTCCAGATTGCCTCGATGCTGAAGCTGCGCGTGGTGCTGCTGCTGCCCGAAAACGGCTCGATCACCGTCAAGGCCGGCTACCCACCCGACGACACGCTGGCTGAGGCCGACATCGCGGCGGCCCGTTGGGCCTGGGAGCACGATCGCCCCGCGGGCCGCGGCGCCGACACGCTTCCCGGAGCAAGACGCCTGTATCTGCCGTTGCGGACGGGGCGCACCGCCGTCGGCGTCGTCGGCCTCGACAACGACAAACAAGGCCCGCTGCTGACTCCAGAACAGAAGCGCCTCCTCGACGCGCTCGCCGATCAAGCGGCAGTCGCCATCGAGCGCATCCAGCTTGTTGCCGACGTCGACCGGGCCAAGCTCGAGGCCGAGGCGGACCGCCTGCGCTCGGCGCTGCTGACTTCGATTTCCCATGACCTGAAAACACCGCTTGCCGCCATCATGGGCGCCGCCGGCACCTTGCGGGAATTTGCGCCGGCGCTTCCCGAAGCGGATCGGGCGGAGCTGCTGTCGACCGTGCTTGACGAATCGGAGCGACTGAACCGCTTCATCGCCAATCTGCTCGACATGACCAAGATCGAATCCGGTGCGATGGAGCCGAACTACGCATTCCACTATGTCGGCGACATTGTCGGCACCGCCTTGCATCGGGCCAGGAAAATCATCGGCGAACACAAGACCGAAATGGACATTCCCGCGGATCTGCCGATGTTGAGGCTCGACCCCGTCCTGTTCGAGCAAGCGCTGTTCAACCTCCTCGACAACGCCGCTAAATATGCGCCGCCAGGTTCGACGATCCGCCTGCAGGGCTGGGCCGACAATGGTTCCGTCACCCTGCAGATCATGGATGAGGGACCGGGCATTCCGCCAGCGGATCTGGAGCGCATTTTCGACACGTTCCACCGGGTGCGCAAGGGCGACCAGGTCCGTGCCGGCACCGGGCTCGGGCTCTCGATCTGCCGCGGCTTCATCGAGGCGATGAGCGGGACGATTTCGGCGGCCAACAGGACCGACCGCTCGGGTGCGGTTTTCACCATCAGGATGCCGGTGCCGGCCGGCCAACGTGTGGACTATCCCGACATGGATGACTTGCCATGACGAACCTGGACGTCAGGATATTGGTCGTCGATGACGAACCGCCGATCCGCAAGCTGCTTCGCGTCGGCCTTGGCAGCCAGGGCTATGCGATCAGTGAGGCGCCGAACGCCAACACGGCGATCGAACTGATGGAGACGGAGAAGCCGGACCTAATCCTGCTCGATCTCGGCCTGCCCGGCATGGGCGGCCACGAATTGCTGCGCAAATGGCGGGACGACGGCCTGGATGTTCCCGTGGTCATCCTTTCCAGCCGCACCGACGAGGCCGGCATCGTCTCGGCACTTGAGCTCGGCGCCGACGACTATGTCACCAAGCCGTTCGGCATGAACGAGCTTGTCGCACGCATCCGCGTGGCGCTCCGCCACAAGTTCCAGCAGCAAGGCGAGAAGCCGGTCTTCCACACCGGCGATCTCACGGTCGATCTGGTGAAGCGCATCGTCATGATCGAGGGCAGGGAGATAAAGCTCTCGCCGAAGGAATACGACATCCTGCGCATCCTCGTGCAGTACGCGGGCAAGGTTCTCACCCACCAGTTTCTTTTGAAGCAGGTCTGGGGCGATTCGACCGACGTGCAGTATCTCAGGGTCTATGTGCGGCAGCTCAGGCAAAAGATCGAGAAAACGCCCGACCAGCCGCGTTACATCACCACCGAAACCGGCGTCGGATATCGTCTGCGCGAAGTCGACTGAAGCGAGGGGCGGGGCGACGCTCAATCCGCCGAGAGCTCCGCGGCGCGCGGCTGTAGCCGGTCAATGAGATTGGGAAAGCTGATCGGCTGGCCTGTGTCGACCGCAACCACATTGATTTTCAAAATGGTGGCGGCCTTGAGCAGCGGCGTGATTTTCGCGTTGAATGCCACAGGCACCAGGCAACCGACGACCTAACAAGTGCTGAACTGCAGGATGCTCTCCAATTTCCTGTCGTCGATCTCGAGATTTTATCCCCTTGCCCGCCGCGCATGGGGTCGATCGGCATTGAGTCCGGCAGCTCAACCCGCCAATTCCGCTTCGGCGAGACTTTAACCATGGCATCACCAGACAGACGCCCTATATAATTGGAGGCTCAGTTTCGCGCGGGAATGGATAGATGTCGCCGCTTCGCCTATCGACGATCTTGATGTCGGCAACCCTGGCAACAGCGATGCTGTCGGGCGCTGCTGTCTCCGCGCAGAACGTCACTCCCGCCAACCGCAACCCGCTGGTCCTGCAAGGCGAATTGCAGATGTTGGAGAACAGGCTGCGGCGGCAGCAATATCAGCAGCAGCAACAGCAGTTTCGTGCCCAGGATCGCGAGGTCGCGCCGCAACGGCCAGATGTGCCGCAGATGAAGCCTACTTGCCAGTTGCGGCGGTCGGGCAGCCGCTTCATCAGCATCTGCCGCTGATGAGCCGGCGTTTTCATTTATTTAGCCGATGTACGCTTGAACGCCGCTCTACTTAAAGTAGCATCAAAGGCGGTTTTGATTTTCGCAACGTGCCTTTGCGCTTGGGCACTGCCCTGATTGGATCGTCGGGAATGGCAGCCACCAAGAAGAAGGTCGTACGCAAAGCAAGGAAGGGCGAGCGGATCCGTCAGGTCGCGGCGATTCCCTTTCGGCTGGGCGAGCGTGGCGACGTCGAGGTGATGCTGGTCACCTCGATATCGACCAGGCGCTTTATCGTGCCCAAGGGTTGGCCGGTGAAGGGCAAGAGCGGGCGCAAGGCAGCCACCATCGAAGCGCAGGAAGAAGCCGGCGTCCTCGGAAAGACGCTGAGGCAACCGGCCGGCACCTATTCCTACTGGAAGCGGCTGACGAACCGCTTCGTCCGCGTCGACGTCACCGTCTATCTGCTGGCGGTGACGGAGGAACTGGCCAACTGGCAGGAAGCCAAAAGGCGGCAGCGGGCATGGCTGGCGCCGGAAGACGCAGCCGTGCTTATCGACGAGCCCGATCTGTTAACGCTTCTGAAGAACCTAAAAATCCCCCAACCAGCGCCCGCTGGCGAACTTGAACCAAGGCCTCATTTGGAGTCACCATCTCCCTGAGGGAACGGCCGCACCGGCGTGCCGGTATAGGTCCACAACCATTCGCGCGGCAGTGGTCCCTTGTTGCGGTCGCTCTGTTGCGACTGTTCCCACGCATGCGCCAATATGCCGACCGAGCGCGAGAGCACGAAAAGGCCGCGTGTCAGCGGCGGCGGGAAGCCGAGCTCGCCATAGATGACAGCGGTGGCGCCGTCGATGTTGAGCGGGATCTTCTTGCCCTTGCGCCGCGCGACCTCGGCCTCAACAGCCTCGGCGATGTCGGCGAAACGTCCGCTGACGACGCCGCGCGCGGCAAAATCGCGGGTCAGCTCGATGAGGCGCGGCGCCCGCGGATCGACCGGATGGAAGCGATGGCCGAGCCCCGGCACATAGGATTTTTCCTCGGCGAAGAACCGATCGAGCCGCGACGCGACGGCATCGGCAAGCGTCACGCCTCCATCCAGTGCCGCGGCGATGTCCCCGTAGAAGGCAAGCGCCTGTTCACCGGCGCCGCCATGCACGTCGCCAAGCACATTGATGGCTGAGGCCATGGCACTGTTGATGCCGACGCCGCAGGTGGCCGCCATGCGTGCAATGGCGATCGACGGTGCCTGCGGCCCGTGGTCGACGGCCGCCCCCAGCGCGACGCCGAGCAGCGCCGCCTGCTCCTCACCAGGCAGTTCGCCGCGCAGCATCAGCCAGATCATCGCCGGAAAGCTGACGCGGCCGATCAGGTCCTGGATCTCATAGCCGCGCAGCCGGATCACGCCAGGGCGCATTTCGATGATATCGGTCTGCCACCATTCCTCGCCGCGCTCGCGGCCGGTTTTTTTCCCAACGTTGCTCATGTTCTCGCGTCGCTCATGCCTGCGCCCTTTTCTTGACGCGCGGCGGCAGACTGGCAAACACCTCGTCCATATGCTCGCCCAGCGCCGGCGGCGGCTTGGTCGGCAACGGTGCTGCACCATCGACCATGAACCCGCCGCGCACGACGGTCAGCGGTCGGTCGATGTTCGGCATGCTATCGAAACGGGTGGTCATGTCGCGCTCGATCACTTGCTGCTCGGCCAGCACCTGCGGGATCGTCAGCACCCTGCCCGCCGGCACGCCTGCGCGATTGAGCGTCTCCTCCCAGGCCGCGGCCGAGCTGTTCGCCAGGGCATCCTCGATCAGTGCCTTCAAGGCGATGCGATTGCGCTTGCGCGTCTCGCGCTCGGCAAAGTGCGGGTCCGAGGCCAGCTGCGGCAGCCCGACCAGCCGGCAGAGCGTGACGAACTGCTCCTGCTTGTTGGCGGCGATGTTGAGCAAGCCGTCGCCGGTGCGAAACGTTCCGGAAGGTGCTGCCGTCATGTTCTCGTTGCCCATCGGCTGCGGCTCGACGTCAGCCGTCAGATAGTTGGAGACCGGCCAGCCCAGCGCCGAGAGCGTGCATTCGAGCATCGACACGTCGAGGAAGGCGCCCTCGCCTGTCGTCTTCTGCTTCACAAGTGCCGCGGCGATCGCGAACGCCCCGACCAGTCCGCCCAGCGTGTCGGCGACGGGATAACCGACCCGCAGCGGCGCGGTCTCCGGCGTGCCGGTGATGCTCATGATGCCTGAAAGGCCCTGGATGATCTGGTCGTAGGCGGGATTGTCGCGCATCGGCCCGGTCTGGCCGAAGCCCGAAATCGCGCAATAGACAAGGCTGGGGCGGACCTCTTTCAGCCTGGCATAGCCGAGTCCCAGCCGGTCCATCACGCCGGGGCGGAAATTCTCGACCAGCGCGTCGGCGGAGGCGACCAGATCGAGAAAGCGTTCGCGATCGGCCTCTTTCTTGAGATCGAGCACCACCGATCGCTTGCCGGCGTTCTGCGCCAGGAACGAAGCGCCCATGCCGGTGCTGTTGAGTTCCGGCGAGCCGCCGAGCTGGCGCGCCAGGTCGCCGCCTTGCGGCGCCTCGACCTTGATCACATCGGCCCCGAGCAACGCCAGCTGATAGGCGCAGTAGGGACCAGCCAGAACATTGGTCAGGTCGAGGACGCGGATACCGGACAGCAGATCGGTCATGATGTTACAGACAGGTCAGGCATCGCCCGGCACATGCTCCGGTCCGCGCAGGCGCCTGCGTTCGATGTAAGCGTAGATATGCGGCCCAATCAGCCCGATGAACGCCAGCGTCAGCAGCGTCAGCGACAGCGGATGTTTGTAGAACACCGACCAGTCGCCGTTCGAGATGGTCATCGCGCGGCGGAACTGCGTTTCGGCGAGCGGCCAGAGGATCATGCCGATGATGACCGGCGCCGTCGGGAAATCGAAGCGCCGCATCAGGAATCCGGCCCCGCCGAGCAGATAGAGGATGACGAGGTCGGTCGGTGACTGCGAAATACCGTAGGTGCCGACCGTAGCGAACACCAGGATGCCGGCATAGAGCTGCGGCGCCGGGATTTTCAGCAGCCGCACCCACAACCCGATCAGCGGCAGGTTGAGGATGACGAGGATGATATTGGCGATGAACAGGCTGGCGATCAGCCCCCAGACCAGATTGGCCTGCGTCATGAACAGCATCGGCCCGGGATTGATGCCATAGCTCTGGAAGGCCGACAGCATGATCGCGGCCGTCGCCGAGGTCGGCAGGCCGAGCGTCAGCATCGGCACCAGCACGCCGGCGGCCGATGCATTGTTGGCGGCTTCCGGCCCGGCAACGCCTTCGATGGCGCCGACCGTGCCGAACTCCTCCTTGTGTTTGGAGAGCTTCTTCTCGATCGCATAGGACAGGAAGGTCGGGATTTCGGCGCCGCCGGCCGGCAGGGCGCCGATTGGGAAGCCGAGCAGGGCGCCGCGGACCCAAGCCTTCCACGAGCGTGCCCATTCGGCCGCCGTCATGTAGAGCGAGCCCTTCAGCGGCACGATCTCGTCCTTGCCGGCATAGCGGCGCGAGGCCATGTAGAACGTCTCGCCGACTGCAAAGAGGCCGACGGCGACGACGATCACGTCGACGCCGTCGAGCAATTGGCTCATGCCAAAGGTGAAGCGCGGCTGCCCGGTCTGCAGGTCGACGCCGATCATGCCGATGACGAAGCCGACAAACAGGCTGGTCAGGCCGCGCACCGACGACGAGCCGAGCACCGCCGAAACCGTGATGAAGGCCAGCACCATCAGCGAAAAATATTCGGCCGGACCGAAAGACAGCGCGAATTTGACCACGACCGGCGCCAGGAAAGCGACGCCCAGCGTGCCGAGTGTGCCGGCGACGAAGGAGCCGATCGCCGAAGTGGCAAGTGCCGCGCCGCCGCGGCCAGAACGGGCCATCCTATTGCCTTCCAGCGCAGTGACGATGGTAGCACTTTCGCCCGGCGTGTTGAGCAGGATCGATGTCGTCGAACCGCCATACATGGCGCCGTAGTAGATACCGGCAAACAGGATGAAGGATGCTTCTGGCGCCACCTGGTAGGTGATCGGCAAAAGCAGCGCGATGGTCAGCGCCGGTCCGAGGCCGGGCAGCACGCCGATCGCTGTCCCCAGCGTCGTGCCGAGCAGGCACCACATGAGATTGACCGGCGTAAAAGCGACCGAAAATCCGTGCGCGAGATGGCTGAGCGTTTCCATGGCTTCAGCCTCTCAACATACGGATAATCGAATCAAGACCCGTGTTCAGCTGGTTCTCGATGAAGCCGGCGCCGATATTGACGCCGAGCGCCCTGGCGAAGCCGAAATAGGCGGCAAGCGCCAGGATCAGGCCGAGCAGCACGTCACGCAGCGGATGTCTGCTGCCGAACCCGTGGCAGATGAGAACGAACATGATCACCGAGGCTGCGGTGAAGCCAAGCGGCTGGATCAGAACGAGGTTCGCGACCAGCCCGACGGCGACGATGCCCATCGCCTTCCAGTCGGTCGGCGTTTCCTTTTCTTCTTCCGGTTGCCAGCCGCCCCGCAGGGCGGCGACGATCAGCAGGAGGGAAAGGATCGTCATGCCGATCATGGTGATGTAGGGGAAGACGGTCGGGCCGACCTTGGAGTAGAGCGGCGACACCGGAATCGACAGCGTCTGCCAGGCTACTGCGCCGGCGCAGGCGAGAAGCCCGATGCCGATCAGCAATTCGGGCACGGCAAGGCGCGGCCGCGCCGCCTGCTGGTCGCTGGTGCTCATGATCGTCCTCCCTGGATAGGCCGGTCTCCCACAGCCGACCTCACCGCAGTTTCACTCGCGCTGGATCGTATGTCCATGCGGCTGGCGAACATCGGAAAGGGGCAGTGCAGACCGCCCCTCTCCGAGGACATCAGGCAAGGCCGAGGTCCTTGAGGATGGCTGCGATCCGGGTCGTGTCTTCGGCGAGAAATTTGGCATAGTCGTCGCCGGTGAGCAGGATTTGCGTCCAGTTGCGGTTTTTGCATTCGGTGGCCCAGGCATCGCTTTTGGCCATGGTCTCGACCAGCGTGATCATCGCCGCCTTGTCGGCGTCGGAAACGCCCGGCGGTGCGAAGACGCCGCGCCAGTTGAACAATTCGACATCGATGCCGGCTTCCTTCAGCGTCGGTGCATCGATGCCTTCCTGACGCTTGTCCGCGGAAATGGCGAGCAGCCGAAGCGCGCCTGCCTTGACCTGTTCGGAGAACTCGCCATAGCCGGAGATACCGGCCGCGACCTGGTTGCCGAGAAGCGCCGACAGTGCCTCGCCGCCGCCGGCGAACGGCACGTAGGAGAGGTTGGCTGCCGGAACACCGGCCGTCTTCGCGATAAGGCCGAACAATATGTGGTCCGAGCCGCCGGCCGAACCGCCAGCCACCGGAACCTTGGTCGGATCGGCCTTGAGGGCGGCGACGAAATCCGCTGCGGTCTTGAACGGCGAGGCCGCCGGCACCACAAGCGCCTCGAATTCGCCGGTGAGGCGGGCGATCGGCGTGACTTCGGTGAGATTGTTGGCCGATTTGTTGGCGATAATGGCGCCAACCATGACCATGCCGGCAACCATCAGCGAATTGCCCTTGCCGTTCCACTGGCTGATGAATTGCGGCAGGCCGACTGTGCCGCCGGCGCCGCCGACATTGGTGATCTGCGAACCGGAGATCAGCTTCTCACTGCGCAGCACCTGATCCATCGTGCGCGCCGTCTGATCCCAGCCGCCGCCGGGCGCTGCCGGCACGAAGATCTGGATCTGCGGCGCATCCTGCGCAAAAGCGGGCGAGAGATGCAACGCCGCGAAACCGGCGGCGCCGGCAGCGGCGGTGCTCATTAAAAATCTGCGTCTGTTCAGCATGGGATTCCTCCAATCACGACACCTCCTCTGGTGCCTGCCAGCAACGTAGCCTGAATTCAGACCCGCTCGACAAAAATTCATGCAGCCTTTGTCTTGTTCTGTCAACAGGAACGGCATTCTACTGGACAGAACTGTCTGCACGCGGCATAGTTGTTCCGATCGGCCCTTCTGTCCAACTGGGAACGGAACGACGTGGTCAAGCAGATGACCGTAACACAATCCAAGCCTGCGTCGACCAACGGTGTTGCCGCGCTCGACCGTGCGATCGCCATCCTCGATGCTTTCGCTACCGCCGACCGGTCGCTCAGCCTGGCCGAAATCGCGGCGCGGACCGGCCTCTACAAGAGCACGATCCTGAGGCTGGCGAACTCATTATTGCGCGGGCAGCTGCTGGAGCGTCTCGACGACGGCCGCTACCGTGTCGGCCCTGCCACCTTCCGGCTGGGTGCCCTATACCAGCGTTCGGTCGTGGCGATCGACATCCTGCTGCCGATCATGCGCGATCTGGCCGAGCGAAGCTGGGAAAGCGTCGCTTTCTATGTCCGCTCGGGCGACGTGCGCACCTGCCTCTATCGTGTCGAGTCCAAGCATCCCATCCGCTACACCATACGGGAAGGCGACGTGCTGCCGTTGCTGGCCGGTACGGGCGGCCGCGTGCTTGCGGCGTTTTCCGGTCAGCACGGCGAGCCTTACGAAACGATCCGCAGGACCTATCATTGTTTGTCGGTCGGCGACCGCGACCCCGAGACGGCGGGCGTCTCGGCACCAGTGTTCGGGCCGGGGCACACCTTGCTCGGTGCGTTGACGCTGTCAGGCCCGAGCACGCGCGTCGACGCGGCCTTTCTGCAGCGCATGAAAAATCCGCTGATCGAGGCGGCCGCGCGCGCCACCCGCGCTTTCGGCGAAGACGCCTCGATGCTCGAACAGGCGGCCCTAAAAGCCAAAGCGGAAGGCCCGGTGCTGAAGCGGCAGGCCTAGAAAGCCTCGATTCGGCCCGATCGGAACCACAGGGGTGACAGGCAGCACCCTCAAGGCTGCCGTTCCAGCAGGATCGTCGCATCGTCGTGATAGGTGGTCCGCAACACTTCGCTGTAGCCGCATTTGGCCGCGACGCTCAGCGAAGCGGTGTTTTCCGGATCGATGATGCAGACAGTCCTTGCGCGCCCGAATGTCTCGTCGCCCCAGGCGAGAACCCGTCCGACGACTTCGCTGGCGAAGCCTTGGCCATGGGCGCTCGGGACCAGCGCCCAACCGGCTTCCGGAACGCCTTCGATCGACGGCACGATGTTGCGCTTCAAATCGTGAAAGCCGGCTTCGCCGATGAAGCGGCCGGATGCCTTGTCCTCGATCGCCCAGAAGCCGTAGCCCAGCAGCGACCACAGGCCGGCATGACGCAGGAAACGCATCCAGCTTTCCTCGCGCGTACGCGGCTTGCCGCCGATGAAGCGGGTGACGGCCGGGTCGGCCCACATGGCGACATAGGCATCGAAATCATCGAGCTGGTGTGGCCGCAGCGCGGTGCGCGGCGTTTCGATGAGGGGAGCGACGAGCGCCTGTGGATTGATCATGTATCGTGCCTCGGTTTGCGTTGTTTGCCTGTGCTTAGTAGCCTGCCCTTGGACTTGACCCCGGGGGGTGCTCGGCGGTTTTGGGGGACAGCGACACGCGACAGAGATCCAAATCGCCTGCACCAGACAAGAGCCAAAGCCTGTGCAGATCATCTTCCAGCCCAATGTGAATCCTGCCCAGCGGTGCTACTTTTCACCAGCAGCTGATTCAGCGTCCGCTGTGCCGTCCGACGGAGGGAAAGGACATGGATACCACCGATCTTCTGCTTGCCATCTTTCATCATCTGCTGGTGTTTTCACTGGCGGGCATCATCGGCGCCGAATTTGTCCTGATCCGCGGCGATCTGCCCGCCGCGACGCTCCGGCGGATTGTCGGCATCGATCGCCATTATGGCATCATCGCCATGCTGATCATCATCGTCGGCATCGGCCGCGTCATCTACGGCCTGAAGGGTTGGGAATTCTACGTCTACAACTGGGTGTTCTGGGCAAAGATGGCGGCCTTCGTCATCGTCGGCCTGTTGTCGATCATCCCGACGGTCCGCTTTGTTTCCTGGAACAGGCAGGCCTCGGCCAGCCCCGGTTTTCAAGTGCCGGCGGTGCAACTTGCATCCGTTCGAACTTATGTCCGCGCCGAAGCCTTGATCTTCCTGCTGATCCCGGTCTTCGCCGCGGCGATGGCGCGCGGCTACGGCTACTGAATTTCCCCTACGGGTTCGAGCGGCGCGATCTCGACCAGCGGCGCCGGAACATCATTCGTCTTCTCCTCGGCCTTGCAGATGTCGGCGATGACACAGACCGGACAATCCGGTTTGCGCGCCTTGCAGACGTAGCGGCCATGCAGGATCAGCCAATGATGCGCGTGGCGCATATATTCGTCCGGAATGATCCTCAACAGCCCCTGCTCGACCTGTTCCGGCGTCTTGCCGGGCGCCAGTCCCAGCCGGTTGCCGATGCGGAAGATATGCGTGTCGACCGCCATCGTGTGCTGGCCGAAGGCCATATTAAGCACGACATTGGCGGTCTTGCGCCCGACGCCCGGCAGCTTGACCAATTGATCGCGGTCGTCGGGCACGTCGCCGCCATGGTCGCGGATCAACGCTTCCGACAGCGCAATGACGTTCTTGGCCTTGTTGCGCCAAAGCCCGACGGTGCGGATATAGTCGCCGACCTTGGCCTCGCCGAGCGCCAGCATCTTTTGCGGGGTGTCGGCGACCTTGAACAGCGCCCGCGTTGCCTTGTTGACGCCGACATCGGTCGCCTGTGCCGAAAGCACCACAGCCACCAGCAGCGTGAAGGCGTTGATGTGTTCGAGCTCGCCCTTCGGCTCGGGCCGCTGAACGGAAAAGCGTCGGAAAATCTCGTGCACCTCGGCCGGGCTGTAGCGCGAATGGGACCGCACCGGCCGGGCACGCGGCTTGGCGTTCGAGCCGTCGCGTCGGCCGGGGGGCGGTTCATTTTCGGGTGTAGAGGAATTTTTGGGCTTGGGGCTCGTCATCCCCTTCCTATAATATCCCGTCATGAGCGACACAAACGCCTCATTTCAGGCCGACGAGCCATTCTTCCAGGCGTTGCTGATACCGCATCGGTCGCTGGGCAAAACCGGCTTTGCCATCCTGATGGGCGCTCTGCTGTTCGGCTCGTTGGTGACCGGAGCGTTTTTCCTGTCGCGCGGCGCCTGGCCGGTGTTCGGCTTCCTCGGTTTCGACGTGATTGCCGTCTACATCGCCTTTCGCGCCAATTATCGTGCCGCCCGCGCCCGCGAGGAAGTGTCGGTCTCGCGCACCAGCCTCGACATCCGCAAGACCGCACCGTCAGGCAAATCGGAAGCGCATCGCTTCAATCCGTTCTGGGCGCGTTTTTCGGTCGCCCGCCACGCCGAGATCGGCATCACCAGGATGGCGGTGGAAGCACAAGGCCAGAATGTGCCGATCGGCGGCTTCCTCAATCCCGACGACCGCGAGAGCTTTGCGTCAGCTTTTTCGCGCGCCCTGGCGACCGCCAAAGCGCGCTAAATGTGAGCGAACCGCCTCGTCCGCAAAATGATCTTTCAGCAGCGATTGAGGCAACCGGCTCTCCAGTGCCTTGCCATAGACGGTAATCAGCAGCGTCTCCCTCTCCTTGGTGAGATGCACCTTTTCGCCAGCCCATCATCGGCTCCTTCCTCGAAGCCAATTCTATCTGGGTATGTGCCGCGAGAAGGCAAGTTTCGGGTGGTGATCGGAGCCGCGAAGGACGATATTCGCGGTCAAGGAGATAGTCCGATGAACGCACAGACAGCTATTCTGAAGAAAGACATCACGCCCGAAGGCGGTGACTACGAAGTTGTTCGGCGCGCGATCGAGAAGATCAGCCTTGACTACCGTGACCAGCCGTCCCTCGAAATACTGGCCGAGGAAGTCGGCGAGACGCCGACCGGCCTGCAGAAGCTCTTCACGCGCTGGGCCGGCCTGTCGCCCAAGGCTTTCCTCCAGGCGGTCACGCTCGATCATGCGCGCAAACTGCTCGATTCCGGCATGCCACTGCTCGAGGCTTCTTTCGAGGTCGGCATGTCAGGCCCCGGCCGGCTGCACGACCTTTTCGTCACGCATGAGGCGATGTCGCCGGGCGACTACAAGACGCGCGGCGCCGGGCTGACGATCCGCTACGGCTATCATATCTCGCCCTTCGGCATCGCCCTGATCATGGTCACCGACCGCGGCCTTGCCGGCCTCGCCTTCAGCGATGCCGGCGGCGAGCGTGCGGCCTTCGCCGATATGTCTGGCCGCTGGCCGAACGCAAACTATGTCGAGGACATGGCTGCGACGGCGCCCTATGCCGCGCGCATCTTCGATCCGGCGCTGTGGCGCGCCGACCAGCCGTTGCGCGTCGTCATGATCGGCACCGACTTCCAGGTCCGCGTCTGGGAAGCCCTGCTGCGCATCCCGATGGGCAAGGCCTGCACCTATTCCTCGATCGCTGCCGGCATCGGCGCACCGAGCGCCAGCCGGGCGGTGGGTGCCGCGGTCGGCGCCAATCCGATGTCCTTCGTGGTGCCGTGCCACCGGGCTCTCGGCAAATCCGGCGCGCTCACCGGCTACCACTGGGGCCTGACTCGCAAACGCGCCATCCTTGGCTGGGAAGCGGGACAGGTAGGATCTTGATGACACACCCATAGATTCGGGCCAACAGCGCGCGGGTTCATCTCGCGCGGTCTGGCAAGCGGCGGCCTTACGGGCTAGCTTCCCGCACAATTAGAGCGACGTGCGTCCATTTGGATGCACAAAGTACGCTCTAACAATTTAATTCTACGCATCGTGCTTTCCGATTTTCGGAAAGCACGATGCGTCAGCAGGGAGGCACCACTTGATCATCGTTATCGGCTCGATCAACCTTGACCTTATCGCCAATGTCGACCGCTTGCCCGCACCGGGCGAGACGGTTCGGGGCTCCGGATTTACCACTGCACCTGGCGGCAAGGGCGCCAACCAGGCCTTGGCCGCCGCGCGCGCCGGTGCCAAGGTGCGGATGGTCGGCGCGGTCGGCAAGGACAATTTCGCCACTGAAGCGCTGGCGCTGCTGCGGGACGGCAAGATCGACCTGTCCGGTGTCGGCGAAACCTTCGCCTGGACGGGCACGGCATTGATCATGGTCGCCGACGACGGCGAGAACGTCATTGCCGTGGTGCCGGGCGCCAATGATTCGGTCGTGACAGGCGACCTCTCCAGGGCTTTCATGAAAAAGGGCGATGTCGTGCTCCTGCAGCAGGAGATCCCGCTGCAGACTGTGGATGCAGCACTGGACGCGGCCGGGGCGGCAGGCGCGGTCACCGTGCTCAACACGGCACCGTTCCGCGGCGAGGCGGCCGCCTTCCTCGGCAAGGCCGACTATGTCGTCGCCAACGAGACCGAATTCGACCTCTATGGTGAGGCGCTGTCGCTGAGCGGCCGTGATCGCCCGGCGCGGATGCGCGATTATGCCGGGAAGACCGGTCGCACAATTGTCGTCACGCTCGGCGGTGACGGCGTTCTGGCCGCCACGCCAGCCGATCTTCTGATGCTTCCGGCGTTGAAGATCACCCCTGTCGACACGGTCGGCGCCGGCGACACGTTTTGCGGCTATTTCGCCGCCGGGCTGTCATCCGGCCTGCCGCTCGATCAGGCGCTCGCCCGTGCTGCGGCCGCAGGTTCGCTCGCTTGCCTGAAGCCCGGCGCCCAGCCGGCGATCCCGCTGGCGAAGGAAGTCGACGCTGCGCTTCAAAAATCCGCCAGCTAGGTGACAGCCATGCGTCCGGCCACAAAACACGCCGTGCCGCCTGCCGGCGATATCTGCCGTCTGTCCGCCGTGGACCTTGCCGACGCGATCAGGCGCCGTCAGCTGTCCGCGCGCGAGGTGGTGACGGCATTCCTCGACCGAATCGACGCCGTGAACCCGCTGGTCAATGCCATCGTCTCACTACGCGACCGTGCCGACATCTTGCGCGAGGCAGACGCCCATCTGGCGCATGCAGGGCATGCCGGACCGCTGTTCGGCCTGCCGATCGCCATCAAGGATCTCGCGCAGACCAAGGGCCTCAGGACCAGCTTCGGCTCGCCGATCTTCGCCGATTTCGTGCCGCAAGAGGATGATTTCTTCGTCGAGCGCATCCGCAAGGCCGGCGCCATCATCATCGGCAAAACCAACGTTCCCGAATTCGGCCTTGGCTCCAATACCTACAACACCGTGTTCGGCCCGACGCTCAATGCTTTCGACGCGGCCTTGACCGCTGGCGGTTCGAGCGGCGGCGCGGCGGTCGCACTGGCGCTCGACATGGTGCCTGTCGCCGACGGCAGCGACTTTGGCGGCTCGCTGCGCAACCCGGCCGCTTACAACAATGTCTATGGCTTCCGTCCGTCGCAGGGACTTGTCCCGGCCGGCCCCGAGCTTGACGTCTTTCACGCGCAGATGGGCGTCGAAGGGCCGATGGGCCGCAGCGTGCGCGACATGGCGCTGCTGCTCGACGAGCAGGCCGGCTACGACTCTCGCGCGCCGCTCTCGCATCACAAGCAGGGCTGCTTCCTACAGGGACTGCAAACGGCGGCGGACGGCGGCCGCATCGCCTGGCTCGGCGATCTCGGCGGCCATCTGCCGCTCGAACCCGGCATCCTTGACCTTTGCGAGGCCGCTCTCGGCCGGTTCGCCGATGTATCCTTTCAGACCGAAGCGCTGGTGCCGGATTTCGACTTCGAAGCCCTATGGCAGGCCTTTGTGACGCTGCGCCAGGCGACCAGCGGTTGTGCGCTCAAGGCACATTACGACGATCCTTTGAAACGCAGTCTTCTGAAGCCGGAGGCCGTGTGGGAAGTGGAACATGCGCTGCAGCTCACGGCGCCGCAGATCCACGCCGCCACTGTGAGGCGCTCGTCCTGGCACAAAACCCTGCTGTCGCTCTTCGACCGCTTCGACCTCGTCGCACTGCCGACCGCACAGGTCTTCCCCTTCGAGGTTTCCACCCACTGGCCGACGCAAGTGGCCGGGCGTGCCATGGACAGCTATCACCGCTGGATGGAGGTTTCAGCGCTCGCCACGCTGGGCGGCTGCCCTGCGGTCAACGTACCGGCCGGCTTCGATGCCAGAGGCAGGCCGATGGGCATGCAACTGATCGGGCGGCCGCGCGGCGATATGGCCGTGTTGAGAGCAGCGGCAGCCTACGAGACGGCACTGCCGTGGCAGGCTGGAGCCTAAATCCAGGTCAAGGTTGCCAGCGACATATCCTGCCGGCTTGCACCGGCGTTGCTGTCATGCATTGATCGCGGTCGGCCGCGTCGCAAGCCGCATATTGTCGAGGAAAAACCATGTCGCTGGAACTCTACGCTACCTATGTCGTTGCCTGTATCGTCATTGTCCTGGTGCCTGGACCGACCGTCACGCTGATCATCGCCAACAGCATCCGCCATGGCTCCCGCGCCGGCCTCGCCAATGTCGCCGGCACGCAGGCGGGGCTGGCCATCATGATCGCCATTGTCGGCATCGGATTGACCTCGCTGATCGCGGGAATGGGCCATTGGTTCGAATGGGTCAGGCTGATCGGCGCTGCCTATCTGATCTGGATGGGTGTGCAGATGTTCCGCTCCAAGGGCAAGCTGAACGCCGACGGATCGGCGAAGACACCGCGCGGCGGCTTCTTCCTGCAAGGCCTGCTGGTGGCAATCAGCAATCCCAAGACGCTGGTGTTTTTCGGCGCCTTCTTTCCGCAGTTCATCGCCCCTGAAGGCAACTACGCGTTGCAGATCGTCGTCATGGGTCTCACCGCTCTGATCTTCGCCGCCGTGTCGGATTCGACCTTCGCGCTCGCCGCCGGCCGCGCCGGACGCCTGCTCTCGGCCGGCCGCATCAAGCTCATGTCCAGAATCAGCGGCAGTTTCCTGATCGGCGGCGGTCTGTGGCTGGCGTTTTCAAAGGCGAAGTGAGCGGCACCTTTCCTTCCCCCTTGTGGGCCCACAAGGGGAGAAGGAAGAAGCCCTAAAGCCGCCCCAGCCTTTCCAGCAGCAGTGCGAAAAACGCATCATGGTCGATGTCGCGCATCACCATGGCGTTGTTCGGTCGCTTGGTCACGCCCCACCAGTCGATCACGGTCATGCCCATGGTGAGCTCCGAGGCGGTTTCCACGGTGACGTTGCAGTTGCGGCCCCTGAATAGCTCCGGCTTCAACAGATAGGCGATGACGCAAGGGTCGTGCAGTGGACCGCCATCGGTGCCGTATTTCTCCTCGTCGAAGCGCTCGAAGAATTCCAGCATCTCCGTCGTAGCCGTGCCGACCCTGGTGCCGAGCTTGCGGAAGGCCTGGGTTCGCTTGGCAGTGGTCAGCGCCTTGTGGGTGACGTCGAGCGGCATCATGACGATCGGGATGCCGGATTTGAACACGACGTCGGCGGCATGTGGGTCGACATAGATGTTGAATTCGGCGGTGGGCGTGACGTTGCCGCCTTCGAAGAAGCCGCCGCCCATCAACACGATTTCCTTGATGCGCGGCGCGATCTTCGGCTCGCGGATAAGCGCCAGCGCAACGTTGGTGAGCGGTCCGAGCGCGCAGAGTGTAATCGTGCCGCTCTCTTCCTTCATCAGTGTCTCGACGATGAAATCCACCGCATACTGGTCCTGCAGCTTCATTGTCGGTTCGGGCAATTGCGGTCCGTTGAGACCGGTCTCGCCATGCACCTCCTCGGCGGTAACCAGTTCGCGCGCCAGCGGCCGGATGGCGCCGGCATAGACCTTGATGTCACACCTGCCGGCCAGTTCGCAGATCTTGCGTGCATTCTTTTCGGTGAGCCTCAGCGGCACGTTGCCGGCGACGGCGGTTATGCCGACGATCTCCAGCTCGGCGCTGCCGAGCGCCAGCAATATGGCGACGGCATCATCCTGGCCGGGATCCGTGTCGATGATGATCTTGCGGGATAGGGGCATTTCAATTCCTTGTTTGGGGAGTCTTTTTGGGCGGGGCTTTTGACGGCTTGAACTTGACCGCGGGGCGGACCATATCAAGACCATCGGGAAAAATGCCATCTGGGTTTTTCCACTTTATGTCGCTCTTGAGAGGACAATGTAACATGAGCCGAATGACGCCTTTTTCCAGCCCGCTTCTCCTGGGTTTCGACGCCATGGAAAAGACCCTGGAGCGTCTGGCGAAGTCGGGTGATAGCTACCCTCCCTATAACATCGAGCGCCTCAGCGGTGCCGACGGCAAGGCCGAAAGGTTGCGTATCACGCTCGCTGTCGCCGGTTTCGCCGAGAACGATCTAGATGTGACCACGGAGGAGAACCAGTTGGTCGTGCGCGGCCGCCAGAACGACGATACCGAGCGCGAATTTCTTCATCGCGGCATTGCCGCGCGCCAGTTCCAGCGCTGTTTCGTGCTGGCCGACGGCATGCGGGTGATCACCGCGGAGCTGAAGAACGGGCTTTTGTCGATCGATCTCGATCGGCCCGAGTCCGAACGGCTGGTACGGAAAATAAACATATCGGTGAAAGACTGATCCTTACCGCTGAATCGGCCGGAAAATCGGAATCGATTTTCCGAAAGTACGATGCAGCAAATTGAAGTGTTAGAGCGTCCTTTGTGTGTCCAATTGGACACACGGCGCTCTAATGGCTCTCATGCGAGGCGGCCTGAGCGGCGTCCTCGCGACAAGGAGGCTTAAATGACTAGAACTGACGAAAATCTTATCATGACCAGCGGCGAATTCGCCCATCTCGGCGAAGGCTCGGTCGCCTATCTCAGGAAAGTGTCGAGCGACGATCTGCGCGGCCGTTTCCCGGGCCTCGGCGAAATCGCGCCCGGCCTTGAACTGTGGGCCCTGTTTGCCGCCAATGGCCAGCCGATCCTGCTTTCGGACGCTCGCGACCGGGCGCTGGCTGGCGCCCTGGAAAACGACCTGATCCCCGTCGCCATCCACTAACAATAGGCGCAGCGATCTGGTTGGAAACGGACAGGGCCGCTCACGGCGGCCCTTCAACGGATCCAATCAAAAACTCAGGCCGCGTGTGAGGCTTGCGTGTCCGACAAAAGCGCGTGGATCGCTGCGGCGTCGCGGGTGCCCCTGATCTTGGCCACCGTGTCGGCGTCGCGCAGCACCCGCGCGATGCGCGACAGCGCCTTGAGGTGGTCGGCGCCGGCGCCTTCGGGCGCCAAAAGCAGGAACACCAGATCGACCGGCTGGTCGTCCAGCGCCTCGAAATCGACCGGCGTCTCCAACCGGGCGAAAACCCCGGCGATCCGCTTGACCCCGGCCAGCTTGCCATGCGGAATGGCAATGCCGTTGCCGACACCGGTCGAGCCCAGCCGTTCCCGCTGCAGGATGGTGTCGAACACCTCCCGTTCCGGAATGCCGGAAATCGCTGCCGCCCTTTCGGACAGCATTTGCAGCAGTTGTTTCTTGGAGTTCGCCTTCAACGCCGGCAAGATTGCCGGAACGTTGATAAGATCGCTCAGATCCATACCTGAAATCCCTTGTTCGCCTGCCGTCGCCAACCCTCACTCTCGCGTGCGGCTGGTTCCTTATCCCAGTGCGGCCTTGGTCGTCATCCCTGCGCGACCTTGGTCGTAGACGGGTCGATCCAGCCGATATTTCCGTCCGGCCGGCGATAGACGATATTGAGATGCTCGTTTCCGGCGTTGCGGAAGACGAGAACCGGGCTGTCCTTGGTGTCGAGCTCGATCACGGCTGACGCCACCGACATGGTCCGCAGCGTCATGGTTGATTCGGCGACGATGGCTGGCGCGAAATTCTCCGGTATTTCCTCATCGTCATCGGCAAGCGGCGCCATCACCGTATAGGCGATGTCGGTGAGTTCGCCATTGGCATTGCCTGAATTATGTGACTTCAGCCGACGCTTGTAGCGCCGAAGGCGGGTTTCGAGGCGATCCGCCGCGGCCTCGAAAGCGAGCGTCGGGTCCTGGGCTTCACCGGTCGCCTGCAGCGAAGCGCCGGAATCCAGACGGATCATGCAATCGGCCGTGTAGCGCGACCCCGATTTGACGACTACAATTTGCCCTGAAAAGCCCCGATCGAAATATTTCCCGATCACTTCTCCGACACGGTCGTTGATGCGCGTACGGAACGCATCGCCGACATCCATGTGTTTTCCTGATATGCGCAGTGTCATCTGAAAACTGACCTTCCTTGCTCAGGCTTCAAACTGTCCCGAGTTTATACCCGTGGTCTGTGCGCACAAGCTTTGCGGCGTCACTTGCGCCGATTTTAAATCCGAACTTTCCGGTTGATCACAAGCCGCCTTCTTTGACCGTCCCGTGGCCAACGTCGTGACGGACCATCCGCATGCGGGCAGTAGCCCGTCCCATGCGGGCGGGCTTCTAGCCACTTCATTGCGGCTTGTCAATGAAGCGCGAAAGCTGTGGAAATTCCGTCGGGGATCAACGTCCGGCGCTGGCCAAAGCGCGTTTTTCACGCCGCCGCTGCACCGACGAGGGAATATTCATGCCCTCCCGATACTTGGCGACCGTGCGCCTGGCGATATCGACGCCACTTTCCCGCAACATATCCACAATCGCGTCGTCGGAAAGCACGTCGGCCGGTTTCTCCTCGTCGATCAACTGCTTGATGCGGTCGCGCACCGCTTCAGACGAATGCGCATCGCCGCCACCCGACGAAGCGATCGAGGCGGTGAAGAAATAGCGCAGTTCGAACACGCCGCGCGGCGTCAGCATGTATTTGTTGGCGGTGACCCGGCTGACGGTCGATTCGTGCATGCCGATGGCGTCGGCCACCGTGCGCAGGTTGAGCGGCTTCAGGTGACGCACGCCATGGACGAGGAAGGCGTCCTGCTGGCGCACGATTTCTGAGGCAACCTTAAGGATGGTCTTCGCCCTCTGGTCGAGACTGCGCGTCAGCCAGTTGGCGTTTTGCAGGCATTCCGCCAGGAAATCCTTTTCCGTCTGGTTTTTCGCATGCGGTGAAACCTGGGCAAAATAGATATGGTCGACCAGCACGCGCGGCAGCGTTTCGGCATTGAGTTCGATCACCCAACTCCCGTCATTGGCCGCCCGCACTTCGACATCAGCGACGATCGCATCGCTGGCACCGCCCGAAAACGCCATCCCCGGGCGCGGATCGAGCGCACGTATCTCGGCCAGCATGTCGAGCAGATCCTCCTCGTCGACCCCACAGATCCGTTTCAGGGTCTGGAAATCGCGCCGCGCCAGGAGCTCGAGATTGGCGATCAAAGCCTTCATCGCCGGGTCGAGCCGGTCGCGGACGGCAAGCTGCAGCGACAGGCATTCGGCGAGGTCGCGGGCAAAGATGCCGGCGGGCTCGAATGTCTGGCAGACCTCGAGTGCATTCGTCACCGCCGCTCTGTCGGTGCCGAGACGAGCGGCGATCTCAGCCATGTCGGCGCGCATGTAGCCGGCCTCATCGAGGCCATCGGCCAGTTCGCTGGCGATCAGGCGTGCTGCCGGGTCGGCGAAGGCAAGCGCGACCTGTTCGCCGACATGCTCGCGCAGCGTGATGGCGGCGGCCGCCATGTCTCCGACCTCGAAGCCGTCCGACGAGGACGCGGAACCGTTGCCGGAGGCCGATTTCCATTGGGCCGTCAGGTCGGGACCGAGCCGCTCGCTGGTGCCGGGGTCGTCGGGAAACAGGTTTTCCAGCGAAGTATCGAGCTTTTCCGAGATCGCCTCGGCGCTCCACGCCGTTTCCTTCTCGAACCAGTCGCCGCCGGTGGCCGTTTCCGGCGCGGCATCGATCTTCTGCGCCTGATCGCTGACGGCATCGTCCTGCGGCTCGGCGCGATCGAGTAGAGGATTGCGCTCGATCTCGTCATCGATAAAGCGTTCCAGCTCGACGTGGGTGAACTGCAGCAGCCGGATCGACTGCATGAGTTGCGGCGTCATCACCAGCGACTGGGACTGTCGTAGCTGTAGTTTTGCCGCCAACGCCATGGTTCGGTTTTCAAACGCCCTGTCTACGCATCCGGACTGCCGGAAGGAGTTGGGCATAGAAACTGGCCCGGCTTTTGCTTGTCAAGGCGACAGCGATCAAAACTCGCCTGTCGGTGCGTTATTTGGAGGAGAAATCGGAGAAAAAGGCTCGTCTCGCGCCAAAAATCGCGCTTGGAGGGGAATTTTCCCGCTTAGAGTGTAAATCCCTCACCGAGATAAAGCCGCCGCACATCCGGGTTTGCGACCACTTCATCGGCCCGGCCATGGGTCAGCACCTGGCCGGCATGGATGATGTAGGCGCGGTCGATCAGGCCGAGCGTCTCGCGGACATTATGATCGGTGATGAGCACGCCGATGCCCCGCGCCGTCAGATGGCGCACGAGTTGCTGGATATCGGCGACGGCGATAGGATCGATGCCGGCGAAAGGTTCGTCGAGCAGCATGTATGCGGGGCGGGTCGCCAGTGCGCGCGCGATTTCAAGGCGGCGCCGCTCGCCGCCGGAAAGCGACAGCGACGGGGCCTTGCGCAAATGGCTGATGTGAAACTCCTCGAGCAGTTCGTCGAGACTGCGTTCGCGCTCCTTGCGGCTCTTTTCGACCACTTCGAGCACGGCACGGATGTTTTGCTCGACGCTCAAGCCGCGAAAGATCGACGCTTCCTGCGGAAGGTAGCCGATGCCGAGGCGGGCGCGGCGGTACATCGGCATCGAGGTGACATCGAAGCCGTCGATTTCGATCGTGCCTTCATCGACCGGCACAAGGCCGGTGACCATGTAGAAGCAGGTCGTCTTGCCGGCGCCGTTGGGACCGAGCAGCCCGACCGCCTCACCGGCGCGCACGCCGATCGTCACGCCGCTGACGACTTTGCGGCCCTTGTAGCTCTTGGTCAGGCCCTTGGCGATCAAGGTTCCCTTGAACTTTACCTGGTCGACGCTGACCGTGGCCGGTGCCGCAAGTTTGCTGGCGGCGCGTCCTGGAAGACGCGCCATCAGCGATGCTACGTCGACCATCAGGGGTTCGCCGCTCCCGACTTCGCCGGCGGCGTGATCGACATCATGACGCGGCCCCCGCAGGCGTCGACCTGGGCCAGGCCGCTCTTCATCTGCACGGTGAGCTTGCAGCCGACCAGTACATTGTCGCCTTGCGAAAGCACGACCTTGCTGCCTGAAAGCACCAGCACTTCCGTCTTCATGTCGAAGGTGCCGCTGTCGCCGGTGGCGACCTGGTCGTCCGATTTGATATAGACCTTGTTGGCGACCTCCAGACGGTCGATGTTGGCCGAGCCGGTCATCGCGGCACCTGCGTCCTGCGCTTCCTTGGCGTCAGCGTCGGCGTCCTTGACGTAATAGACCGTCATCTTGCCGGCCTTGAGCAAAGTCGGCCCCTGGACGACGCTTACATTTCCTGTGAACACGGCGACGCTTTCCGCCTGGCGGACCTCGAGCTTATCGCTTTCGATCTGGATGGGCTTGTCGCCGGACAGTTTGAGGCCCGACAACTGGCTGGTGGCCTTGGACTGCGCCAGAGCCGGCGTCGTCCCCAAGCTCAGCCCCAAAACCAGCCCAAGGGCCGGCAACGCCGAAGCTGCGGCCCCGAGCCGTGTCGAACTACTGAACCGCATTGGATTCTCCGCTCATTGCCTCTGCCGCTTTCAAGCTGGCGGGATCGATGTTGACACGCACTCTGTTCTCGAAAACCACGATCTTGCCGTTGTCCTGGATCGACATCGAATCTGCGGTGATCCGCGACCCGCCGCGGCTGACGTCGACCGGGTCGTTCGTCTTCATAGTGCCTTTGCCCATATCGAGAAAGACCGATTTGAACTTTGCCGCCAAGCCATCGGTGGTGGTTATGGTGACATCGCTGGTCAGGCTCATCGTGTTGCCGTCACGATTGTAGGTGCCGTGCGAGGCATTGATGGCCGCCACATTGTCAGTCGATATCGGCAGCTTGGCGTCGATGCCCTCCAGATTGATGATGCCTTGCTTGGTCACGTCCTGTATGGCGCGCAAGGCCGTCATGGAATAGGGCAGTTTCTGCTTGGTGAACCCGTTGAGCTTGGGATTGGCCATCACCAGCTTGCCATTGGCGAAGGCGCTGCCGTCGGCCTCGACCTGGATTGAGCCAGGCGCCGCGAGATAGGAATAGATCGGGAAGGCGACCGCGATCGCGGCAGCGGCCAGCGGCACCGCCAGCTTCAAGATCCGCACGCGGCGCGAATGGCGCTGGGCAATGCCGAAGGCGTCGACCCGCGCCGGGCCTACGTCCGGGGGAGCCAACTCCGTCTCGGTGTTGGTCGGTTCGATCGGTCGCGCTAACATAACTGCTTTCTTTTAAACCCCTGCCGCCAAGCACCCCTATAGGTGGGATGCCGGCGCCCTCAAGCAAGCACAAGCGGAGGAAAACCGCAAAAGTGTGACGGTTGCAGTTGTACAAACGAAAATGAAACCGGCACGACTTGCATCTCATACCAGATACAGGCGCACAGCGTTAGGGGCCTGTGGATTGGTCTTGATGTCTCTTGAAACGCCGGGTCGCGAACGTCGAAACCCTGTCTTTGGCGCAAGCTCGTCAGGAATCGGTAGCCGGGCGCGGATGGTTGCTTTAAAAGCATCTGCTTCCACCGACTATGAGGCTGACCATGGCACTGAGAGCCGACGACCTGATCGACCGCCGCCGCTTGCGCCGCAAGCTGACATTCTGGCGCGTTGCAGCGCTTGTTGTCGCGGCAGTCGGGCTGATTGCCTTTTCGAGCTGGATTTACGGTGACGACTTCACTGGCACGGCGGTCGACCATATCGCCAAGGTCAAGATCGAGGGCACCATTACCGAAGACGAAGACCTGATCAAACAACTGGATACCATCCGTCAATCCTCGAGGGTGAAAGCTGTGATCCTGTCGATCGATTCACCGGGCGGCACCACCGTCGGGGGCGAATCGATCTACGAGGCAGTGCGCAAGCTGGCCACCGAGAAGCCGGTGGTGGCCGAGGTCGGCACGCTGGCCGCATCGGCGGGCTACATGATCGCCACCGCGGCCGATCATATCGTCGCGCGCAAATCGTCGATCGTCGGCTCGATAGGCGTGCTGATCCAGTATCCGGACGTCAGCGGCCTTATGGACAGGCTCGGCATCAAGCTCGAGGAAGTGAAATCCTCACCGTTGAAAGCCTCGCCATCGCCTTTCAAGCCGACCAATGACGACGAGCGCACCATGGTCCGCAAGCTGATCCTGGACAGCTACGACTGGTTCGTCGGCGTCGTCGCCGAACGACGCAACATGACCAAGCCGGAGGCGCTGGCCCTGGCCGACGGATCGATCTTCACCGGCCGGCAGGCTGTTGCCAACAAATTGATCGACGCGGTCGGCGGCGAGACCGAAGCGATCGACTGGCTCGCGACAAAGGGCGTCGACGCCAAGCTCAAGGTGGTGGAGTGGAAGGACGCGGAAAGCGGCGGCTTCCTGTTCTCGAAAGCGATGGCGCGAACCATCGGCAGTACGCTCGGCCTGCCCGACTATGGCGGCGAGATCATTCACGAACTTGGTGCCGACCGCTTGTTTCTTGACGGTCTCGTTTCCGTCTGGCACCCTTGAGACGAGTGAAAAAAGCAAATAAAATCATCCTCATAATTTTGACCGCAGTGTTTTCACGGGGAGCCTTCTCATGATCAAATCCGAACTTGTGCAGATCATCGCCACACGCAACCCGCACCTTTTTCTGCGCGACGTCGAAAACATCGTCGGCGCGATTTTCGACGAGATCACCGACGCGCTTGCCGAAGGCAACCGGGTCGAGCTGCGCGGTTTCGGTGCTTTCTCGGTGAAAAACCGCCCCGCCCGCACCGGCCGCAATCCGCGCACCGGCGAATCCGTCGAGGTCGAGGAGAAATGGGTGCCGTTCTTCAAGACCGGCAAGGAATTACGTGAAAGGCTGAACGGCGGCAAATAGGCGCCGCGCGAGCTCTTGCGCCATGCCGGCCTTTTCAGTAGGGCGCGGCCGGCGGTCGAGCCCGTCTTCGACAGGAAATTCCATGTTCAATCGCTTCATGCTCGTCGTGGTCTTCGTGCCGCTGGCCGTCATCCTGATTGCGCTGGCGGTCGCCAATCGCGATCCGGTTGCCTTCACCCTGGATCCGTTCAACCCCGGCAATCCGACGCTGACGGTGACGCTGCCGCTTTTCATCTTTCTGTTCCTGGCTCTCGCCATCGGCATGGTCGTCGGCAGCCTGGCGACCTGGATCAAGCAGGGCCGATATCGCAGGCTGGCGCGCCAGCGCGGCGTCGAGGCCGAGAACCTGCGCCAGGCGGTCAACCGTGCGCCGGCTGCGCCACAAGGCCCGGCCTTGCCGAAGCCGACCAGCTGAGCCAACACAGCGCCGCACGTCCTTTGGGACGCACAAAGGACGCCGTACCATTTTGATTACGCATGATCTTTTCCGAAAATCGGTTCCGATTTCCGCGGTTATGCGTTAGGCGTATTTCTCTCCACGGAGTTTCCCATGCTGACTATTTCGGCGGCCGAGGTCGATCATGCGCTGACCTTTCCCGGCCTGGTCGAGACGCTGCGCGCGGCTTTTCGCGATGGCGCGATACAACCTGTCAGGCATCACCATACGCTCGAACGGCCCGACGGCGCGGCCTCGACGCTGCTCCTGATGCCGGCCTGGACCGACTTCAATGCGGCCGGCACGTCGGCAGGCGGCCATATCGGCGTCAAGATCGTCACGGTGTCGCCCGACAACAACACCTTAGGCAAACCCGCGGTGATGGGGCTTTACCTCCTGCTCGACGGCGCGACCGGCGAGCCTGAAGCCATGATCGACGGCCAGCGGTTGACGCAGTGGCGCACGGCCTGCGCCTCGGCGCTGGCCGCCTCCTATCTGGCCCGCGAGGACGCTGAGCGGCTGCTGGTGGTCGGCGCCGGCGCGCTGTCGCCGTTCCTCGCCAGGGCGCATTCAGCGGTGCGGCCGATCACCGCCATCCGCATCTGGAACCGCACGCCGGCCAATGCCGAAAAGGTTGCGGCGGAATTGCGCGCCGAGGGCTTTGCGGCCACCGCCGCGAGCGATCTCGACGCCGAACTCGGCCAGGCCGACATCGTTTCGTCGGCGACGATCACGACCACGCCGCTGATCAAGGGCGCGCTGTTGAAGCCGGGAACCCATGTCGATCTGGTCGGCGGTTTCACGCCGGCCATGCGCGAAAGCGACGACGATGCGATTGCGCGTGCCCGCGTCTATGTCGACACCTGGGCCGGCGCCACCAAGGAAGCGGGCGACATCGTCCAGTCGCTGGCCTCGGGCGTGCTGGAGGCGCAAGCCATCGTCGCCGACCTGCATGAATTGGCACGCGGCCAAAAGAAGGGCCGGCAGAGCCCAGGTGAGATCACGCTTTTCAAATCGGTCGGCGCAGCCCTCGAAGACCTCGCCGCCGGCATTGCGGTGTACAAGGCGCTGAAGAGTAGGGCAGTAGGGCATTAGGGCATTAGGGCATTAGGGCAAGCCGTACCAATCGTGCGGCTTCCTACAAGTCGTATTTTCCCTATTCACTTACTCCCTATTCCCCTACTGCCCTACTGCCTTCCGTGGGGGAACGTCACCGGCGTCACGCCGTTGTTCGGGCGTTATGGAGATACGCGGGTTCCTGTTCTGGTCCATCTTGGCCGCAGTCGTCGCGGCGTTCAGCCTTGGACCGTCCTTCGCCCATGTCCTGGAATCGGCTCCTCGGCTGACGAAGTGGTCGCCTTCGCTCTGGCGCGAGACGACTGTCTTCAACGCCCAGTTCCAGCTATTTGCCGTCATTGGCGCGCCACTCGACGTGGCCGCGATCGGCTGCCCGGGACTTCTCGCATGGATGCTGCGCACTGACCGTCCGGCGTTCTGGTACGCGTTGGCCGCTGCCGTGCTCTATGCGGTGTCTCTTGCGATGTGGTTTGCTCTCGTCAAGCCGGCGAGCGATATTCTGGCCACCTGGGTGCCTGGACCGATTCCGGAAAATTTCGAAGCGATCCGACTGCGCTGGGAAACCGGCCATATGATCGTCGCCGCCTTCAAGGCAGTCGGTTTCGTATCGGTTGCCGCCCTGCTTTGGATCAGGCGCGGCTGACCGTTTCGGAAATGTCCAGCGACCGCGTTTGTTGCACCGGTGAATGTGCTGTGGCAGAAGCGGGCCAAGTCGCCCCGGAGATGCTCTTCTTGAAACCTTTTCGCGACAAACGCCGCGACAGCCGCTCGCATCAGCTCGCAAAGGGCGGGGCGGAACAGGTGCAGCGCGGGACCGGCACAGCATCGGGCAACCGCACCGAGCCGAAAGCCGCGCCGCGCGTCCTTTCCCGCCGCGACGGCGCCCTGCCCGCCGAACACCTGCCGCTGATCCTCGAAGTGGCGCCCAACGCCGATTATGCGCTGCTCGACAGCGGCGCCGGTCAAAAGCTCGAGCAGTACGGGCCCTATCGCATCGTCCGGCCCGAAGGCCAGGCGATCTGGCAAAAAGCGTTGCTGGCCAAAGACTGGGACCGCGCCGACGCCATTTTCACCGGCGACACCGACGAGGAAGGCATCGGCCGCTGGCGCTTCCCCAAGACGCCGCTCGGCGAGACCTGGCCGATGAAGCATGACGGAATCGACTATCTCGGCCGCTTCACCTCGTTTCGCCATGTCGGCGTCTTCCCCGAGCAGGCCTCGCACTGGGACCACATGGCCGGGCTGATCGCGGCGACGAAGCGACCGGTCAAGGTGCTGAATCTGTTCGGCTATACCGGCCTTGCCTCGCTGGTGGCGGCGCGCGCCGGCGCCGAGGTCACCCATGTCGATGCGTCCAAGAAGGCGATCGGCTGGGCCAGGGAGAACCAGGAGATGGCGGGCCTGTCGCAAAAGCCGATCCGCTGGATCATCGACGACGCCATGAAATTCGCCGAGCGCGAGGAGCGCCGAGGCAGCCGCTACGACATCATCCTGTTCGATCCGCCCGCCTATGGCCGTGGCCCCAAGGGCGAGGTCTGGCAATTGTTCGAGGACCTGCCTGATCTGACCGACCTCTGCCGCTCGATCCTGACGCCGAAGCCGCTCGCTGTCGTGCTGACCGCCTATTCGATCCGCGCCTCCTTCTTCGCCATCCATGCCTTGATGCGCGACACATTTGCCGGCATGGGCGGCACGGTCGAATCGGGCGAACTGATCATCCGCGAGAAATCCGCCGGCCGGGCGCTGTCTACGTCGCTGTTCTCACGCTGGGTGGCCTGAATGAGCGAGCGGCACGCCGGCGCGCCAGGGCAGGTGAAGGAAGTGACCAGCCTCGCCAATCCGTTGATCAAGGACATCAAGGCGCTCTCCCTGAAGAAATTCCGCGACCAGCAGAACGCCTTTATGGCCGAGGGGCTGAAGCTGGTCATCGACGCGCTCGACCTCGGCTGGTCGATCCGGACGCTGGTCTTCGCCAAGGCCGGACGCGGCAATGCTGCAGTCGAAAAGGTCGCGGCGCGCACGGTTGCCGCCGGCGGCACCGTGCTCGAAGTTTCGGAAAAAGTGCTTGTCGCCATCACCCGCCGCGATAACCCGCAAATGGTGGTCGGCGTCTTTTCGCAGAAATTCCTGCCGCTGAAGGACATCCGCGCTCGAGACGGCGACGTCTGGGTGGCGCTCGACCGCGTGCGCGACCCCGGCAATCTCGGCACCGTCATCCGCACCGTCGATGCCGTTGGCGCCAAGGGCATCATCCTGGTCGGCGAGACCACCGATCCTTTTTCCGTCGAGACCGTGCGCGCCACGATGGGCTCGATCTTCGCGGTGCCGGTCGCCAAGGCGACGCCGGAAACCTTCCTTGCGTGGCGAAAAGGCTTTCCTGGCCTCGTTGCCGGCACACATCTGAAGGGTGCGGTCGATTACCGCTCGGTCGACTTTTCCAAAGGCCCGGTGCTGCTGATGATGGGCAACGAGCAGCAGGGCCTGCCCGAAAGCATGGCCGAAAGCTGTGACAGATTGCTGCGGATTCCGCAGGCCGGCCGCGCCGATTCGCTCAATCTCGCGGTGGCCACCGGCATCATGCTGTTCGAGATCCGGCGCGGCGCGCTGAAACTTGCCCCGGAGGACGCCAAACCGTGACATCCCAAATGGTCAAATCCCCAACGGCAAAATCATGGTTCCCCTACGCCCTGCTGGTCGCCGCCGCGATAGCGCTCGACCAGTGGGTGAAATACCTGGTCGAGACCGGCCTCGCCTTCCAGGAAAAGGTCGATCTTGTGCCGTTCCTGGCGCTGTATCGCACCTACAACACCGGCATCGCCTTCTCGATGTTTTCGTCCTTCGGCGACACCGGCCTGGTGGTCATCGCCGCTTTCGTCGTCGCTTTCGTGCTCTATCTCGCGGCCCGCACCCCGCCCGGCCACGTGCTTACCCGCATCGGTTTTGCGCTGATCGTCGGCGGCGCGCTCGGCAATCTGTTCGACCGCGTTACCTATGGTCACGTGATCGACTACATCCTGTTCCACACCCCGGTATGGTCCTTTGCCATCTTCAACCTCGCCGACGCCTTCATCGCGGTCGGCGCGGTGGTGGTCGTCTTCGACGAACTCATCGGTTGGCGGCGCGAGGCCAAGCCCTCAAGCGATTGACCTGGCCTTCTGCCGCCATACAGTGGCCATTCGAGAAGCCCGAGGAGAAGAAGACATGTCCGAAACCTTCAAAGCCATCCTCGTTTCGCGCGACGCCGAGAAGAAACAGTCGGTCGCGGTGACTGACCTCACCGAGGCCGACCTGATGGAAGGCGATGTCACCGTCGCCGTCGAGGCGACGACGGTGAACTACAAGGACGGCCTCGCCATATCAGGCATGGCGCCGGTGATCCGCCGCTGGCCGCTGGTGCCGGGCATTGACTTCGCCGGCACCGTCGTCTCGTCTTCCCATGCCGACTGGCGCAAGGGGGACAAGGTCATATTGAACGGCTGGGGCGTCGGCGAGACGCATTTTGGCGCCTATGCCGAGCGTGCCCGTGTCAACGGCGACTGGCTGGTGCAGCTGCCTCAGGGCATGAGCCCGCATGATGCCATGGCGATCGGCACCGCCGGCTACACCGCCATGCTTTGCGTCATCGCGCTGGAACGGCACGGCATCGTGCCCGATCGCGGCCCGGTGGTGGTGACGGGCGCGGCCGGCGGCGTCGGCTCGGTCGCGGTCTCGATCCTGTCCAGCCTCGGCTATCATGTCATCGCCTCGACCGGCCGCAGCGCTGAAAGCCCCTATCTGATCGACCTGGGTGCTGCGGAAGTAATTTCGCGCGACGAGCTTGCCCAGCCTGCAAAGCCGCTCGCCAAGGAACGCTGGGCCGGCGGCGTCGATGCGGTCGGCAGTCACACGCTGGCCAACGTCCTTTCGATGACCTCCTATGGCGGCGCCGTCGCCGCCTGCGGCCTGGCAGGCGGCATGGATCTGCCGGCGAGCGTCGCCCCGTTCATCCTGCGCGGCGTTTGTCTGCTCGGCATCGATTCGGTGATGGCGCCAAAAGCGGTCCGCCTGGAGGCGTGGCGCCGCATCGGCACGGACCTCGATCTCCAGAAGCTCGCCAGCCTATCCACGACCATTGGCTTTGACGGCATCATCGACGCCGCGCACGACATCGTCGAGGGCAAGATCCGTGGCCGCGTGGTGGTGGATATGTGAGTTCTGTCGTCTGCCGTTTTGCGCGAAAGGAAGGCAAAAAAACCGCGCGACCGATAAAATTCGAACGATCGGCCGCAATTTTCCATAATCTCTGTCTGGCAAGGTTTCCGCATGGTCACGGAATCCGGCATCAGAGAAACGGAGAGCGCCGAAAGCGTCGACGAGATCGGCCCGGAGGCGCCAAGACGGCAGCATATCGCAGCGCCGCCACTGGCGCCCGAGCTGCCCGCCGCCAATCGCGAAGGCCTGCCGTTCCTGACGCTCGTCGCCATAGTCGTGCTGGCAGGTCTGTCGCATCTGACCGGAGCGCCGGTCTTCATCACTTTCGGCCTTTTGGCGACTGGCATGGCCGGTCTCGCCGTGCATCTGCGTGCCAGTCGCAAGGAGCGTCGTACGGTTGCCCTCCTTGGCGAGACCGCAGCTCGCAGCCGCGCCGAGGTCGAGACCCTGGCCGACCGCATGTGGGAGATGCAGGAGAGCGAGGAACGCTTTCGCGGGCTGATCGACGCGCTTGGCGATCTCGTCGTCCACCGCGACCGTGACGGCCACATCGTCTATGCCAACAAGGTTTTCGCCGATCTTGTCGGAGCCGATCAGCGCGACCTTGCCGGCAGGACCCTTGCCGAACTCGGCATCGACGTCGGCATTGTTCCCGATGCCGCTTTTTCCGACCACGAATGCCTGAGTTCCACCGACGTCGCCATTCGCACGCCGGCTGGCCCGCGCTGGTTCTCATGGATCGAACTGTCCGTGCGCGACAAGGAGAACGGCGGCGCCTCGCATCGCGCCATCGCCCGCGACATCACCGCCCGCAAGCACGCCGAATCGTCGCTGATCACCGCCCGTGAGCGAGCCGAATATGCAAGCCAGGCCAAATCGCGCTTCCTCGCCACCGTCAGCCACGAGATCCGCACGCCGATGAACGGCATCATCGGCATGGCCAGGCTGCTGGCGGACACCAATCTCTCGCCCGAACAACGGACCTATGTCGGCGCCGTCTCGACCTCGGCCAGCGCACTGCTGGCGCTGATCGAGGATCTGCTCGACTATTCGAAGATCGAGGCCGGCCGCTTCGATCCCGAACCGCAGCCAATGTCGGTGCGCGAGATCGCCGACAACGTCGTCGAACTCTTGGCTGCGCGCGCCTTCGCCAAGAATATCGGCCTTGGCTGCCATGTCGAACCCGACGTGCCGCAGATGATATCAGCCGATCCGGGAAGGGTCCGGCAGGTGCTGCTCAACCTGATCGGCAACGCGATCAAGTTCACCGACAGCGGCGGCGTTTTGGTGAGCATCGCTCGTACCCGCACCGAAACCACCGACCGCATATGCTTCACCGTCGCCGACACCGGTCCCGGCCTGCACGAGGACGACATGGAGCGCATCTTCGAGGAATTCGAACAGGCTGATGGCACGTCGACCCGCGCGCATGGCGGCGCCGGGCTCGGTCTTGCCATCTCCAGGCGCCTCGTGATCGCCATGGGCGGCACGATTTCGGTATCGAGCCGGCTCAGCCAAGGCTCCGAGTTCGTCTTCGAAATCCCTGCAATATCGGCCACCGAGCCGCCGCAGACCCGCCTGAATGCGCTGTCAGGACGGCGCGCGGTGATCCTGTCGAAGAACGCCATCGAGGCCGACGCCATCGCCCGCACCATCCGTGCCAATGGCGGCATGGTCGATCTGGCCGCGACCGCCTCCCAGGCAGCGTCCTTCGCAGAAGGCTGCGACGTGCTTCTGGTCGATGCGGCCATGGAGGAGGGCGACGGCAAGTTGCTCAAACGCCTTCGCCAGAGCGGCTTTGCCGATTGCGAGGCGATCACGCTGATCGCGCCTACCGACCGGGGCATGCTGGGCGAGTTCCGCGCCAGCGGCTACGCCACCTTCCTGGCAAGGCCGGTGCGCGGCGAGACGTTGCTGCGCGTGCTTTTGACCAGCAGCGTGCCCGCCCTCACCCTGCCACAGCTGGAAAAGCCCGGCGCACCATCCGTCCGTGCCATTGGCGGCCGCAGGCAGGGGCTGTCCGTGCTGATCGCCGAGGATAACGACATCAACGCCATGCTTGCTCGTGCCACTCTGCTGAAGGCCGGGCATCGCGTGAAAGTGGTCGGCAACGGCAAGGCCGCCGTCGAGGCCGTCACTGGGACCGGTCAGAAGCACCGCTTCGACGTGGTGCTGATGGACCTGCACATGCCTGTCATGGACGGGCTGGACGCCATCGCCGCCATCCGCCGGCACGAGGAGGAAACCGCCGTGCCGCCGGTTCCAATCATGGTGCTTTCGGCGGACAGCCAGGAAACGACGCGCCACGCGGTGCTTGCCCATGGCGCCAGCGGCTTCGTCACCAAGCCGCTCGACCCCGACGCGCTTGTCCATGCGATCGAGGGCCAGGTGGCCGCCTGATCCGCCGGCTGTCCTTCCTGGCTTCCCTGCGTAACATAGCCGGTTGAAGGATTACCCAGCCGACGAAGTATTGCCCGTAGCACCGTATCACGGTACTGTCACAATCCTGTTGCACCTACACCGTATCCCCGTGCCAAGAGGGATGGCTCGAAGGAGAATCACTCGTGCATACAGTTATGCCGGAACGTGACGCTCGGCCGAACGCCAGTGGTGCTTTGCTCACCGGGCGGAACGTCGATGCCGTCATAAAAGGCGAAGCGCTCGGCCGAATCGGCAACCTCGAAGTGCGGCTCGCCCGCAACGAGGCCGAGATCGCCGCCGCGCAGGAAGTGCGCTACCGGGTGTTCTATGACGAGCTTGGTGCCAGGAAGAACCTGTTCCAGGTGCAGGACCGCCGCGACGCCGACCATTTCGATCCGCTTTGTGATCATTTGCTCGTCTTCGATACCTCGCTGTCCGGTCCCGAGCATCGCCGCATTGTCGGTACCTACCGCCTGCTGCGGCAGGAAATCGCGGCAGCGGCCGGCGGCTTCTATTCCGAGGGCGAATTCGAACTGACCAATCTTATCGCCCGCCATCCCGGCCAGCGTTTCCTCGAGCTCGGCCGCTCCTGCGTCTTGCCGGAATACCGCTCGAAGCGCACCATCGAGGCGCTCTGGCAAGGTATTTGGGCCTATATCAACCATTACGGGATCGGCGTGATGACCGGTTGCGCTTCGTTCCACGGCACCGTGCCGGCGGCGCACGCCGAAGCGCTGACCTATCTCGCCCATCACTGCCGGACGAATTCGGCCTGGGACGTGCGTGCGGTCGCCGGGCGCTACTGTTCCATGGATTTGATGCCGATCGAGGCGGTCAATGCCAAGGCCGCGATCGCGGCGATGCCGCCGCTGGTCAAGGGCTATCTGCGCGTCGGCGCGCGCATCGGCGACGGCTGCGTCATCGACCGCGAATTCTCGACGGTCGACGTGTTCGTCGTGATGCCGGTCCAGGAGATCGGCGCCCGCTACGTCAATTATTATGGCGGGGAAGCCCAGCGTTTCGCCGCCTGAGTAGGGCAGTAGCGGAATAAGGCAGTAGGGGAGTAGGGGAGTAGGGGGGAGCAGGCCAACGGCCGGAGTAGGCAATTGCTCTACTTTATCGTAGGTGGCGTTATTCCCTACTCCCGTACTGCCCTATTCCCCCTACTCCCCTAACTTACGCATCCTTCTCAGCTTGCTCATTCACCGGCCCTGGCTCGACCGGCGCTTCACCAGCCACATGCTTGGGACCGCCTTTGGCAACGCCGACCATGGCCGGCCGCAACACCCGCTCGCCGATCGAATAGCCTGGCTGCACGACCTGGACCACGGTGTTGGCCGGCACCTCCGGATTGGGCACCTCGAACATCGCCTGGTGGAAATTCGGGTCGAATTTCTCGCCTTCCGGCTCGAGCTTCTTCACCCCGTGCCGCTCCAGCGCCGATAGCATGGCGCGCTCGGTGAGCTCGACGCCCTCGATCAGCGCCTTGAAGCCGGCATCGCCCGACGCCTTGGTTTCAGCCGGGATCGCATCCAGCGCGCGGCGCAGATTGTCCGATACCGACAGCATGTCACGGGCGAAATTGGCAACCGCATAGGCACGCGCGTCGTGCACGTCACGGGCGGTACGGCGGCGCAGATTCTCCATCTCGGCCGCGACACGGAGTGCGCGGTCCTTCAGCTCGTCGTTTTCCTTCAACAGCCGCACAAGCGCTTCATAGTCGCCGTCGACGCTGCCTTCCGAGCGCTCGGCGGCGGCCTCAGCCGCTTCGATATCCTCGGGCGCGCGTTCGTCTTTTGCCTGGTCGCTCATCGCCGTTTCCCGTCTTTTCGAATGATGTGGATTTTGTGCCCGATATCGAGGTTTGGCGGCCAAAAATCAAGGGGCAAGCGATACTGGAGCGGCCGCTCGCGCTTCGACGACGCACCATGAAGACCTTTCGATATTAATTCAAATTTTACTGTAAGCGCCGGCTTTGCTTGCCAAGATGCTGCGATGGGGGAACCATTCGTCTGCTGGAAGAGTTTCGAAGCCGACACAGGATTTTGAGATAATGACCCGCAACGATGGCGACTGTAACAAGAATGGCGCCCGCAACAATGACGAAAGACGTGAAAGGCTCGCGGCCGGCATCAGGCGCCAGTTCGGCACCGAGGCAACGATGCACTTTCTGCGCGCGTTGCCGGCGTTCCGGACGGAGAACGACATTCCCGATCGTTTCAAGGAATTGCTTGACCGCCTGGACGGCATCGAAAGCAGCGTAGCCGCCGGTGGCAGACGGCGATAGACCAACACATTCGCCTGTCGTTGCGTGCCGCCGGAGTCCAAGCATGCCCTTCGACATTGCAGCACCTAGAGCATCGCGCGACAATTACGCGCAGTAACTTCGCGTGATCCCTGCCTTGCGGCGACGGAATGGTCCGTCTATGCTTCCTGATGAACATGATTTCCCCCGAAGCTGTAGCGAACAGCAAACGTGCCTGGTTGAAAATCCTGGCGCGTTACAAGAAACCTGACAGGCGGCGCAGCGCCGTCGAACTTGCCATCACCCTCATCCCCTTTGCCACGCTGTGGGCACTGTCCTCGGCTGCCTATGCCCATGGTCATTGGTGGGGTCTGATCCTGATCCTTCCTGCCGCCGGCTTTCTGGTGCGGATCTTCATGATCCAGCACGATTGCGGCCACGGTTCTTTCTTCGCCAACCGCACCGCCGACGACTGGATCGGCCGCGGGCTGGGCATCCTGACCTTGACCCCTTACGATTGCTGGCGGCGTGCCCACGCTACCCATCACGCAAGCGCCGGCAACCTCGATGAACGCGGCACGGGCGACATCACGACGCTGACTGTCGCCGAATATCGGCAAATGTCCTGGCGGGGCCGCCTTGCCTATCGTCTCTATCGCCATCCGCTCGTCATGTTCGGCCTCGGCCCCATTTGGCTTTTCATCTTTGAGCAGAGACTGCCGGTCGGCATGATGCGAGGCGGCCTCACGCCCTGGGTGTCGTCAATGGCCACCAATGTGGCCATCGCAGTCGCCGCCGCTGCCCTCGTCTGGTTCGTCGGCCTCGAAGCGTTCCTGGTTGTCCATTTGCCCATCGTCGTTCTGGCCGGTTCCGCCGGCATCTGGCTGTTCTATGTCCAGCACCAGTTCGAAGAGACCGAGTGGGCAAAGGACTCCGAATGGGAGTTCCAGCATGCGGCCCTGCACGGCTCGTCCTATTATGACCTGCCGCCGGTACTGAACTGGTTCACCGGCAATATCGGCGTCCATCACGTGCACCACCTCTCCGCCAAGGTGCCGTGCTATCGTCTGCAGGAAGTCCTGAGGGACTATCCGGAACTGCGCGAAATCGGCCGCGTCACGCTTCTCGACAGCCTGCGCTGCGTCAAGCTGGCTCTGTGGGATGAGAGCCGCAGCAAGCTGGTGTCGTTTCGCGAAGCGCGGATGACTGCGTAAACGCACCGCCGCACCACAGGTGCGGCGGTTTTCCAAGACCTGGCTCAAGCCGCCTTGCGTTCGTCGCGCATCAGGATCTCGCCGTGGCGGATCTCGGTGCCGAGCACCTTCAGGCATTCGCGCATGAAGGCGGCGAGGCCCGGCCAACCCTTGGCCGATACCAGATTGCCGTCGACATGGGCGCCGGTCGGCGCGACATCGATGTAGGTGCCGCCGGCGAGCGTGACTTCCGGCTCGCAATACTGCAGCGCCGCGACTTCCCTGCCGCGCAGCACGCCGTCGACTGCCATCAGGATTTGCGCGCCATGGCAGATGGTGAAGATCGGCTTGCCGGTCTCATGGAAATGCCGCACCAGCGCCTGCACGCGCTTGTCGATACGGATATATTCCGGGCCGCGCCCGCCTGCCGCATAGACGGCGTCGTATTCGGCCGGATTCACCTCGGCAAAGCTCTTGTTGAGGATGTAGTCGTGGCCGAGCTTTTCCGTATAGGTCTGGTGACCCTCGAAGTCGTGAAGCGACGTCTTCAGGATATCGCCCGCCTTCTTGTCGGGACACACGACATGGACCGTGTGGCCGACCGCATGCATGGCCTGTTCAAAGACGAAAATCTCGTATTCCTCGCTGAACTCGCCAACGAGCATCAGTATCTTCTTACCAGCCATTCCCGGTTCCTCCCTTGGTGGCGGTATTTATTTCGGATCGCGAAATAATAGGCCCTATCTTAAGGTGCGGACGCCGAAAATAAAAGATTGAATCTGCAAAGTGGTCCGACCAGATGCGACATGCTCCGTGGGGAAGATCAGCCGGCGCGCACCCGCCGCCAGGAATATTTGGGTCCTTTGGCCTCCGGCTTCACGGTCGGCTGGTAGGAGAGCGGCAGACCGCCGGTGCGGCCTTCCTCGAGCCGTTTCAGCAACACTGGATTTGATACTTCGAACTCGTCGAAGCCGAGGCGCAGCATATGCGGAAGCTGGTCGACCAGAACCTGCCCGGTGGCGCGGACCGCGCCCTCGAAACGGTAGCGGCTGCGCAGCAGTTCGCCCTTGGAGAAGGACCGGCCGTCACTGAAAGCCGGGAAGGCCAGCGCCACCAGCGATATCTGGTCGAGCAGGTCCGCGATCTTTTCGAGCTGATCGCCGGGCTGAAGCAGCACGCCGAGGCGCTCCTTCGCCGACCGGCGCACCGCCGGATCGAGGTCGAGAAACGCCTGCAGCGGCAGGATGAAGCGGCCATTGCCGGACAGTGCGTCGGCACTCTCGGCATGGCTCCACTCGTCCTCGCTAAAACCCGTCGGGGTCCAGAGGCGGGTAACAGTCTCTGGCGTCAGTTCGGTCATCGAAAATCCTAAAGCTCAAAAAGATCCTAAAGCGATGCGTCGGTCAGCGACTTCTCCAGCCCCGACAAATGGATGCCGCACTCGGTCTTGGCGTGCCCTGCCCAGCGGCCGCTGCGCGCGTCATCGCCCGGCTGCACCGGCTGCGTGCACGGGAAGCAGCCTATGGACAGATAGCCATAGGCGACCAGTGGATTCTCACGCAGCGCATGCGCGCGCATATAGTTGGCCTGGTCGGCGGTCGTCCAATGCGCCAGCGGATTGATGCGGATGCGCGAGCCGACCGCCTCGAACACCGGAAGCGACGCCCGCGTCGTCGCCTGAAAACGCTTGCGGCCGGTGAACCAGGCGCGGAACGGCTCGACGCCGCGCGCCAATGGCTCGACCTTGCGAACACCGCAGCAGGCGTCGGTGTCGGTCTCGTTCAGATTGCCGGTCGGATCGATCCGTTCGAGTGCCGCTTCTTCGGGCGTGATCACCCGGATGTCGGTCAGCCCGAAGTCGGCAACGAGCGCGTCACGATAGCCGAGCGTCTCCTCGAAATGCTTGCCGGTGTCGAGGAAGATCACCGGCAAAGTCCGGTCGATCTTGGCGATCATATGCAGCAGCACCGCCGAATCCGCGCCAAAGGACGAAACCGCGGCGATTTCGCCGCGAAAGAACTCCCGGGCCGAGCGCTCGATGATCTCCAGCGGCTTCAGATGACCATAGAGCGCATCGAGCCCCGCCGCTTCGGCGGCGATGCCGGCCTCGACGTCGACGATACGATCAAGCGGCCTTGGCTTCGCCAGCATAAAGCGCCTCCTTGAACGGAGCGGGACCGACACGGCGGTAGGCGTCGATGAATTTTTCGTTTCTGTCCAGTCGAAGCCCGAGATAGGTCTCGACAATCTGTTCGATGGCGTCGGTGATCTCTGCCGAGCTGAAGCCGCGGCCGATGATCTCACCGACCGAGGTGTTCTCGTCGGCCGAGCCGCCGAGCGTGACCTGATAGAGTTCGGCGCCCTTCTTTTCGACGCCGAGGATGCCGATATGGCCGACATGGTGATGGCCGCAGGCGTTGATGCAGCCGGAAATCTTCAGCTTCAATTCGCCGATCTCGCGCTGCCGCTCGAGCGAAGCGAAACGAAGCGAGATTTCCTGCGCCACCGGAATGGAGCGCGCCGTGGCCAGCGCGCAATAATCGAGGCCAGGGCACGAGATGATGTCTGATATCAGGTTGGAATTGGCCGTCGCCAGTCCGAAGTCGACCAGTGCGTCATAGACCGCCTTGAGGTCGGCGCGCGCGACATGCGGCAGGATCAGGTTCTGCTCATGGCTGACGCGCAGCTCGTCGAAGGTATATTTTTCGGCAAGGTCGGCGACCGCTTCCATCTGGCTGTCGGAGGCGTCGCCCGGCGCTTCGCCGATGCCCTTGAGCGAGATCGTCACGGCGGCATAATCGGGATGGCGGTGGGTCACCACGTTCTGGTCGAGCCATTCCGAAAAGCTCTTCGAATCGAGGCGGGCAAGCTTGACCGCTTCGTCGCCTTCCGGCCGGTCGGCCAGCGCCGGCGGCGCGAAATAGGCATCGATGGCGCGGATGTCGGCTTCCGGCAGTTTCAGATCTGCATCCTTCAGCTCCTGCCATTCGGCCTCGACCTGGCGGGTGATCTCCTCTACGCCGGTCTCGTGGACGAGGATCTTGATGCGCGCCTTGTATTTGTTGTCGCGGCGGCCGTAGAGGTTGTAAACGCGCAGGATCGCCGTGCAGTAGGACAGAAGGTCTGCCTCGGGCAGGAAGTCGCGGATCTTCTTGGCGATCATCGGTGTACGGCCCTGACCGCCGCCGACATAGACAGCGAAACCGAGTTCGCCGGCAGCGTTCTTCTTCAAATGCAGGCCGATGTCATGCGTCTGGATGGCGGCGCGGTCGCGCTCGGCGCCGGTCACTGCGATCTTGAATTTTCTCGGCAGGAACGAGAACTCCGGATGCACCGACGACCATTGGCGCAGGATTTCCGCATAGGGGCGCGGATCGGCAACTTCGTCGGCCGCGGCACCGGCAAAGTGGTCGGCGGTGACGTTGCGGATGCAGTTGCCGCTGGTCTGGATGGCGTGCATTTCCACACTCGCCAGATCGGCCAGGATCGCCGGAATGTCCGACAGCGCCGGCCAGTTGAACTGGATGTTCTGGCGCGTTGTGAAGTGGCCGTAGCCCTTGTCGTATTTGCGTGCGATGTGGCCGAGCATGCGCAGCTGCTTGCTGTTCAGCGTGCCGTAAGGCACCGCGATGCGCAGCATGTAGGCGTGCAACTGCAGGTAGACGCCGTTCATCAGCCGCAGCGGCCGGAACTGATCCTCGGTGATCTCGCCGGCAAGCCGCCGCGTAACCTGATCGCTGAACTCGGCAACGCGGGCCTGGACGAAATCGTGATCGAACTCGTCGTAACGGTACATGTCTGGTCTTTCCGGGCGCGTCCGCCCGTTTCATCAAATTTGTCGTTTACGCCGCCCGGGCGGCTACCGGGCGGGCCTGCTTGCCCAAATCGTTGCGATTGGTCGGGCCGGCGGCGCGGATCTTTTCACGCAGCCGCACCGGCTCGACCACACCATTGGCGACGGCCACGTCGATCAGATTGACGTCGACCACTTCGTTGTTGGCGTAGGCCATGGCGCCGATTGCCTCCAGCCGGTCCTCAGCCACTTTGTCATGGGCGACGTCGGCATGGTCGATGGTCTCGGCCCAGCCGCCATTGGCGTACCAGACGGCTTCGCCGTTGGTCAGGCGGTTTGCGGTCAGAACTTTCATCGTTCAGCTCCTTCGGCGGCTGTTTGGGCCGCGCCTTCATGCCTGTGTGCCGCGAGCGGCTCGGAACGTTCAAAGTTGGCGCCGGCAACCGCATCGCCGATGATCGTCATGACCGGGCCGGTAAGGTCGGCGCGGACCTCCAACGACGGCAGGTCGGCGAGCGTGCCGTGGAACCGGCGGCGGTTGGCAAGGCTGGCATTCTCGACCACGGCGACCGCCGTATCCGGCGACAGGCCGGCCTCGATCAGCCGGCCGGCCACTTCGGCCGCGACCGAGCGGCCCATATAGACGGCGACCGTGGCGCCGGAAATGGCGAGCTTGGCCCAGTCGGGCAGCGAATTTCCCTTGAGGTCGTGGCCGGTGGTGAACACCATCGACGAAGACACGCCGCGCAGCGTCAGCGGCAGCTCGAAATCGGCGGCGGCGGCGAAGGCCGCGGTGACGCCCGGAACCACCTCATAGGCGACGCCGGCATCGCGCAGCGCTGCCATTTCCTCGCCCGCCCGCCCGAACACCAGCGGATCACCGGATTTCAGCCGCACGACGCGCTTGCCGTCATGGCCGAGCTCAATCAGCAGCGCGTTGATCTCGGCCTGGCTCTTGGTGTGGCAGCCCTTGCGTTTGCCCACCGGCAGACGCTCGGCGTCGCGACGGCCCATGGCGACGATCGCCTCCGGCACCAGCGCATCATGGACGATGACATCGGCTTCCATCAGCAGGCGGTGGGCGCGCAGCGTCAGCAGGTCTTCGGCACCGGGACCCGCGCCAACCAGGGCAATGTGACCCGATGCCGGCGCGTTCGAAAGCAACAGGTCGACGGCGGCGTCATGCGCCTGCGAAAGCTGGCCGGCGTCCATGGCGCGGGCCGGCGCGCCGCCGAAAAAGTCGCTCCAGAAGCGGCGGCGAGCATTGCCTTTCGGCAGCAATCTCTCGGCGGTGCCGCGCAACGAGGCGGCAAGCGAAGCAAGCGGCCCGAGCGATGGCGACAGCATGCGGTCAATGCGGCTGCGCAGCATCTGGGCAAGCACCGGGCCCGCCCCTTCCGTGCCGATGGCGATGGCGACCGGCGCGCGGTTGACCAGCGCCGGAGTGAAGAAATCGCACAGCTCCGGCCGGTCGACGGCATTGATCGGAATGCCCAGCCGGCGCGCATCCTCGGCAACACGGCGGTCAAGCGCCTCATTGCCGCTGGCGGCAAACACCATCACCGCGCCTTCGAGATGCGCGGCATCATAGGCGGCAGCGATGTGGATGGCGCCATTCGCGGCGATGAAGGCCAGCAACTCGGCCTCGGCGGGATCGGCTATGATGCGCAGCACGCCGCTCGACTGGCCCATCAGTCGCGCCTTGGCCAGAGCCTCCTCGCCGCCGCCGACGATGGCCACGGCTTCGCCCTCGACCCGCATGAAGACGGGAAAGGCGTTGAGCTTGGGTGTGGCCTGCGGCATGGCGAGTGGAATCCTGAATACGCTGTCAGTTCTACGCGCGGGAGCGAAAAAGCAGAAGGAAAGCACTCGCGCATCGCTTCGTGCGAAGCAATCGCTTTTCCGCAAGCACCAAAGGCAGGAGAAAAAAATTCCACACCCACGAATGGAGCGGATCCAAGCCGCTGCTGCGCGCCTTGATCTGCCGCCGTTCTAGCGACAAGCGAGATATATCACAAAACACTTTCTTCTAAATTCTACCAATCTAGTAGATTAAAGTCACCAAGCGCCGAACACGCTGATCAACCGCCTGCCAGCACGATCAACTCGCCCACCATCGACGGCTGATGAGTCCCACACCGAAATTCAAACACACCCGTCTTATCGGCGGTGAAGGTTACGGTTGTGAGCTGGCCGCGCTTGACAGTGAAGCTGACATCGTAGCCGTCGATCACCCCCGGATGCTCCGCGCCATTGACACCCAGGATTTCGAGCGTGACTTCGTCGCCCTGGTTCACGATGATCTGATTGGGCTCCCAGCGGTAGGCCGATACCTCCCACCGACCCTCGGCGTTGGGCGCTTCGAGCTCGTAGCCCTTACCTTCTGGTAGGCCCGCGGTCGGGAACGGCTCCTTGTCGACGGTCGTCCCGCCCTTGGCCTCGACCGCGACCATGGTGATGGTGCGTTTCGCCGCCTGCGCGAGATCGGCCGACGCCGCCGCGCTCAGCGCCACACCTAACGAAAGCAGCGTCGCGGTTGTGCTAGACTTAAACATTTGGACCTCCCTTGATGTTGTTATCCACTGTGAAACGCGCGCTGCCACCGCCACCGGCCGAAAAGGCGAGAGCGATCACAAGGCGCGCATCGACAAGCAAGGACACCAGGCTGACGATCAATCGTGCTTGCATGGGGATCACCTCAAACGGGTGTATCGTCATATCAACGATTCCAAACGCCAGATTCTTCCAGCCTTAAGACGCAGCCCGTCAAGCAGGCTGCCCCTGTGGCGAGTGAGTGCTCCACTGCCACCGTCTCGGGCACGAAGACTGCTACATGATAGCCCGCTTCGATGTCGTGGCCGAACACCGTCATCCTTGGCTGGTTGGTTGGCTCGCTCGCTGTTCTTGTCGTCACCGGAACATTCCTGCCTCGGCGCGCGTTTGCCCTGCGAATCCGAGCCTGGCTGTTCAGCTGCGGCAATGGCTCCAGAGACGGGCCTAAAAACCATGAAAAACAGGAAAAAGGAGCGCTCCGTGAACAACCTCAAGCTAAAACGCGGACTGTGGATCGTGGTGGCCGACGGCGAGAAGGCGCTGTTCCTCGAGAACCGTGGCGACACCCAATATCCCGACCTTCAGGTCGTGCAGGAGATGGAACAGGCAAATCCGGCGACGCGAGAGCAAGGTTCGGACCGCCCCGGCCGCTACAGCGACGGCCCTTCCGTCCACCGCAGCGCAGTCGAGGACACTGACTGGCATCGTCTCGGCAAGGAGCGTTTCGCCGACGAAATTGCCGAGCGGCTGTACAAGCTCGCGCACCGCGGCGCCTTCAAGGAGATGGTGCTGATCGCACCGCCGCAGGTGCTGGGCGACATGCGCCGAAAACTGCACAAGGAGGTTGCCGAGAAAATCACAGTGGAAATTCCGAAGACGTTGACCAACCACACCATCGTCGACATCGAGAACCTGCTGCAGGCGGCCTGATCGCGGGCATCAGGCGCACTAGCCGTTTCTCTTTTGCAGCAACCATTGCCAGCCCCGAAGGCGGCTCGCCTTCTGCCATCTTTGTCGTCAGATCGTGCTGCGCGCCCGCGCCGCCAACCCGAAGATCAACGTCATTGCCCGCGCCCATTCCGATGCCGAGGTCGAGCATCTCAAGGGGCTCGGAACCGACATCGTCATCATGGGCGAGCGCGAGATCGCGCGCGGTATCGTCGAAGTGGTGATCGGACATGCTGCGGCACCGGCGTTGCCGTTAAAGGCGACCGAGACGCCGACGGCGTAGCTCCTTCAGTGAGCGAAACACCATTCACACGTGCTGGCCGCCATTGATGTGGATTTCCGAACCCGTCACATAGGAGGCCTGCTGCGAGCACAGGAAGAAGATGATGTCGGCGACTTCGGCCGTGGTTCCCAGCCGCCGCAGCGGAATCGTCTCGACGATCTTTTCCGTGCCGGGCGACAGGATCGCCGTGTCGATCTCGCCGGGTGCGATGGCGTTGACGCGGATGCCGTGCGGGCCGAAATCATGCGCCATTTCGCGCGTCAGCGAGCCGAGCGCGGCCTTTGACGTCGCATAGGCGGTGCCGGCGAAGGGGTGCACCCGGGTGCCGGCGATCGAGGTGACGTTGACGATCGAGCCTTTGGCCGACGCCAATTCCCTAAACAATCCCCGCGCCAGCATGATCGGTGCGAAGAAATTGACCTGGAACACGTCGCGCCAGACGTGCATCGGCGTGTCGATCGAATTCATGCGGCTGTTGCCGTCCTTGAGCTTCGGCGAGATGCCGGCATTGTTGACCAGCGCATGAAGCTGGCCGCCATGCGCTTCCAGCCGATGGCGGATTTCCGAGATCGCGATGCCGACATCCTCCTGGTCGGCCAGATCGACCTTGATGTGGTCTTCCGGACCGGCCGGCCACGGGCAGTCCTCGGCAAAGGCCTGGCGCGAGCAGGTGATGACGCGCCAGCCTTCGCGCGAAAAGCGCTTGACCGTGGCATGGCCGATGCCACGGCTGGCGCCGGTCAGCACGATGGTCTTTCTGGTGTCGGTCTCAGCCATTCGCGATCTCTCTAGGGCGACGTGCGTCCCTTTGGACGCACAAAGTACGCTCTAGCACTTTTAAACCATGCATCGTGCTTTCCGAAAATCGATTTCGATTTTCGGGCCGATGTGTAGCCCGGAGATGTAGCGGAACACGGCAGCGATGACGAGGGGTCAGCCGCCGGTGAGGATGTCGAGGATCGAGGTCTGCCGCTTCTTGACCGGGCCGCCGACATCGCCGGGCGGCACCGGGCGCTTGACCGATGCGGTGGTGCGGTCACCGCCTGGCATGCCGAAGCCGCCGCCATCGACCGTTTCGGCTGGACGCACAGCACGAGGCGATGACGCTTTTTGGGCGGACGGCGCGGATTGGCTGACCGAAGCGGACGGCACCGGCGCCGGTTGCGGCGTGTTGGACGGTATTTCGTCCTGCACGATCGTATCCGCAGGCGTCGACCTCCATGTTCCAGGCAGCGGCCGCACCGGCACGCCTTCATGCGCGGCGACCATGAATTCATGCCAGGCCTGCGCCGGCAGCGCGCCGCCGGTGACCTTCTTCATCGGACTGCCATCGTCATTGCCGAACCAGACGCCGGTGGTGAGATTGGCGGTATAGCCGATGAACCAGGCGTCGCGCGAATTCTGGCTGGTGCCGGTCTTGCCGGCGGCCGGCCAGGCAAAGGCCGCCTTCCTGGCAGTGCCGATTTCGACAGTGCCGGTCATCATCGAGTTCATCATACCGACAATCTCGGGCTTGACGACGCGCGGGGCGCCGCCGCCATTGTTGTCGTAGAGCACCTTGCCGCCGGCTGTCGTCACGCGGCGGATAAAATGGACGTCCGGCCGGTGGCCGCCATTGGCAAAGGGGACATAGGCCGACGTCAATTCAAGCGGCGTCACTTCAGAGGTGCCGAGCGCGATCGAGGTGTTGGCCGTGAGGTCGGACTGGATGCCCATGCGATGCGCCGCCTCGACGACGGCGTCAGGTCCGACTTCCATCGTCAGCTGGGCGGCCACCGAGTTCAGCGATTTCGCCAGCGCCGTCGCCAGCGTCACCTTGCCGAAATACTTGCCGCCGTAATTGGTTGGCGTCCATTTGCCTATTCTGATCGGCGCGTCATTGCGCACGCTGTCGGGCGTACGGCCGGCCTCCAGCGCCGCCATGTAAACAAACGGCTTAAACGCCGAGCCCGGCTGGCGGCGCGCCTCCGAGGCACGGTCGAACTGGCTGGTCGAATAATCATAGCCGCCGACCATGGCACGTACCGCGCCGGAATTGTCTATCGACACCAGCACGCCCTGGCTGGCATTGAGCTTTTTGCCGCTCCCGTCGATCAGCCGGCGGATCGATTGTTCGGCGAGCTTCTGCAGCGTGAGGTCGACGGTGGTGTCGACGATGATGTCGCCGCGCACGTCGCCGATCAGGTCGGGCAGTTTTTCCACGATGGTGTCGGCGACATAGTTTTCCGAGCCCGTCCAGTAGGATGCCACCCGCGACGCCGGCGCGGTCATCGCCGTGGTCAGTTCCTTGGCGCTGATCTTGCCTTCGTCGCGCATGGCGGCGAGAACGAGCTGCGCGCGCTGCTCGGCCGCCTTCGGGTCACGCGCCGGAGACAGTCGCGAGGGCGCCTTCAACAGGCCAGCGAGGAGTGCGGCTTCGGGCAGCGTGACATCGCGCGCGCTCTTGCCGAAATAGCGGCGCGAGGCCGCTTCGACACCATAGGCGCCGGAGCCGAAATAGACCCGGTTGAGGTACATTTCGAGGATCTGGTCCTTGGTGTGCTTGTGCTCGAGCCACAGCGCCAGAAGCACTTCCTGCACCTTGCGTTCCAGCGTGCGATCGGGCGTCAGGAACAGGTTTTTCGCCAATTGCTGCGTCAGCGTCGAGCCGCCCTGCGAAAAACGCCCGCCGAGAACGTTGGCCACCATGGCTCTGGACAGACCGATCGGGTCGATGCCCAAATGCGAATAGAAGCGGCGATCTTCGATGGCGATGACGGCCTCGGGAATATAGGCCGACATTTCATGCAGGCCGACGGCTTCGCCGCCGCTCATGCCGCGATTGGCAAGCAGCTTTCCGTCGACGGAGACGATCCTGATATTGGGTGCGCGGTCGGGAATGGCCCAGGTGGTGGCCGCCGGCATTTTCGCACCGTAATAGACAACGATGCCGGCGGTGGCGATGCCGCCCCAGATGGCCAGAACGAAGCACCAGTAGGCCAACCGGCCGAGCACGCCGAACAGGCCGCGCCGGCTTTTGCCGCGTCCTCGACGCGACGACTTTGTCTTGGCCGATTGGCGCTTTGCAGAGGTCTTGCGGTTGCTCGGCACGACGCGATCCTCCTCGCTCACCGAAAAACCGGCCGAGGATTTCGCCCGTGGCGGTCCCTCGAAGCTCGGTTCGATGCGGCTGTCTCTGCGGTTCGCCATGCGCTGTGCTGTCTGTCCCGATGCCTATCGCATCGGCCCGCAACTCGCAATTTTCGGGCTGATGCGAAGCTTCAAAGTCGTAGAGCGCACTCTGTGCGTCCGAACGGACGCACGTCGCTCCATGGCGTTCGGGGTGAAGAGTAGATGCGGCGATTTAAGGGCGGGTTAAATGGTTCAAAGTTAATTCAATGCGTTACGGCACGTCACCGCTCCGTTCCTTGCTCCTGGCGGTCGGCAACAAGGGCGTCTATCGCGAGACGGCGGAGCGGTCTCGCATTTCGGCATCAACTGCCCAGCCGCAGTCGTTCGGCGCGGACCGCCCATAGCAAGGTAGCCGCAATCTATGCTCGTCATTAGAGCGCGATCGGTAAAGTGCGTTCGACCGCGCTCTAAACCATTGAATCTACGCATGACCTTGTCACCAAAGTCACGCGCACTGGGGGATCATTCGTTAGCCAATCGCAGCACGAACGGAAAGCGCTGCCCAGGATGATTGCATCGTCTCGCCCACATGGCAGTAGCAGACAATTTCGTGGAGCTCATTGTCGGTCAATTCGAAGAAACGCTTTGCTTCGCCATAAGTATCGTCTTTCAGCCCCTCATCGCGCAGGATCGAATCCTCGAAGGCAACCGATATTGGCGAGCCTTCGCCACGCATAATTTCGCGCTCGGGTGACGAACGATATTCGGTCCCGATAAGTGCGGTGAGGAGTCGGTTGGGCTGCCGTTCAAGAAGTTTTGACCAACGTTCGAGACGCTGGGTTCGGTCCATTGCAGGAGGTGTTGGGTCTCTGTGTACCTTTGCCACCGTATGCAGTTGGTCCAGTGTTTGGTGCCTCATGGCAACCTCCTAATAGTAGGTGGGTTGGCCCCAAACTCCCTGTACCAAGATCATACCGCGAATGTGTCGATACGTCACTCTCATTACATATCCAGCTTGGCTTCTCTCCGGCTGCATCGAAGGATGGAGCGGCCCCTGCCTTATCGTCAATTTTCGGCCTGATGGGGTAGGTCGTCGGCACCTTTGCCGCGCCAACCCGGCGCGCTCAGTTCTGCTGGATCGAAATGCCTTTGTCGTCGATCTTGAGTTCCACGCCCTTCGGCCTGGTTTGCTCGCGATAGACATAGACGCCGAGCGCGATGACCACCACGACGAGCGCGCCGATGATGAGATAGAGCATGTTCTGTTTCATGGCGCGCCCTTGATGTGCTTCGAGGATCAGGCCTGCTTCACCAGCTTGATCAGCACGAGCAGGATGACCGCGCCGATCGTGGCGTGGATGATGGAGGCAAATATGCCACCGCCTATGGCGAACCCCAGCCTTGGGAAGAGCCAACCGGCGATGAAGGCACCGACAATGCCGACGGCGATATTGCCGACAAGGCCGAGGCCGAAACCCTTGACCATCAGGCCGGCGAGCCAACCGGCGATGGCGCCGATGATGATGAAGACAAGCAGGCTTTCAGTACCCATTGCATATCCCTCCTGAGCGAATGGCCGCGGAGCAGCAAGCTCCGAATCGACCTCCGATTGCAACAGGGCCAAACTATTGGAAAGGAGCCGGCGCCGCCAGCGGCGTCATTCGTCGTCGTCATCCCCGGATGCAGGCCGCCAGCTGATCGGTTCGATCTTCCTTTGCGTATGGCCGTCCGTATACGCCCACCAGCCGGTGTCGTTCTCGTCCCAGTCGCCGCCGGCCGCCTTCAGGCGGTCGAGCGACCGGTACTGCGCGATGGATTCGTTCATCACGCCGTCGCTGTCCTTCCAGTAGACGGTGACCTTGGAGCCATCCTTGGGCGCTGTTTCGATTGGTTTTCTGGCAGCCATTTCATCCCTCCATGGACCGACAGAACGTCGCGGCGAACACCTGGTTCACCTTAGCTGTGGGCGAAGATGTCTGCCTCATCCCAGCCCATCAGGTCGAGTTTCGCACGCGTGGGCAGGAAGCGGAAGCAGGCCTCGGCCTCCTTGCTCCGGTTGTCGCGCGCCAGCCGCGCTGTCAGAACATCGCGCAGCTGGTGCAGATAGAGCACGTCGGAGGCGGCGTATTCGAGTTGTTCGGGCGACAGCGTCTCCGCCGCCCAGTCCGACGATTGCTGCGCCTTCGACAGGCTGACGCCGAGAAGCTCAAAGCAGATGTCCTTCAGCCCGTGCCGGTCGGTATAGGTTCGGGTAAGCCGCGAGGCGATCTTGGTGCAGAACACCGGCTCCGGCATGACGCCGAAGGCGTTGTAGAGCACGGCGAGATCGAAACGGCCGAAATGGAACAGCTTGGTTATGCTGCGGTTCTTGAGCAGGCTGACAAGGTTCGGCGCCTTCTTCTGGCCGGGCGCGATCTGGATGACGTCGGCGGAACCGTCGCCCGGCGAGATCTGCACCACGCAAAGCCGGTCGCGATGCGGATTGAGTCCCAGCGTCTCCGTGTCGATGGCGACCGCCCCGACGTCGTAGTGCAAGAGCCCCGGTAGGTCGTTCTTATGGAAGCGGATATCGCTCATCATCTTCTCCGGTCGCGACTGGACGCACGTCGCTCTAATGCATGTCGCGCAAAAGTGTGCAGCGGTTTTGCGATAACGACCTGCATAAAACAACAACCTAAAGCGCGTCGCATCAGGCAGGTCAAACGCGACGCGCTTTAGCCCGTCCTTGCCGCGATCCGATGAAAAATCAACAGAAAGTTGAATTCTTGCCCTGTCAGCGTGTCAGCGCATCGAGAATGCGCGCCCAGGAGCGTTGTCCCTTGTGGAAGGAACTCATCTCGTATTTCTCGTTCGGCGAATGGATGCGGTCATCGTCGAGCCCGAAACCGACCAGCAACGATTCGATGCCGAGATAGGTCTGGAAATCGCCGACCACCGGAATCGAGCCGCCGCTTCCCGTCATCACCGCCGGTTTCGGCCATTCGTCGGACAGCGCGTCCTTGGCCTTGGCGAGAAACGGCGAGTCGTAGGAAAGCTGGATCGCCGGCGAGCCGCCATGCGGGTGGAAATCGACTGAGCAGTCGGCAGGGATGCGCTCCCTGACGAAGGCCTGGAAAGCGACTCGGATCTTCTGGGGATTCTGCTTGTGGACAAGGCGGAAGGAAACTTTTGCCGAGGCTTCCGCCGCGATCACCGTCTTGAACCCCTTGCCGGTATAGCCGCCGGTAATGCCGTTGAACTCGGCCGTCGGCCGCGCCCAGGTGAGTTCGAGCACCGAGCGGCCCTTTTCGCCGGATGGGATCGACAGGCCGACAGGCCCAAGGAACGTCTCGGCGGTCTCGCCGAGCGCCTCCCATGACTTCAGGATCTGCGAAGGCGTCTCCTCGACGCCGTCATAGAACCCCGGAATGGTGACATGGGCGTTCTGGTCGTGGATGTCGGCCAGTATCCTGGCCAGGATGCGGATTGGATTGGCGGCAGCACCGCCATAGAGACCGGAATGCAAGTCGCGGTCGGCGGCCTTCACCGTGATCTCCTCGCCGACCAGTCCGCGCAGCGCGACGCAGATGGACGGCGTATCGCGGTCCCACATGCCGGTGTCGCAGACAAGCGCAAAGTCGGCCTTGAGCTCGGCCGCATTTGCCTCGAGGAACGGCTTCAGCGATGGCGAGCCGGACTCCTCCTCGCCTTCGAACAGGATTGTGATGCGGCACGGCAGCCCGCCATGCGCTTGCTTCCAAGCGCGGCAAGCCTCGACGAAGGTCATCAGCTGCCCCTTGTCGTCGGCCGAACCACGTCCCGTGATCACCCGATGGCCGGGCTCGATCTCCTTCACCGAAGGTGCGAACGGATCGCTTTCCCAAAGCTCGATCGGGTCGACCGGCTGCACGTCGTAATGGCCATAGAACAGGACATGCGGTGCGCCCGCCGGCCCGTCATGGTGCGCCACCACCATCGGATGGCCTGGCGTGTCACGCACGCCGGCGTCGAAGCCGATCAGTTTGAGCTCCGCCACCAGCCATTCCGCCGCCTTGCGGCAGTCTGCGGCATAGGTCGGGTCGGTCGAGATCGACTTGATCCTGAGCAGGCCGAACAGGCGCTCCAGGCTCTCGTCGAGGTTGTTGTCGAGGTGGTCGAGGACGGGAGAAATTCTGGACATTTTTATCAGGCCTTTCGATTCTGAGCGGCAACCCTAAAGCTGCGAGGCAGAAACGAAAAGCCGGCGGTCGTTGGACCACGGGCTTCAAAGAGCAAAAAAATGCCGCCGTGGTGGAGGGGGAACCACGGCGGCCTTTACTCGAAACGATGCGGCAGCCCGGAGAGGGGGATAGGCTGCCGCAAGTGTCCGGGATAGGCGGGGGACGGGCCTTGCTCCGGACCTCGGCGAAAAATGCCGATGGCGTTTATCTGTGTCTCCGAACGTGGCGATTCAAGGGCACGAAGATTACACTTTCGTAACATACCCGTGATCGGATCGACTTGTCAGGGATGTTGCCGGAACCGGTGGTTGAGGCCGCCTTTGGCATGGACCACGACGCCGCGCCGCGCTATCCCTTCGTCCCATGAAAAAAGGCGATCATCTCTTCCTTGTCGACGGCTCCGGCTACATCTTCCGTGCCTATCACGCGCTACCGCCGCTGACCCGCAAATCCGACGGGCTGCCAACCAGTGCCGTGCTCGGCTTCTGCAACATGGTGTGGAAGCTGACGCAGGACGCCCGCAACACCGATGTCGGCATCGTGCCGACGCATTTCGCCGTCATCTTCGACTATTCGTCGAAAACCTTCCGCAACGACCTCTACCCCGAATACAAGGCCAACCGCTCGGCACCGCCGGAAGATCTGATCCCGCAGTTCGGCCTGATCCGCCAGGCGACCAGGGCCTTCAACCTGCCCTGCCTCGAGACAGAAGGCTATGAGGCCGACGACCTGATCGCCACCTATTGCCGGCTTGCCTGCGAAGCCGGCGGCGACACCACCATCATTTCCTCCGACAAGGATCTGATGCAACTGGTCGGCCCTTCGGTCGCCATGTACGACCCGATGAAGGACCGCCAGATCGGCGTTCCCGAGGTGATCGAGAAATGGGGCGTGCCGCCAGAAAAAATGATCGACCTGCAGGCGCTGACCGGCGATTCGGTCGACAATGTGCCGGGCGTGCCCGGCATCGGGCCGAAGACCGCGGCGCAATTGCTGGAACAGTTCGGCGATCTAGATACGCTGCTCGCCCGCGCCGCCGAGATCAAGCAGGACAAACGGCGCGAATCGATCATTGCCAACGCCGACAAGGCGCGCATTTCGCGTGAACTGGTGACGCTGAAGAATGACGTGCCGGGGATCAGCGGACTCGACGATTTCGTGTTGCATCCGCCCGACGGACCAAAGCTGATCGGCTTCCTCAAGACGATGGAATTCTCCTCGCTGACCCGCCGCGTGGCGGAAGCGACCGGAACGGAAGCGGCTGATGTTAAGGCCGTGCCCGTCATTATCGAGCGCGCCGACACCGCGCATGGTCCCGATGTCGGGTTTGGCGTGGCGGCAGCCGCCGGAAGCGCGGCAGGCACAGTGACAGACGAAGCCGGAGAAGCAGTGCCGGCCACCGTCAAGGTGGAACCCAAGGAAGGCGACACGCCATCGCTTCTCTCGGCGCTTCGCTTCGAGGACGCCACCGCCAGCAAGATCGACACCAGCGCCTACGTCTCCATCCGCGACACAGCAGTGCTGAATGCATGGGTGGCCGAGGCGATGGAGACCGGCATCGTCGCCTTCGACACCGAGACCACGTCAGCCGATCCGATGCGGGCCGAGCTGATCGGCCTGTCCATAGCCACCGCGCCCGGTCGCGCCGCCTATGTGCCGCTCGCTCATAAAAGCGGCAATGGCGACCTGCTCGGCGGCGGAATGGTCGAAAACCAGATCCCGATCCGTGAGGCGCTTGGCATCCTGAAGCCGTTGCTGGAGGACAAGTCGGTTCTCAAGATCGTGCAGGAGCTGAAATACGATCTCGTCGTCATGAGCCGCCACGGCATCGATGTCGCCCCCTTCGACGACACCATGCTGATTTCCTACGTGCTCGACGCAGGCACGTCCGGCGGCCACAGCATGGCGGCTCTGTCGGAAAAGTGGCTCGGCCACTCGACCATTACTCTCAAGGAGCTGGCCGGCTCTGGAAGAAGCTTCGTCGGCTTCGACCAGGTCGATATCGACAAGGCAACGACTTATGCCGCGGAGCACGCCGATGTGACGCTCAGGCTCTGGCGGGTGCTGAAGCCACGGCTTGCCGCCAAGGGCCTCGTCTCAGTCTACGAGCGGCTGGAACGGCCGCTGGTGCCGGTTCTGGCAAGGATGGAGCAGCGCGGCATCTCCGTCGACCGGCAGATCCTGTCGCGGCTCTCCGGCGAACTGGCACAGGGCGCCGCGCGGCTGGAGGATGAAATCTACCAGCTCGTCGGCGAGCGCATCAATATCGGCTCGCCAAAACAGCTCGGCGACATCTTGTTCGGCAGGATGGGCCTGCCCGGTGGCTCCAAGACCAAGACCGGCCAATGGTCGACCTCGGCGCAGCTCCTGGAAGACCTCGCCGCAGAAGGCCACGAACTGCCGCGCAAGATCGTCGACTGGCGCCAGCTGACCAAATTGAAATCGACCTATACCGATGCGCTGCCGGGTTTCGTCCATCCCGATACGAAGCGCGTCCACACCTCCTACGCCCTTGCCGCGACGACGACGGGCCGGCTGTCGTCCTCCGATCCCAACCTGCAAAACATCCCGGTACGCACCGTCGAGGGTCGGAAGATCAGGACAGCCTTCATCGCCGACAAGGGCAACAAGCTGGTTTCCGCCGACTACAGCCAGATCGAGCTGCGCGTGCTCGCCCATGTCGCCGAGATCCCGCAGCTCAAGCAGGCGTTTGCCGACGGCGCCGACATCCACTCCATCACCGCGTCGGAGATGTTCAACGTGCCGGTCGAGGGCATGCCCGCGGAGATACGCCGCCGCGCCAAGGCGATCAATTTTGGCATCATCTACGGCATTTCCGCCTTTGGCCTCGCCAATCAGCTGTCGATCCCGCGCGAAGAGGCCGGCGCCTATATCAAGAAATATTTCGAACGCTTCCCGGGCATCCGCGACTACATCGACGCGACCAAGGCCTATGCCCGCGAGCACGGCTTCGTCGAAACCATCTTCGGCCGCCGCATCCACTATCCGGAGATACGGTCGTCGAATCCTTCAGTCCGTGCCTTCAACGAGCGCGCCTCGATCAATGCCCGGCTGCAGGGCACCGCGGCCGACATCATCCGCCGCGCCATGATACGCATGGACGATGCGCTGGAAAAAGCGAAGCTTTCCGCCCGCATGTTGCTGCAAGTGCATGACGAACTGGTCTTCGAGACGGCCGAAGCGGAGGTCGAGGCGACGATCCCCGTCGTGCGCCATGTGATGGAGAACGCCGCGATGCCGGCGGTGTCGATGTCAGTGCCGCTGCACGTCGACGCCCGCGCCGCCGACAATTGGGAAGAGGCGCATTGAACTTTCATCGCCTTCGTCATCCCAGGGCGAAGCAAGGAGCGAAGCGACGCGGCGCAGACCCTGGGATCTATGCCGTGACGCCAAAGCGCAGCGGCGGCGGAGAATTTTTCTGCGGCGCTGCAAGTGCCGGAAACGTAACGGAATGGATCCTAGGGTCTTCGCTCCGCTTTGCGTCGCTCCGCCCTAGGATGACGAAGAGCTAAGCCGCCTCGGCCAGGCATTTGGCACAGGTGCCGCGGAACTCGATCACCGCCTTCTTGGCGGCGAAGCCGGTCGAGCGCACCCATTCGTCGAGCCGGTGTCCGACATCATGGTCGGAAAATTCGGTCACCTGCCCGCATGTGTCGCAGATGGCAAAGGCGGTCATCGAATGACTGTGGTCGTGCGGCTCGGCGCAGGCGACAAAGGAATTGAGGCTTTCGAGCCTGTGCACGAAGCCGGACTTCACCAGCGTGTCGAGCGCGCGATAGACTTGCAGCGGTGCTCGAAAACCCCGATCGCGAAGCTGGTCGAGCAATGTATAGGCGCTGAGCGGCCCGCTGGCGGCCTCGAGTTTCTCAAGCACGCACAGCTGGTTTTTCGTCAGCACATCCCTTGCCGCCATGATCCTGTTTCCAACCCGTATTGCGCCGGTTGCACGTCATTTCCGCATGCAAGCGGCTCCAGTCCTATCCAGATAGCGACGAACGGGCCTTTTTGCTACTGTTTCTGTGTCGGCATGGCCCAGAAGCCGGCCAACTCCGGGCAGGCCCAAATTTCGAAGCAGACATTGGCGGCCGAGTAAAAAAACGGCGGGAGCAGTTCCCGCCGTACCTGTTCGGCTATGCGCTGCCAATCACTTCCGTGGCGGACCCTTGCGCTCGGCGGAGGCGGCCCACAGATTGATGTCGGCTTCGCGCGCGTAGGTGTCGATATCGGCGAGCTCGGCATCGCTGAAGTCGAGCGCCTTCAGCGCGCCGACGCAATCCTCGACCTGTTCCGGCCGGCTGGCGCCGATCAGCGCCGAGGTCACCCGGCCCTTGCGCAGCACCCAGGCCAGCGCCATCTGCGCCAGCGTCTGCCCGCGTCGGCCGGCAATCGCGTTCAGCGCCTTGATGTTGGCGATGGTCTTGTCGTTGATGAAGGCCGGCCTCAGCGACTTGCCTTGGCTGGCGCGGCTGCCCTCCGGGATGCCGCCGAGATATTTGTCGGTCAGCATGCCTTGCGCCAGCGGCGTGAACACGATCGAGCCGACGCCGAGCCCCTCCAGCGTGTCGAGCAGACCATCGTCCTCGACCCAGCGGTTGAGCATCGAATAGCTCGGCTGATGGATGATGCAAGGCGTGCCGAGCTGCTTCAAAATGTCGGCGGCCTCGCGCGTGCGCTGCGAATTGTAGGAGGAGATGCCGGCATAAAGCGCCTTACCCGAGCGCACCGCGTGATCGAGCGCGCCCATCGTTTCTTCCAGCGGAGTATCAGGATCGAAGCGGTGCGAATAGAAGATGTCGACATAGTCGAGCCCCATCCGCTTCAGGCTCTGGTCGAGGCTGGCCAGCACATATTTGCGCCCGCCCCATTCGCCATAGGGTCCGGCCCACATCTCATAACCGGCCTTGGTCGAGATGATCAGCTCGTCACGATAGGAGGAGAAATCCGTCCGCAGGATTTCGCCGAAAGCCGTCTCCGCCGAACCGGGCGGTGGACCGTAATTGTTGGCGAGGTCGAAATGCGTGATGCCGAGATCGAAGGCCTTGCGCGCGATCGCCTGCTTGGTCCGGTGCGGCGTGTCGCCGCCGAAATTGTGCCAGAGTCCGAGCGAGATCGCCGGCAATTTCAGGCCGGATCGCCCGCAGCGATTGTAGATCATTTTCTCGTAGCGGTTTTCGGCGGGCACATACGGCATGGGAGATCCTCAAAGCAAAAGCGAGCCCGGCAGCTGCTACCGCGAAAAGGGTGAGTCGGCTCTGCCCTCACCCTTAGCCTCTCCCCATTTTCATGGGGAGAGGGGTCGACGGAAAACAGCACGTGTCGCAATCACTGGAGCGCTTATGCTACTTCTTCTTTGCCAAGAGCTGTTTCTTCTTCGCCAACAGCCCTTCCGCATCCTTGACGCCCAGGGCCGCAGGCCGTTCGCAGGTGGTCTGCATGGCAACGAACTTTCCGCTCGCGCCCGACCGCAACATGCCGGTCATCACATCCACGGCATGCAGCGCAAGTTCCATCGAGCACCGATGCGGCCGGCCTTCCGTGATCGCTAGTGCCATGTCGGCGAGACCGGCGGTGCGATAGTTGGCCATCATGCCGTGCGAATGCATCTGGTTGGCCATGCCGAACGGATGCTTCCACTTCGGCAGCTTCTTGACCGGCTTGGCGGCATCGGTGATGCGAACGTCACCGCCGAAGAAATTCGGATCCGGCAAAAACACCGTGCCCAACTCGCCGTAGAGTTCCATCGGCGCATGGCCATGGCTCCACACGTCCCAGCTGGTATTGAGCGTCACCACGGCGCCATTCTCGAACTCCATCACGCCGTGGATCGTCGTCGGCGTGGCGACCAGGACTTTTTCGCCGGCGCGCGGCTTCGAACTGATGGTACGTTCTGTCTTCGGGATCGAAGCGAAGGCTGCCACCTGCTTCACCGGCCCGATCAGCTGGATCAGGTTGGTGATATAGTAGGGTCCGATGTCGAGCACCGGCCCAGCGCCAGGCTGGAAGAAGAAGTCCGGATTGGGGTGCCAATGCTCCATCCCATGGTTCATCACGTGGCATGTGCCGCTTGTGATCTTGCCGAGCTTGCCACTGTCGATCAGGTTGCGGACAAGCTGGTGCGCGCCACCGAGGAAAGTATCGGGCGCCGAGCCGATGCGCAGTCCCTCTCTCTCCGCCAGCTTCTTCAGGTCGAGCCCTTCCTTGACCGACAGAACGAACGGCTTTTCCGAATAGACGTGCTTGCCGGCATCGAGGATCTGTTTCGACACCTCGTAATGCACCGCCGGAACGGTGAGGTTGACGATGATGTCGATATCGTCAGCCTTGAGCAGTCCTTCGACTGTCTCGGCGCGCAGCTTGAACTCCTTCGCCCGCGCCTTGGCTGCATCCATGTTGATATCCGCACAGGCGCGCATCTCGATGCCGCGAAACAGCGGCGCAAACGAGAAATACGCTTTCGAGATATTGCCGCAGCCGATGACGCCGACCCCAAGTTTTCTTGCCATGCTGGTTTGCTCCTAATAGGTCTTGGCGGCTGCGATCGAGCGGCGGGCGAAGCGCTCGATATCGTTGGGGTTGTCCTGTTCCATGACGTAGTATTTGGCGGCGCTCTTGGTGCGCAGCGCCTGGATCAGTCCGGCCCAGTCGATCGTGCCATGGCCGACATCCGACCAGCCGTCCTCGTCGAGACCCTCGCCGGGTTTGGCAATGTCCTTGACATGGACGGCGGCAATGCGTTTGCCATACTTCTCGATCCAGGGCAGCGGATCGTCGCCGCCGCGCACCACCCAGGCGACGTCCATCTCCCAGCCGATGTCGGGCGCTGCCGCCAGGATGTGGTCTTGCGGCACCGAGCCGTCGGCAAGCGTCTTGAACTCGAAGTCATGATTGTGCCAGGCAAAGCCGTAGCCGGCTTTCTCAGCCGTCTCGCCGACCTTGGCCAGGCGTGCGCCGAAGCCGCGCCAGCCGGCCGCGTCGGTCGGCCTGCTCTCGGCGACCAGATAGGGGCAGATGAGCAGAGTGATGCCGAGTGCGTCGGCGATTTTGCGCACGCCGTCGAAATCGTTCTCGAGCGCGTCGATCGAGAAATGGCCGGTCGGCATGGCCAGCCCGTTCTTGTCGAGTTCGGCACGAAATGCCTTGGGGTCGCCATAGACGCCGCCGAACCCTTCGACTTGCGCGTAGCCGAGCTCGCCCAGCATCTTGAGCACCCCTTCCCAAGGTTGGAAATTGCGGGCGCTGTAAAGTTGGAATGACCAGTTCATCGTCTCTGTCCGTTCTCTGGGGATGGATGGGCTTGAGGTGAAATTCTTGGGGGTTACAGGCGGGCGCCGGTTGCGGCGTCGAACAGCGAAGCGCGCATCGGGTCAAAACCGATGCTCACCCTGTCGGCGTTGTTTGGCGTGCGCTCAGATGTCACCCGCACGGTGAAGTTCTGATTTCCGAGCTTCAGCCAGACCAGCGTGTCGGACCCCATGGGTTCGACGACCACGACATTTGCCGTGGCTGTGAACAGCCATCCAGCGTCGCTGTTGAACGCGACATGCTCGGGCCGGATACCGAACACCGCCGCTCCCGGCACGGGCTCCTTTTCGAAAGCGTAGGTGGCAAGCGGGATCCGCACTTCCTCGGCGACGAAGTGCCAGTTGCCATCATTTTTCTCCAGCCGGCCGTCGAGGAAATTCATCGCCGGCGAGCCGAGGAAGCCGGCGACGAAACGGTTGACCGGGCGGTTGTAGATGGTCTGCGGTGCGTCGAGCTGCTGGATGACGCCGCCCTTCATCACCGCGATGCGGTCGGCCAGCGTCATCGCCTCGATCTGGTCGTGGGTGACATAGATCATGGTGTTCTGTAGCTTGCTGTGCAGCAGCTTGATTTCGACACGCAGCTCGGCGCGCAGCTTGGCGTCGAGATTGGAAAGCGGCTCGTCGAACAGGAAGACGTCGACGTCGCGCACCAGCGCCCGCCCGATCGCCACACGTTGGCGCTGGCCGCCCGAAAGCGCCGACGGCTTGCGCTGCAGCAGCGGCTCGATCTGCAGGATCTCGGCGGCCCGCGCGATGCGCTTGGCGATCTCGTCCCTGGGAATACCGGCAACGCGCAGCCCGAAGGACAGGTTCTTCTCGACAGTCATCTGCGGGTAGAGCGCATAGGACTGGAACACCATGCCGATGCCACGGTCCTTGGGCTCCTCCCAGGTGACGTTCTTGCCCTTGATGAAGATGCGGCCGTCCGAAACGTCGAGTAGGCCGGCGATGCAGTTGAGCAAGGTCGACTTGCCGCAGCCGGACGGCCCGAGCAGCACGATGAACTCGCCCTCGGCGACATCGATGTTGAGCGTTTCCAGCACCGAAATTGCGCCGAAATTCAGCGACAGGTCCTGGATCGAAACGCTGGGATTTTCGAGTCTTGTCATCATCATCCTTTCACCGCGCCGGCGGCGATGCCACGCACGAAAAGCTTGCCGGAAACGAAGTAGACGACGAGCGGTACGAGGCCGGTCAGGATGGTGGCGGCCATGTTGACGTTGTATTCCTTCACGCCTTGCACCGAGTTGACGATGTTGTTGAGCTGCACCGTCATCGGATAGGTGTCGGGGCGGGTGTAGACGACGCCGAACAGGAAGTCGTTCCAGATACCGGTCACCTGCAGGATGATGGCGACGACGAAGATCGGCAGCGACATCGGCAGCATGATACGGAAATAGATGCCCCAGAAGCCGGCGCCGTCAACGCGCGCCGCCCGGAACAGTTCCTCCGGCATGGAAGAGAAATAGTTGCGGAACAACAGAGTCAGGATCGGCATGCCGAAAATGGAATGGACGATCACCAGGCCGCTCAGGCTGCCATAGAGGCCGACTTCGCGCAGGATGATGACAATCGGATAGATCATCACCTGATAGGGGATGAAGGCGCCGACGATCAGGATCACGAAGAAAGTGTCGGCCCCCTTGAAGCGCCAGTTGGCAAGCGCATACCCGTTCACCGAAGCGATCGCGATCGACAGGATGACCGACGGAACGGTGATGCGCACCGAATTCCAGAAGCCGCGCGAGAGCCCGTCGCAGTTGAGGCCGGTGCAGGCGCTGGACCAGGCCTTCACCCAAGGCTCAAAGGTGATCTCGAGCGGCGGTGAGAAGATATTGCCGAGGCGTATCTCCGGCATGCCCTTGAGCGATGTCACCACCATCACATAGAGCGGCAGCAGATAATACAGCGCCACCACGATGAGCGTGCCATAGAGGAAGATGTTGCGGCGCGAGAACACATGCCGCGGCTTCGGCCCTCGCGGCCCGGATGCCTCAAGCCCGTTAGAACCCGTACCGGCAGGCAGGGAAACGGCAAGGTCAGCCATGCTTCTTGCCTCCGAATTCGAGGTAAGCCCACGGCACGATGACGACCACCACCGACAGCAGCATCATGGTCGAGGCGGCGAAGCCCTGGCCGAGGTTCTGGGCGAAGAACATGTAGTCATAGACATATTTGGCCGGCACTTCGGAGGCGATGCCGGGACCGCCGCTGGTCTGGGCGACAACCAGGTCATAGACCTTGACGATACCGGCAGCGATGATGACCAGCGCGGTGATGAAGACCGGCCGCATCATCGGGATGATGATGAAGAGATAGGTCTTCAAGGTCGGTATCCCGTCCACCCGCGCGGCCTTCCAGATATCCTCGTCGATGCCGCGCAGGCCGGCCAGCATCAGGCACATGATGAGCCCGGTGCCCTGCCAGAGCGCGGCGATCAATATGCCGTAGATGACGATGTTGGAATTGTAGAGCGGATCGAAATTGAAGCTTTCCCAACCGAGGCCGCGCACCACCCCCTGGATTCCGAACTCCGGGTTGAGCAGCCACTGCCAGACAAGACCGGTGACGATGAAGGAGAGCGCAAAAGGGTAGAGGAAAATAGTGCGGAACGTATCCTCGAAGCGGATCTTCTGGTCGAGCAGCGCCGCCAGCACGAAGCCGATGACCAGAGAGAACACCAGCGACAGCACGCCGTAGACCAGGAGGTTCTCGATCGAGACCAGCCAACGCGGCGTCGACCACAGCCGATAATACTGGTCGAGCCCAACGAAGTTCAGCCGCGGCAGGAGCTTCGAATTGGTGAAGGAATAGAGCACCGTCCACGCGCTGCCGCCGACGAAGATCACCAGCGCGGTGAGGACCATCGGAATAGAGGCAACCTTGGCATTAAGGTTGCGGAAGAGTTGGTTGGGGCGTTCGCTCTTGCTCATCTGCACAGCCGGGCTGGATCGGGTAAGGGCGGGCGGGTCAAGACTAGACCCGGAGCTCCCGGCCCCGCGGTCGCGGGCCGGGAGCGAGCGGTTCGTCGATCGTCAGTCCGCTGAGGCGACGATGTCGGCGAAGCGCTTTTGCGCCTCTTCCACGGTCATGTCCGGCTTGGCGAAGAACTCGGAGAAAAGGTCCTCCTTCTGCTTTTGGGTGTCCTGTGACAGCAGCTGGTCCGTCCAGGGCATGACGCTGCCCTTGGCCAGGATGTCGAGCCCTTTCTTCATGCAGTCGTTCGCCGCCTTGAGGTCGATATCGCCGCGCACCGGCAGCGAACCCTTCTTGAGGTTGAAGGCGACCTGCGTCTTGGGATCGAGCAGCGCTTCGGCCAGCGCTTCCTGCGCCTTGGACTTTTCAGCGTCCTGTAGCAGCGGGAAGTAGAAGGCGTCGCCGCCGGTAGCGATGACCTCGTTCAGGCCAAGGCCGGGAAGACACGTGTAGTCCTTGCCGGCGGTCTGGCCGGCAACCTGGAACTCGCCCTGCGCCCAGTCGCCCATGATCTGGCCGCCGGCCTTGCCGGAGATGACGAGATTGGTGGCCTGGTTCCAGTCCTGCACATTGGTGTTCTTCGCCATCTTGCGGGCATCGTCCGCGGCCTTGAACACCTTGGCGACCTCGGGTCCGGCGGCGAATTCCGCGTCCTTGTCGCGATAGACCTTCAAGAAAGTGTCCGTGCCGCCGACCGCCGTAAGCAGCACGTCGAAGGCCCCGGAGGATTGCCAAGGCTGCCCGCCGACCGCGAGCGGTATGATGCCTGCCTTCTCCAGCGCAGGCGCGGCTGCGACATATTCATTCCAATTCTTCGGCACCGGCACACCGGCCTTTTCGAATGCCGCGTTCGACAGCCACAGCCACTGCCAGGAGTGAATGTTGACCGGCACGCAATAGATCTTGCCGTTGAGGGTACAGCCGTCGAGCAGGCTCTTCGGCTGTACGATTTCCGCCCACTTGTCCCTGGTGGCGAGATCGGTCAAGTCGCGCATCAGACCGGCCTGCACCAATTCTTCCGCTTGCCGGCCGTGGTTGAACTGGGTGGCGCCCATGGGATCGCCGCCAGTGATGCGGCTGATCATGATCGGCCGCGCCGTGCCGCCGGAGCCGGCGATAGCGCCGTCGACCCAATGATTACCTGTCGCGTCGAACGCCTTGGCGAATTCGGCGACCGCCGCCGCCTCGCCGCCCGAAGTCCACCAATGGGTGACTTCCAGATCCGTCGCTGCCGCCGGGCCGGCGAATGACAGCGCGGTTGTCACCGCCAACGCAGCGGTGATGAATTGGTATCGCATTTCGGCTCCTCCCAGAATCTGAAACGTTACAGATTTTCGATAAGGCAATTGCGGGAGGCGCGCAACCCCGAATAGCAGCGGTTCAACATTTTTTCGAGCTGCGAACAAATCTGCCCGCGCAACTGCCTTCCATTGCACCGCAGCAAGGTAGGTTGCACCGCAAAAATGACGGTTGCAATTAACGAAATCCGGCAAAATCCTGCTCCGCAGGCAATCCCTTGCCGACGTCCCAACGACTTTGCGTCGAATGGAGCGTCGCTCGTGCAGGATACCTGTCACCAACCGCTATGCGATGGCAAGTGACAATCTGTAACGTTTCAGTATATAAGGTGTTCATCAGGCGGAGAGTCGCGGGCGAGCCGCAATCCGCCGATTGCCGGCCTGCACGACAACTGCTATGCGCCTGACGGGCGGGATGAATGGACAGAGATCAGACGGAAAAGGACGACGAGGCGTCGGGACGGGGCCGGCCGACGCTGAAGACGCTTGCCTTCATGACCGGGCTGGGCGTCACCACCGTGTCGCGGGCGTTGAAGGACGCGCCTGAAATCGGCGCCGAGACCAGGCGACGCGTCCAGCTCGTCGCTAAGCAGATTGGCTACCGGCCGAACCGTGCCGGTGTGCGCCTGCGGACCGGCAAGACCAGCGTCATCAGTCTCGTGCTCAACACCGAGCGCGAGATCATGAGCTTTGTCTCGGACATCATCTACGGCGTCTCGGAAGTCATCGCCGACACACCCTATCACCTGATCGTGACGCCCTACTCACGTTCGCAGGACCCCCTGGACCCGATACGCTATCTGGTGGAAACCGGCTCCGCCGACGGCGTCATCATTTCGCGCACTCAGCCGAATGACTCCAGGGCCCGTTACATGCTGGAGCGTGGTATCCCCTTTGCCACGCATGGCCGCACCGATATGGGGCTGATCCATCCCTATCATGATTTCGACAATTACGCGTTCGCGACCGAGGCTGTACGCCATCTGGCCGGCATCGGCCGCCGCAGGCTGGCTCTGCTGGCGCCTCCAGTCGAGCTGACCTACCACAGTCATACGCTGAACGGCTTCACCGATGCGCTGAGCGAGGTCGGCGCCAGCGAAATCCCGTTCAACACCGTTTCGGTCGACCATTCGATCGAGCAGATCAGGATGAGGACCGCGCAGCTGATGCGCCGCGGCGTCAGGCCGGACGGTTTCGTCAGCAGTGCCGCTGCCGCGACACTCGCGATCGTTGCCGGCATCGAGGACGCCGGCCTCAAGCTCGGCCGGGACGTCGACGTGGTGTCCAAGCAGTCGTCCGACCTGCTGCACCTGTTCCGCAGGGAATTGCTGGTCGTCAACGAGAACTTCCGGCTGGCCGGCGCCGAGCTCGCCCGGTCGGTGCTGGGCTGGATCGGCGGCGCGGCACCTGGCTCCTTGCAGAGCCTGAGCAAGCCGACCGAGGTTCTGGCCTATCGCCGTCCCGACTAGAGCGGGATACGTTCAAATTGAACTGGGCATCTCCATCTATTTGTCTTAGCCGCATTTCTGCGACGCCAAGTGATTCCACTTGGCTGCAAAATGCGCGCTGCTGACTGGCAGCTTTGAGGCTCGGATTATAACAAGCGGCCCTTCAGGCCCCCCGCGGGTACCGACGTGATCTGACCCAATCCGACCATTCCCGCCGCACGATGCCGCCCGAAAGCCGACATTCAAAGGATCCAGCGGCCAAGCGCAGGTTGCCGGAACCGACTCATGAGTGCGCGCGCCGTTTATCCAATCATGTGAGCCACCGGCATGCCCGCAGCGCCGGGCTTGGCCATCAATTCGCAATGAGGTCAGAGATCGAGGCAAACGGTGCCTTGCGGCCGGCTGCAGCAAGCCAGCACATAACCAGCCGCCTTCTCTTCAAGGCTGAGTCCTCCAAGGTCGTCGATCACGACGTCACCTGAGAGCTTGACCGTCCGACAGGTTCCGCAAATGCCCTGCTGGCATGCGGTAGGGATGTAGAGGCCGCTATTGCGCGCCGCATCGAGCAGAGTCTCTCCAGGCGCACACAGGTGCTCCACGCCAGACCGGGCGAAACGGACACAAGTTGGGCCAGCGGCAGCCGATTGAGGAGGCATGGAATTGCCCACGGCGCCGCCGAAACTTTCCTCGTGGTACTGCGAGGGTGCGATGCCGATCTCCGCGACACAGGCCCGAACCGTCTGCATAAACGGCTCGGGGCCGCAAACGTAAGACGTGCGCTGGTGAAGGTCGGGAGCCAGCCGCAAGAGCATGGGGCCGTCGATCCGACCCATAGGGCCCTGCCACGCCGAACCTTCCTGACTGCAGATGAAGCTTACATCGACATTGGAGAATCGCGCGGCGAGCGCCTCCAACTCGGAGCGGAAAGCGATGTCGTTCGCCGTCCGAGCGCAGTGAATGAAACGGATGTCATGACCAGATGCCCGGTCGGTTAGCGCCCGCAGCATCGACATAACGGGAGTGATGCCGCTGCCGCCCGAAAGGAAAAGCGGCTTCTCGGATGGCAGATCGTCGAAGTTGAAACGTCCGACCGGCCCTTCGATTTCAATGTCGTGGCCCGGCCGGAGATTGTCGTGAAGCCAGTTGGAAACAAGCCCGCCCTTCACCCGCTTCACCGTGATCTGCAGGTCGAGCGGTCGAGTCGGCGGAGACGACACCGAGTACGATCTTGTTACTCGGGTGCCGTCGATCGTCAGGTGCAGGACTAAATACTGGCCTGCACTGAAGCTGAACATGTGGCCAGAAGCGGCCGAAAAAACGAATGTCCTGACATCGGACGTGTCATCGATGACGCGTCGGCAGCGCACGAACTGTCTTGCGCTCTCCGCCCATTGCCGTTGACGCATCGCCGGAGCGAAATCGGTGGTCGAAAAGGAAGCGTGCGCGTTCATCATTTGACTCTGCTTGACCTGGCCAGGATGGCAGCCGGGATGCTTTAAAAAAAGCGGCAGATGTCCCCTTTACAATCGGGTATTTCGATCTAACTTTCCATGGACATAACGGCCAGATGGAGCGCGCGAATCCCTCTACGGATGATCGGCTCGTGCTTGCGGCGCGCCAAAATAGCGGTGTGAACGGGCTGCTGAAGCGCGGGCGCACCCTCGACCACAAAAGACGGCCGCTCGGCGGTATATCGCCGAGCGTCGTCACTGCGCATATAGCAAGAGCCACCCATGCGCCGCAGCATCGCTTCGGCGAGCGTTTCCGAGCCCATCGAAAGGCGGCCTATCGCCAATTCCGGTAGCGCCACGGCGTGGGCTTTTTCAAGCGCGACCGTGTAGCCTGGCCGGATATACGTATCCGGGTTGACCTCCGACAGGATCCTGGCAGACGTAGACACCATCACGTATTCTTCGACCATAAGAGGATCGTAGGAGATTTCAGGCAGGTATCGGGGCGCGTAGACCACAGCAATATCGAGGTTTCCCAAGCTCAAATCGGAAATCATTTGCGGTGAATAGTCGGATTCCACGTGAATTGACGATTTTGGCAGCACTTGGAACAACGTCTCCACCCAACCTGGCAATATCGAGCGCGTCATCCCGACCTGGGCAGCGACGCGCAAGGTGCCTTCGAACCGGTTAAATGCCCGCACGTCATGGCGGGCCTGTGACCATGTCGAGAGCATGGCGCGCGCATAGGCTTCGAAACGCCGCCCCGCCGCGGTCGGTTCGGCGCCGGCGCGTCCTCGCAGGAAGAGCTCCGAACCGATGGCCTGCTCCAGGTTCCTGATGCGGGCGCTGACTGTTGACTGCGTTACGCCCAAACGATCCGCAGTGCGGTTAAAATTTCGCGATTCCATGATGTCGAGAAAGGTCTCGATGTGATCCAGCTGCATGTCGCCTCGCAATCGAAAAATCCGATCGTATTACCCCAAATCACAAGCTTGATCAAATAATTCCCAAGGCGGAAGCTGCAGTTGAAGAAGCCGGCTCGGTTAGCCGGCCTGCCACGCCAGGGAGTTGGATAGGGTGTTCATAGTCGATTGCGATTGTCACAATTACTGGTCGAGCGCGACGGTGCTCGAGCCCTACCTTTCCGGCGTCTGGAAAGACATGTTCATGGAAGGCGAGAAAACTGGTCCGAGAGGCGCCTTCCCACACGGGCACCGTCCCTGGTTTCACCCGCAGGACTTTTCCCGCAAGGATGTCAGGCCAGAGACCGAAGCCGACAATTATCTCATCATGAAGGAAAAGCATCTCGACAAATATAATGTCGGGGCCGCCATCCTCACCGGCGACGAGCCGATAGAGGCTTCCACGCTGGCAAACCCATATTACGCTGGCGCGCTGGTCAGCGCCTATAACGACTATCAAATCGCCGAGTGGCTTCCCAAAGACAGCCGCTTCATGGGTTCGATCATCATCGCGCCGCAGGATCCGAAGCTCGCAGCAGCCGAGATCCGCCGCCTCGGCAACCACCCCCGTATGGTCCAGGTTCTAGCCTCCCAAGGCTCGGTCAAACCCTACGGCGATCCCTTTTACCATCCCATTTTCGAGGCCTGCGCCGAAGTCGGGCTACCATTTGCGATTCACCTGGGCGGCCATGGCGGCATCAACTGGAACGCGGTCGCGCCGGCTCCGACGACCTTTTTCTGGGAGACGCACGCAATTCTTCACATGTCGGCCTTGGCGCATGTTGCGAGCATGATCGCGCATGGCGTTTTCGAGAAATGGCCGGATCTGTATTTTGTGATCATCGAGTGCGGCGTGGCTTGGGTTCCGTCGGTATTGTGGCGCCTGGACGCAGACTACAAAGCGCTGCGCAAGGAAACGCCGTGGCTGAAGATGCTGCCCTCCGAGTATTGCCGGCGCAACATCCGCTTCTCCACGCAACCACTGGAGCAGCCCGCGAACGTTCAGCATCTCTGGTCCACTCTCGAAGCAATGGACGGCGAGAACACGCTGATGTTTGCCTCCGACTACCCGCATTGGGATTATGACGATGCCAACACGCTACACATCCCGCCCGCCTGGAAAAGCAAGATCATGGGATTGAATGCGCTCGAGGTCTATAAACGCATTCCCCGCACGCAAGCGGCGAATGCCGCGTGACGGGAGCAAACCATGGCTGAGAAGACATACATTTGCCGCGTCGACGAAATCGAGACCGGAACTCCCTACATCGCCAAAATCCGCAGCCTTTCAGTCGGGGTTTTCCGCATCGGAGATTCATTCCATGCCTTGCTGAACGTTTGTCCGCACCGCGGCGCTCCGCTTTGCGAGGGACCGCAATGCGGAACCACGGCGCCGGTCGACCAAGCGCAATTCATCTATCACCGCGAGAACGAGATCGTGCGCTGCGCCTGGCACGGCTGGGAATTCGACATAAAAACCGGTGCGGCCCTGGTCGATCCGGGCGTACGTGCCCGAACATTCCCGGTCACGGTGGAAGCTGGTGAAATCTATGTAACGGCGTAAGATTTGCGTCAAACCGCGGAAAAATCGAAAGGAGGCAAATCGGCTGAATCCGCCAGATCTGCTCGGTAATGCCAACAACAAGAATGCGGGAAATCCGCAATGGGAGGAAGCAGTGTCGGAATCTGAATATAAACTGCGCTTGGCGCAAAACCTGATCGGCCGCGGCAAGGTTTCGCGCCGTGATTTCATCCATCTAGGGCTGGCGGCAGGCCTGACGGTCGCCGCCGCAGATATGCTCTTCGTGAGCGTGGCGCGGGCCGCACCCAAGCAAGGCGGCTTCGCCAAGCTCGGCTTGGCGCATGGCGCGACGACCGATTCGATCGATCCGGCCGGCTATCCCGATACCTTCACGCAAACCGCCTTTTCGGGTGCCATGTCCAACAGCCTGACCGAGATCGACGCGAAAGGCAGCATCCAGCCGGACCTTGCCGAGAGCTTCGAGACCTCGGACGACGCGACGACATGGGTCTTCAAGCTGCGCAAAGGTGCGACCTTCCACAACGGCAAGACCATCACGGCGGACGACGTGGTCGCCTCTATGCAATATCACATGGGAGCCGACACCAAATCGGCGGCGAAGTCGCTGCTCGAATCGGTGACCAACATCAAGGCGGACGGTCCGGAAACGATCGTTTTCACGCTAAAAAGCGGCAATGCCGACTTTCCCTACATCATGAGCGACTATCACCTTGTCGTCATGCCTGCCAAGGACGGAAAGGCGGACTGGGAATCGGGCGTCCGGACCGGTGCCTTCGTGCTTGAGAACTTTCAGCCAGGCGTCTCGGCCAAGCTCAAGCGCAATCCCAACTACTTCAAGAACGGCAAACCCTATTTTGACGAGGTGGAGTTTATCGCCATCACGGACCTCGCCGCGCGTATGGCCGCGCTGTCAACCGGCGAGGTGGATTATATCGGCCGCGCCGACCTGAAAACGCTCGGTATGCTGAAGCACAAGCCGAATATCGATATCCTTGAGGTCACCGGCTACGGCCACTACACGCTGCCTATGAACGTGACGGTTGCCCCATTCGACAACCCCGATGTGCGCATGGCCCTGAAATGGGCGATCGACCGCGAGGAAATCGCGCAGAAGATCTTCCTTGGCCATGCAACCGTCGGGAATGACAACCCGATCGCACCGGCTATCAAGTTCGCCATCAATCCGGAGCCGCAGCACAAGTTCGATCCTGAAAAGGCCCGCTTCCATCTGAAAAAAGCGGGTATGGAAAATCTCAAGGTCGACCTTTCCGTCGCCGACGCGGCTTTCGCCGGCGCCGTGGACGCAGCCGCCCTCATCCGCGAGACGGCGGCCCAATGCGGCATCGATGTCAATGTGGTGCGCGAGGCCGAGGACGCCTATTGGGACAATATCTGGCTCAAGAAACCGTGGTGCGCCTCCTATTGGAGCGGTCGTGCAACGGCCGACTGGATGTTCACGCAGGCCTACTCGGCCGATTCCAGCTGGAACGAGACGTTCTGGAAAAATCCCCGCTTCAACGAACTGCTGATCCAGGCACGCGCGGAGACCGACGAGGCCAAGCGCTCCGCGATGTATGCCGAAATGCAGCAGTTGACGCATGACGACGGCGGCGCCATCGTCCTGGTCTTCAACAATTTTGTCAGCGCCAAGTCCAAGAAACTGGCGCATGGCGAGGTGGCGCCGAACTGGGAAAATGACGGACTGAAGATGGCCGAGCGCTGGTGGGTAGCCAACGCGTGACGTTCGCCAGGCGAACCGCCGGCGGCGCGGGCGGTTCGCTCTTTTCAGGGGAAACGCTCGAAGGCACCGCCCATGAACCCGGTCGTTAGGACGGTTTTGCAGCGCCTGGGTCTCGGCCTGATCACGCTGTTCATCGTCACCATCATCATCTTTTCGGCGATTGCCATGCTTCCGGGCGATTTCGCCAAGGCGATGCTCGGGCAATCCGCGACGCCCGAGACGGTCGCCGCATTCCAGCGCGAGATCGGCATCGATCGTCCGCCGGTTGAGCGCTATTTCGCTTGGGTCGGGCAGATCGTGCAGGGGGATTTCGGCTCTTCCTTCGCAAGCCGCACCGGCTACCGGCGCACAGTCGCCGAGATCATTGCGCCCCGGCTCTACAACACGATGTTCCTTGCCGTGATGACCGCCCTTATAGCGGTTCCACTCGCGCTAGGACTTGGCATTCTCGCCGCTCTCTACCGCAACAGCTGGTTCGACCGTGTGGTGAACACGGTGACGCTGACGACGATTTCATTCCCCGAATTCTTCGTCGCCTATATGCTGGCCTACCTCATCATCTCGCGCGACACGTTCATCGGAACCGAATTCGCACAATCCCTGCCCGAGTGGCTCGCGGCTTCGATCAACTGGGTCCTGAACCTGGTTCCCAAATTTCCGACACTGGCGAACATCAGCGACCAAACGCCGTTCTGGGAGCACGTCTGGCGCGCAGCGCTGCCGTCCATCACCCTCACGCTGGTGATTGTTGCCCATATGATGCGTATGACGCGCGCGGCGATTATCAACATGCTGGCAAGCCCCTATATCGATATGGCGCGGCTCAAGGGAATGTCGCCTATGACAATCGTTCTCAGACACGCCCTGCCCAATGCCTGGGCGCCTATCATCACGGTGATTGCGTTCAACCTCGCTTATCTCATCGTCGGCGTGGTCGTGGTCGAGGTGGTGTTCGTCTATCCCGGCATCGGCCAATTGATGGTCGATGCGGTGAAGTCCCGGGATGTTCCGGTCGTGCAAGCCTGCGCCCTAATCTTCGCGGCAACCTACATCCTGCTCAACCTGACCGCCGACATCATTTCCATTGCCACCAATCCGAGGCTTTTGCACCCGCGATGACCAGCACCGAACATGTCGTGGCGGTCTCAAGACAGAGGCGCACGCGCGCCTCCCGGGTAAAAACCGCACTCAAAAAGGCTCCATTCAGCGCCTGGTTCGGCATCGTGGTCATCCTTGGCTACGTCTTCGTCGCGCTGTTAGCGCCCTGGATAGCGCCCTACGGAGAAACGCAGGTTTTCACCGAGGCTTTCGCGCCTTGGAGCCAAGAGTTCATCGTCGGGACCGACCAACTCGGTCGCGACGTGCTCACCCGGCTGATCTATGGCGCGCGCAATACGATCGGCATCGCCTTCGCGACTACGCTTCTGTCCTTCGCGGTCGGCGTCACGCTCGGTTTGCTGGCCGCGATGTACCGGGGGTGGCTCGACCAGATTCTGTCGCGCGCGGTAGACGTGCTGATGTCGATCCCGAGCCTCATCTTCGCGCTGATGTTGCTATCCATCTTCGGTTCGTCGGTCACCAGCCTGATCCTCATCATCGCCCTGCTCGATTCGACCCGCGTATTCCGGCTGGCGCGCGCGGTCGGGCTGAATGTTGCCGTCATGGAATATGTCGAAGCCGCGCAACTGCGTGGCGAAGGGCCGAGATGGATTCTGACCAAGGAGATCCTGCCCAACGTGCTGCCGCCGCTGATCGCGGAATTCGGCCTGCGCTTCTGTTTCGTTTTCCTCACCATCGCCGCGCTCTCCTTTCTCGGCGTCGGCATCCAGCCGCCGACTGCCGACTGGGGCTCGATGGTGCGGGAAAACGCTACCCTCATCACCTATGGCGACATCACTCCGCTCTTGCCGGCAGGCGCGATTGCCCTTCTCACGGTCTCGGTGAATTTCGTTGTCGACTGGTTCTTGCATGCGACAAGCGGGTTGCGCGATGAAAAGTAAGAATTCTGGCCAACGCGAAAAGGGAACGAAACTCCTCAGCGTTCGCAACCTTCACGTCGAAGGGTTTTCCGACGAGCGCTGGCATCCGATCGTTCGCGGTGTGGATCTCTCGCTAAAGCGCGGTGAGGTTCTCGGCCTCATTGGCGAGTCCGGCGCCGGAAAGTCCACCATTGGGCTTGCCGCGATGGGATATGCCAAGCCAGGCTGCCGGATCACGCAAGGATCCATCCTGTTCGACGGGATCGACCTCCTCGCCATGGCCGAAACCGCACGGCGACGGCTCCGAGGCTCGCGCATCGCCTATGTCGCGCAAAGCGCGGCCGCTTCCTTCAACCCGGCCCATCGGCTCCTCGATCAGACCGTCGAAACGGTCGTGGCGCACGGGATCGCCAGTCGCGAGGCAGCGAATCGGGATGCCATCAAACTTTACCGGCGTCTTCACCTGCCGGATCCGGACACCATCGGCTTCCGCTATCCTCACCAGGTCTCCGGAGGGCAGTTGCAGCGGGCTATGACGGCGATGGCTATGGCCTGCCGGCCCGACCTGATCGTCTTCGACGAGCCGACGACGGCGCTCGACGTGACCACACAGGTCGAGGTCCTCGCCTCGATCCGTAAGGTTGTCGAAGAATTCAACACTGCCGCGATCTACGTCACGCATGATCTGGCCGTGGTTGCGCAGATGGCGGACCGGATCATGGTTCTGCGCCATGGCCGTACTGTGGAGGAGGCCGAAACACGCCAGATGCTTGCGGCGCCGGCCGAAGACTATACGAGGACGCTCTGGGCGGTGCGAAAGCTAGCCAAACCCGAAGTGCCGGCCGCGGACCATCTGCTCACGATCGATAACATCACCGCCGCCTACGCAGGGAAAGTCAAGGTTCTGCAGGATGTATCGATCAAGGTGCCGCGCGGACGGACGGTAGCGGTCGTCGGTGAATCTGGTTCCGGTAAATCAACGCTCGCCCGCGTCATCACCGGCCTGCTGCCGCCGGTCTCGGGCTCGATCTCATTTGCGGGGCATCGTCTGCCAAGAACTCTGAAAGAGAGGCCCAAAGACATTCTGCGCCGCATTCAGATGATCTATCAGATGCCTGACAACGCGCTCAATCCGCGTCAGACCGTCGAGGAAGTCATCTCCCGGCCGCTCGAGTTCTATCTCGGCCTCAAAGGGGCGGCGTGCGACCGCCGCGTTGGCGAACTCATGCACATGATCGAGATGGACGAAAGCTTCCTCGACCGTCTGCCGGGCGAACTTTCGGGCGGTCAGAAGCAGCGCATCTGCATTGCCCGGGCGCTGGCTGCTAATCCGGAGCTCATCATCTGCGACGAGGTGACCTCGGCGCTCGACCAGATCGTACAGGAAGAGATCCTGAAGCTCCTTATGCGGCTGCAACAAGAATTCGGAGTCAGCTATATTTTCATCACGCACGACATCGCGACGGTGCGGGCAATCGCCGACGAAATTGTCGTCATGCACCAAGGCAAAGTCGTCGAGCAGGGGCTCAAGACCGAAATCCTGACGCCGCCGCATGCTCCGTATACCGAACTGCTTCTCTCCTCCGTGCCGGAGATGGATCCAGACTGGCTGACGAAGCTGCTGGAAACCCGGGAGCGCAAGCGGGTCGGCGCGGCGAACTGAATCCCAACCTATTGACCGCTTGAGACTCCGGCTCCAGTTCTCGCGCGAACGTCCGATATTGAGGGATGGCGGGAATCACCGGTTATGCCGCAACCGCGACGTCCAGAATGGTCGCAACAATGTCTCCTTTCAGGCAGTAGCAACGGTCACCTCAACGGCCGATATCAGGCGCTAGCCAGCCGCTCCGCTCCCCCAAGGACCATGGAACGCGCCCGGCCCGTCGATGCGCTCGAAGCCGTGCGCGCCGAAGAAATCGCGTTGCGCCTGGATCAGGTTCGAGGTGCCGCGTCCCTGGCGGTAGCTGTCGAAATAGGCGAGCGCCGACGACAGCGCCGGCACCGGTGAGCCGGCTTCCGACGCCCTTGCCACGATGCGCCGGAGCGACGGATGCGCTTCCTGCATCATCGCGATGAAGGCCGGTGCCATCAAAAGATTGGTGGCCGCCCCGCCGGTGCCGAAAGCTTCCGCCATCGTGTCCAGCATTTGCGAGCGGATGATGCAGCCGGCCCGCCAGATCTCGGCAATGGTCGGCATCGGCAGGTTCCAGTTGAATTCCTTCGACGCGCCGCTCATCACCGCGAAGCCTTGCGCATAGGCTGATATCTTGCCGGCGAACAGCGCCAGCTCGAGATCGTCGAGAAGCGCGTCCCTGTCTCCGGAAATGGTGGTCACGCCGCTATCGCCATAGGCCTTTTCGGCGGCCAGGCGCTCGTCCTTGATCGACGACAGCACGCGCGCCGCCACCGCGGCCTCGATCGCCGTGGCCGGAATGCCGAGCTGCTGCGCCTCGATCACCGACCATTTGCCGGTGCCCTTCTGGCCGGCGCGGTCGAGGATGACGTCGACCATCGGCTTGCCTGTCTTCGGATCGTCGGCGGCCAGCACCCTGGCGGTGATCTCGATCAGATAGGAGTTGAGCCGGCCCTTGTTCCAGCCGGCAAACACCTGTGCGATCTCCTTCGGCCCCATGCTTAAGCCGTCGCGTAAGATGCCGTAGATCTCGGCGATCATCTGCATATCGGCATATTCGATGCCGTTGTGGATGGTCTTGACGAAATGCCCGGCACCATCGGTGCCAAGCCATGCCGCACAGGGCTCATCCCTGAACTTGGCCGAAATGGCGGTCAGCACCTTTTCGACGCGTTTCCAGGACTCTTCCGTGCCGCCGACCATGATCGACGGTCCATGGCGCGCGCCCTCCTCGCCGCCGGACACGCCCATGCCGATGAATGTGAGACCCGAATCGGTAAGCTCGGAAAAGCGTCGCATCGTGTCACGGAAATTGGCGTTGCCGGCATCGATGACGATGTCGTTGGCCGACAGCACGCCGCGCAGCGCCGCGATCTGCTCGTCGACCGGCTTGCCGGCCAGCACCATGATGATGATCGGCCGCGGCGGCCGGATGGCGGCGGCGAGTTCCTCCAGGCTGTAGCAGGGCACGACCATGTCCTTCAGCGCCCCGGCATTCTCGACAAAGGCGTCGGTGCGCGCGGCGGTGCGGTTGAAGACGGCTATGCGGTGCCCTTTCTCGGCGATGTTGAGCGCCAGGTTGGAGCCCATCGTGCCAAGGCCGATCAGGCCGATTTCGGCTTTTTCCATCGTTTCTTCCCTGCTTTCGGATCTTTTGCTAGACCGCGATTTTGCGGCGATGACCATTCTTGCCGAGATGATTGACGGGCCTTCAGGGCCGCGTCAACCGCCTCGCCGGATTGTGTTGCAGACCGCCAGCTTGTCCTCACGGCCTGATGTCGATCGGCGCCTCGATCTTCACGATCTCGAAATCCGAGACGAGAATATCGAGCCGCGCGGTCCATCGGCCGGGAACCGGGACGACGAGACCGTCGACGCGCCATGTGCCGTCGCCTGGCTTTGTCGCCGCGCGCTTGATCGGCTCGATGCCGGAGTCGGGTTTTGACAGCACCAGCGTCACTTGTTCAGCGTCGAGCGGGCCGAAATCGCCGGTCATGATAATGATCGAGGCGGCAACCGGCCCAACATGGCCGGGTGTGATGCTGAGGTCGGCCATCGCCTTCGGCGTGTGGATATGCACCGATGCCGGCTGCGCTGCTGCGATCGCCAGGGCGCGTGGCGGCGGCGTGAAGCGCCAGCCGGCGGCAACGCCGAAAATCGCCAGAACGATCAGCATTTCAATGCCGATCGAGCGGAACAGCCTCCTCTGTACTTCCGTCTCTCCCGCTTCGGCCGGACCGGTCAGCTTCCAGCGATTGATGACGGCGAGCGTGAACAGAAAGAACAGCAGCGCCAACTTGATCAGCAGCAGCCGGCCATAGGCGGTTTCGGGCAAAGCTGCGGGCGCCTGCACCTGGATGACAGCCAGCACGATGCCGGTGGTGGCAAGCACGGCCACGACGGGCAGGATCGCTTGGGAAAACCGGTGCAGGAAAGGCGCGGCCTCGACCGGTTTCCGCCTCATGGCGAGACCGAGCGGCGCCAGCGCCCCGGCCCAGAACGCGATACCGGCGCCGTGCAGAAACACCATCGGCCTTGTCAGCCATTGCGGTTCGGCGGCACTTGCATGCCCGCTGGCGGCGAGGGCGGCACCGACACCGGCCAAGCCGGCAAGGGCAAACAGTTTTGCGCCGCCGCGCGGCCCGACCAGCGACAGCAGGCCTAGCCCGAGCGCCACCAGCCCGACCAGCACCGCCCAGCCAAAGCTGGTGCCGAGCCCTGCCTGCCAGACGCCCGGCTGCGCCAGCCGGGCGAGCGGTGAACCGAGCGCGTCCAGTCCCTGAAAGCCGAGCGACAAGGGCGCCGCGACAAGGCCGCACAGGATTGCGGCGATGACGAAGCGCTGGCCGGAACACCCGCCCTTCGCCAGCCAGGCGATGGCAAAGGCGCCGCCGACGCCGAGAAAGAGGCCGACATAGAGAAAGACCTTGCCGATCCAGATCGCCGACCTCAAGCCCCGGTCGACAGCTTCGGAGACGGGCGGCGCAGCACTCGGCGCGCCGATGGAAAACAGCACCGAGCCGCCGACCGGATGGCCATCGGCGGAAATCACTCGCCAACTCAGCACATGCGTGCCGGATCCGAGCGTTTGCGGATTGTCGATCTCGATCGTCTGGCCATTGAGCCGAAAAGACGTCAGCGGAACCGGCGTCCCGTCAGGCTGCACCAAGGTCAGCACCAGCGGCGAGGCCGGCTCGCTGAAGGTCAGCGAGAACTGCGCGGGGTTCTGCGCAAGCACGGCGCCGTCCGCCGGCTCGGTTGTGATCAGCGCCGCGTGGGCGAAGGCCGGACTTGGCGCGGCAATAGCGGCAAGCAGCACGATCGCAGCCAGCAGGCCGCCGGCAAATCGGCCGATGCGCTTGCCGGCCGCCCAGACCGTCCGCTGTAAGGACACAGCACTCATGTCACCGCCACAAAACAGCGACGCGCTCTTTCAAAGCGCGCCGCCAAAAAATCATTTCTTCGGCGAAAGCTTGAGGCCCGGCGCCGGATATTCCAGGGCATCCTCATCCTGGCCGGCCGCCGGAATCTCGATCCAGCGTTCGGCAGCGCCGTCGCATTCCTGCACCACCGGGAAATAGAGCGTTTGGCCGGCCGGCAGCTCCGCCGCCAGTGTCCCGCGGAAGGCGAATTCGTCGTAGAATTCGTCCGGCAGGCTGCCGCCGCTCCAGTCGATTTCCCTAGCGCCTGACGTCACCGCCTCACCGTGGAGCTGGTAGGATTTTTCGTATCTGCCTTTCTTGACCTGCAGCGTCCAGCCCGGCTTCGGCATCGGCTTTACCGAAATGACCCCTTCCGGGATCTGCACGCGCACGGCGGTCGTTGCCTTGCCCTCACAGCCATGCGGCACGCGCAGGACGGCCTTATAGGTCGAACCGACCGCCGCCTCCTGTGTTTCCAGCGTAATGTGGGCAAAGGCCGTGCTTGTCCCCAAGGCGAAAAACGCGCCGGCCGACAGAAGATACCTGTTCATGATGGTCCCTCAAATTTCGAATTGTCCGGATCTGGCCGGGTCAGTTGGCGTGCCGGATCAGTTAGCATGATTGTCCATGCCGCCAGTTTCGCCGATGCCTTCCACGGCGAAGTCGACAGTGACGCTGCCGGCCTTCTCGAAGGTCAGCGTGGCTGGAAAGGTCTCGCCTTGCTTCGGTTGCCGTTTCAGCCCGACGAACATCAGATGATAGCCGCCGGGTGCCAGCGCGACCTTGCCGCCGGCCGGAATTTCAAGGCCACCGGTGACCGGCCGCATGGTCATGACGCCATCGCTGACGCCCATCTCATGCAGTTCGGTCTTGGCCGAAACTTCAGAGGAGATCGACAGCAGCCGGTCCGGCGAACTGCCGGTGTTGGTGACGGTGAAATAGCCGCCGGCCACTTTGGCGCCAGGTGGCGTGGCGCGCGACCAGGGATGCCCGATCTCGAGGTCGCCAACCCTGAACTCATGCGCGAAAACGGCCTGGGCGCCGACGAACAGGAGGGCGAGGAGGAACACGGTGATGCCGAGTCGCTCCTCGAAGCTGTGCAGGAAGGACCTGTTGCGGCCGAATCGCGCGCGGAAAAAGTGAGACATGATAGCTCCAGAACTGAGAGAGCGCGCCGGTAGCCGGTCGCGAACAGTTTCGATGTCGAATGAATGCGCTCGCCAAGACTTCCGCAAGGCGATCTGGGAACGGATCAGGCCGTCGCCGGCGGCGCACGCGGATTCGATGGAGAGCGGTCGCGGGTGAGATCGAGGTGCTGGAACGCCGGCAGCACAAAGGCGACGATTTCGACGGGAAAATTGCCGGGCACCGTGGCGGCAGCGGGCGGCGGCGCGTAAACAGCCGAGGCCATGCCGCAGCCAAGCATACTGCAAGCCGGCATGTGCTGCTGGTGTGGATCGCCGCCTGGAAGCTGGGCCGCGCCCTCCTGGGTGCAGATGACATTGCCGAAGGCGTCAAGTTGCGAAGCATTCGGCCCGATGCCGAAGGCGAATGCGCCAAGCGCCGACTGGAGCACGAGCAAATAGGCCGCAGCGAACGCGGCCGGCATGCTCCATCGTCTCCGCCGGATATTCAAAGACCTGCCTCTTCACGCAGCAATGGCCAGATATCTAGCACGGGCTCAGCAGGTGGAAAATCGCCAAATCACTGCTGCGGCAACGCGGCGCTTTGAGCCCGTTGCGGCTGCTGGCCTTCCGGAATCGACGTCAGCAGCGTGTGCCGCGCCGACTTCAGATGCTTGCGGCAGGCGGCGTCGACCTTGCCGGGATCGCGCGATTTGAGCGCCGCGATATAGGCCAGATGCTCCGCGACCGCCACTTCGTTGCGCTCGCGCTCCTGCGCCTTGTTCCACTGGTAGTGGTAATGGAAGATCATGGCGATGACGTCGTAGAAATCGACGATGAAGCGATTGTGCGACGCGCGGTGGATCAGCCGGTGAAAGCGCTCGTCGAGCTCCGAGAATTCGTTGAAGCGCGTGGCGATCTCGCGCGCCAGCAGGCGGTGCTCGTCTTCCAGCAGGTCGAGGTCGGCCCACACCGGGCTGTCTTCCGGCAGCGCGGCAAAGGCGGCAGCCGAGCGCAATTCGAACATCTCGCGGATTTCAGTCAATTCCAGCGCAAAAGCGCGGGTAAAACCTTTCAGCACCCAATGGCTGTTGCGGCGCTTCTCGATCAGCCCAAAGCGGGAAAAGCGGATCAGGAACTCGCGCACGCTGGTGGTGCCGACGCCGATCTCGCGCGCCAGTTCGAGTTCGTTGATCTGCATGCCGGGCTCGGCGCCGCCGGCAAGCAGCCGCCGCATGAAAGAGCGCTCGATGATCTGCGACAGCGTGTCGGTCTCTTCCTCGGGGAAAAAGTCGTCCGGCCGCGGCACGCGCAAGACCGTCTTGCTGCGTTTGTTCCAGGCGATCAGCCCCGTTTCTTCCATGCGCGCAAGGATGGTGCGGATCGTCGTGCGGCTGACGCCGAGCAGCACACCCAATTCGGGCTCCGACGGCAGGCTTTTCGTTTCGTCGAGCAGCCGCAGACCGCGATTGTAGGCGTCCTTATAGACGTTATTGCTCTTCGACATCCCTGCCCCATTGCGCGCCGGCGCTTGCGGCGGCCGGCTTGAAGCGCGATATTGACAAACGTTCCTAGCGCAGGCCCCCAAAAAGCGGAATTGCTCTTCAGAAGTCAGCCCTGATTCCGGTGCCCCGTCCTCTGCATCCATAAGAACGCGCGGCGTCGTCACGAAAAAACAATTGACGCAAAACTGTTTTTTCACGATAAAAGACATTATCTTTTAACAGGCGCATGTCAATCCGCTTGCCCATCCCAGGAACACCCAGGAAACTGCCAGTGAACCCCGCAAACAGCATTCTTCTGTCTCCCGCCGACAATGTCGCGGTCGCCAATGGCCGCATCGAGATCGGCGCGGTCCTGCCGGGCGGTGCCGTCGCCACGGCGTTGATCGAACCCGGCCACAAGGTGGCGATCAAGCCGATCGCCGCCGGCGAGGCCGTGGTCAAATACGCTCAAGCGATCGGCCGCGCCACCCAGGACATCGCGCCCGGCGAGCATGTCCATTCGCACAATCTGGTATTCGAGTCCGGGCGTTTGCCGGTGGTGCCGCCGAGCGAAGCCGTGCACGCGACCGAGGCCGACCGCGCCCGCACCTTCATGGGCTACCGTCGCGCCGACGGCCGTGCCGGCACGCGCAACTTCATCGGCATTCTCGCCAGCGTCAATTGCTCGGCCACCGTTTGCCACGCCATCGCCGACGAGGCGAACCGCACGCTGCTTCCCAGATATCCGGGCATCGACGGCTTCGTTCCCATCGTCCACGGCCAGGGCTGCGGCATGAGCGCCACCGGCGACGGCATGATGGTGCTGCACCGCACGCTGGCCGGCTATGCCCGCCATCCGAATTTCGGCGGCGTGCTGATGGTCGGCCTCGGTTGCGAGGTCAACCAACTCACCCTCTATGGCCAGAAGGGCGTCGCCGCGGGGAAACGCCATTTCAACATCCAGGAAGCCGGCGGCTCGCGCAAATCGGTCGAAAAGGCGATGCTGGTGCTGGCCGAGATCGCCGAGGAGGTCGGTAAGCTTGAGCGTGAGCCGATCCCGGTCAGCGAGATCGTCGTCGGCCTGCAATGCGGCGGCTCGGACGGCATGTCCGGCATCACCGCCAATCCGGCACTGGGCGCCGCCGTCGATATCCTGGCCGGCGTCGGCGGCATCGGCATCCTCTCCGAGACGACGGAAATCTACGGCGCCGAGCATCTGCTGGCCTACCGTGCGGCGAGCCCGGAGATCGCCGCCAAGCTGGACGGCTATGTGAAGTGGTGGGAAGACCATGTCGCCAAGCACGGCGCTTCCATCGACAACAATCCGTCGCCCGGCAACAAGCGCGGCGGCCTGACCACCATTTTGGAGAAGTCGCTGGGCGCGGTCGCCAAGGGCGGCCAGACGCCGCTCAACGGTGTCTTCGGCTATGCCGAGAAGGTCACCGGGCACGGCTTGGTGTTCATGGACACGCCCGGCTACGACCCGGTCTCCGCCACCGGCCAGGTCGCGGGCGGCGCCAACGTCATCGTCTTCACCACTGGCCGCGGTTCCTGCTTCGGCTGCCGGCCGACACCGTCGATCAAGGTCGCCAGCAACTCGACCATGTACCACGTGATGGAAGAGGACATGGACGTGAATTGCGGCGTCATCGCCTCGGGCGAAAAGACCATCGCCGGCATGGGCCGCGAGATCTTCGAACTGATCGTCGAGACGGCTTCCGGCCGCAAGACCAAGAGCGAGGAGTTCGGCTACGGCGACAACGAGTTCGTGCCCTGGCACCTCGGAGCGACCCTCTAGACCAGCCACTAACTGACTTAAGACATAGACGGGCCAGGCGAATGGCCGGTGGGAGGCTTTGCATGAAGAAACGCTGTGTTGGCAGCACCGCGCTGGAAATAACCGAGGTCAGCTTCGGCGGCGCGGCGGTCGGCGGCCTCTACCGAGCTTGCCCGCGCGAGGCGGCGATGCAGACGCTGCAGGTCGCCTGGGATGCCGACTTGCGCTATTTCGATACGGCGCCCTTCTACGGCTTCGGCCTCTCGGAACGCCGCTTCGGCGATTTCCTGCGCGACAAGCCGCGGGATTCCTACGTGCTGTCGACCAAGGTTGGGCGCCTGTTCCGGCCGGTGCCGGAAGACCAGGTTCCGGACCATTCCTATGTCGATCCGCTGCCCTTTGCGCTCGACTATGACTATTCCTACGACGGCATCATGCGTTCGGTCGAGTTCAGCTATGCGCGGCTTGGCCTCAATCGAATCGACATCCTGTTCGTCCACGACATCGGCGTCTACACGCATGGCGTCGAGAAGACGAAGCTGCATTTCCGCCAGTTTATGGATGGCGGGCTGAAGGCGCTGGAAGAGCTGAAGTCGTCCAGGGTCATTTCCGCCTACGGCCTTGGCGTCAACGAGGTTCAGATCTGTCTCGATGTGCTGCGCCAGGCGCCGCTCGACTGCATCCTGCTCGCCAGCCGCTATTCGCTGCTCGACCGCACCGCCGAAGCCGAATTGCTGCCGCTTTGCCGGCAACGGCAGACCTCGCTGATCATCGGTGGCGTCTTCAATTCCGGCATCTTGGCGACCGGCCCGGTGCCGGGGGCGCATTTCGACTACCTGCCAGCCACCCAGAACATTCTCGACCGCGTCGGCGCCATGGAAAAAATCGCCGCCGAGGGCGGCTATCCGCTTGCCGCGGCGGCGTTCCAGTTCCCGCTGCACGAGCCTGTGGTAGCTTCTGTGCTGACGGGCACCGCCAAACCGGCCAATCTGGCGCGAAATCTCCAACTGCTCGACGTCCAGGTGCCCGAAACAGAATTCGCCAAATATGATCCCTACACGGTCGTACAGAAACTCGGCTGATGACCCTGCGGCCTTCGCCGGTTAAACGGCGGACGGTGCGATTAGGAGGCGTCACAATCGTACCCCTCAAAAAAAGAATGAATATTCCATATTGACTGGTTGTTGGAATTAATATTCCATACCTTTTCGGAGAGTATTTGTAGGATTTCCAATGAGGATCGGCACTCCCTTCCGGTCGAGACGTACGGAGGGCGATGCGAAACACCGCTTGCGTCGACCGGACCGATATACTATCAAAATGCGGTAAATGTTTTTTATTGATAAAGTTCTGTTTGGAGCAACGCCTATCCAAACCGAGCTTCCGCAACGTTCACCGGGCGACTTAGGGAGGAAGTCTAATGAAATTCGTGACCAGCATTCTCAACCGCCGCGCATTCGTGGCGCTCGCCGCCGCCTCGATGCTTGCCGGCGTGATGCATTCGGCGCCGGCTTCGGCGGCGGACGTAACCATTCCGATCATCGTCAAGGACACCACCTCTTTCTACTGGCAGATCGTCCTGGCCGGCGCTCGCAAGGCCGGCAAGGACCTCGGCGTTAACGTGCCGGAACTCGGCGCCCAGGCGGAGACCGACGTCAACGGCCAGATCTCCATCCTTGAAAACGCCGTCGCCGGCGACCCGGCTGCCGTCGTCATCGCACCGACCGAAGCCAAGGCGCTCGGCAAGCCCATCGATGAGGCAGCCACCAAGGTCAAGATCATCGGCATCGACTCCGGCGCCGACTCCAAGGCCTTCACTTCGTTCCTGACCACCGACAATATCCAAGGCGGCCGCGTCGCCGCTGACGGGCTGGCGGCCGCGATCGCCGAAGCCAATGGCGGCAAAATCGAGGGCGACGTCGCCCTGATCACCGCACTTCCCGGCGCAGGCTCGCTCGAGCAGCGCGCCCAGGGCTTCAAGGAACAGCTTGCCGCCAAATATCCCGGCCTCAAGCTCATTGCCGACAAATACGCCGACGGCCAGGCCACGACCGGCCTCAACATCGCGACCGACCTGATCACCGCCAACCCGAACCTCAAGGGCATCTTCGCCTCCAACCTGATCATGGCGCAGGGCGTCGGTCAGGCGATCGCCGAGAACAGCCTTGCCGGCAAGGTCGGGCTGATCGGCTTCGACAGTGACGAGAAGCTGGTCAAGTTCCTCAATGACGGCGTCATTTCCGGCCTCGTCGTCCAGGATCCGTACCGGATGGGCTATGACGGCATCAAGACGGCGCTCGCTGCCTCGAAGGGCGAGAAGGTCGAGGCCAATGTCGACACCGGCGCCAACCTGGTCACCAAGGCTAACATGAAAGACCCGAAGATCGACGCGCTGCTCAATCCGAAGCTCGACTGAGCACCGACATTGTCGCACCGTTTCCGGGGCTTCTTGCCCCGGAAACGACCTACACTCGTGCAACTCGTGAGGCCAATCTGGGAGGATTGTCATGACGTCGACGGCGCAGGAACTGCATCCGGCCCCAACGCTGGAACCGGGCAGGACGATCCTCGAACTCAAGGGACTGGAAAAGCGATATCCCGGCACGCACGCACTGAAGCCGGTTAACCTCGCCTTCAAGGCCAGCGAAATCCACGCGATTGTCGGCGAGAACGGTGCCGGCAAATCCACCCTGATCAAGCTGCTGACCGGCGTCATGCCGCGCACCTCCGGCGACGTCATCTGGGAGGGCAAGCCGGCAGCACTGGCGACGCCGCATGAGGCGATGGCGCTGGGCATCAATGCCGTGCATCAGGAGGTCGTTCTGTGCCGCCATCTCACTGTCGCGGCCAACATGTTCCTCGGCGAGGAGGATTCCCGCTTCGGCATCCTGCAGCAGCGGGCCATGGTCAGGGAAGCGCAGAAGATCATCGACGATCTCGGCTTCGATCTGCCGGCGCATGTCGTGCTGGGTGACCTGACCATAGGCCAGCAGCAACTGATCGCCGCCGCCCGTGCCACCGTGCGCGGCACCAAATTCCTGATCTTCGACGAACCGACTGCCTATCTCACCCGAAAGGAAGCCGACCAGCTGTTCACGCTGATCCGCCGGCTGAAGGGCGAAGGCGTCACCATCATCTATATCAGCCACCGCATGGAAGAGGTGTTCGAACTCGCCGACCGTGTCTCGGTGCTGCGCGACGGCACGCTTGTCGGAACCAGGAACATCGCCGAGACCAACGACGCCGAGCTGGTCAAGATGATGATCAACCGCTCGATCGAGCAAGTCTATCACAAGGAGCATTTTACCCCGGGCGCGACGCTCCTCGAAGCCAGAAATCTCTCCGGCAAGGGCTTCGAAAATGTCTCGATGACGGTCCGTGCCGGCGAAATCGTCGGGCTCTACGGCCTGATCGGTGCCGGGCGCAGCGAGTTCGTCACCACGCTCTACGGCCGTCATCGCAAGTCGGCCGGCCAGATCCTCTGGGAGGGCAAGGCGGTTCAGGTCAACTCCGAGCATGACGCTATCAGGCTCGGCATGGCGCTGGCGCCGGAAAGCCGCCGTGACCAGGGCCTCTGCCTCAACCTGCCGGTCGGCCTCAATCTCAATCTGCCGATCTACAAGCGCATCTCCAGCAATCTGCTGATCTCCAGCGCACAGGAAAAGACCGAGGCGGATCGCCAGATCGCCAATCTCAGGATCAAGACGCCGACGCGCAACGCGCTCGCCTCCAGCCTGTCCGGCGGCAACCAGCAGAAGATAGTCATCGGCAAGTGGCTGGCGCACGGCGCCAAGCTGTTCATCTTCGACGAGCCGACCGTTGGCGTCGATGTCGGCACCAAGGCGGAGATCTACCGCCTGTTCGGCGAACTGTTGTCCAAGGGCGCCGGCATCATCCTGATCTCGTCCTACCTGCCCGAGGTCTATGAACTCGCCGACACGCTGCATGTGTTCCGGCGCGGCAAACTGGTGGCCACTCATGGTTTTCACACCGCCGACCATGAGGAGATCCTCACCCAAGCACTGGCCGAGAAGCAAGAAAAACCGGGAGGACAGACATGAGCACCGAGGCGATACCGGCCGAAAGGCCGAAACGCAACTACAACGCCCTGTTCGGGCTGACACTGCTGGCGCTGCTGGTATTGTTGTGGGTCATCCTGTCGGTGGCGACGCCGAGCTTCGCCTCCGCCAACAACATCTCGAACCTGCTGCGGCAAGGTTCGATGATCGCCATCCTGGCGGTCGGCCAGACCTTCGTCATCATCACCGGAGGTATCGACCTTTCCGTCGGCGCCGTCGTTGGCTTCGCCACCGTCATCGTGGCAATGCTGATCAATGCCGGCGTGCCGATTTTCCTCGCCATCCTGATCACCTTGCTGGTCGGCGTCGCCATCGGCCTGTTCCACGGTTTCGGCATCGTCAAGATGGGCCTGCCGCCCTTCATCATCACGCTGGCGACATTGACCTCGCTGCGCGGCATCGGCCTCTTGATGACCAACGGCAACTCGATCTCGATCAACAACGATGCCTTCCAGCTGTTTTCGCGCGGCTCGTTTCTCGGCGTCCCCAATCTGTTCTGGATGGTGATCCTGGTCGGCATCCCCGCCTACATCTTCCTGCATCACAGCCGCTGGGGCCGGTATCTGTTCTCGGTCGGCTCCAACGCCGAGGCATCGCGTCTGTCCGGTGTCAACGTCCAGCGCACCATCTACATGGCCTATACGCTATCGGGCCTCTGTGCAGCTTTTGTCGGCGTGCTGCTTGCCTCGCGCATCGGCATCGGCAATCCGACACAGGCCGAGGGCTGGGAATTGCAGGCGATCGCCTCGTCGGTGATCGGCGGCACCTCGCTGTTCGGCGCCGTCGGCTCGGTGCACGGACCGCTGCTCGGCGCCTTCATCCTCGCCACTATCAACAACGGCGCCAATCTCTTGAACGTCAACGCCTTCTGGCAACGCATCATCACCGGCGTGCTGATCATCGTCATCGTCTATTTCGACGGCCTGCGCCGCCGCGGCAAGTAGACCATATTAACAAACCGCTGGCCGGCGCTAACGGGGCCGGCGGTGCCATGAACCGACTGGATAAAAGCATGAAAGCCGTCGTCTGCCGTTCGCCCGGTGAGCTTGTTCTGGAAGACCGCCCAGCGCCAGGCACTCCGCCCTCTGGCTGGGCATTGGTCGCGGTCAGTCATGTCGGCATCTGCGGCACCGATTATCACATTTTCGAGGGCAAGCATCCGTTCCTCGCCTATCCCCGCATCATGGGTCACGAGGTCTCCGGCACTGTGATCGAGGCTGGCGAAGGCGTCGATCTGGCCCTCGGCGACCCGGTCATCATCAACCCGTATCTCGCTTGCGGAAAATGCATCGCCTGCCGCCAAGGCAAGCCGAATTGCTGCGTCAGGATCGAGGTGCTCGGCGTCCACCGCGACGGCGCCATGTGCGAGCGGATCCTGGTGCCGGCGCAAAATCTCTATCCGGCAAACGGCCTGTCGCTGGCTGATGCCGCCGCCGTCGAATTCCTGGCGATCGGGGCGCACGGCGTGCGGCGCTCGCTAACAGATCCCGGCGCGCGCACGCTGGTCATCGGCGCCGGGCCGATCGGCCTCGGCACGGCGCTGTTCGCCCGCATCGGCGGTCTCGACGTGACGCTGCTCGACATGAGTGCGGAAAGACTGGGTTTTGCCGCAAGTGAACTCGGCTTCGCCACGCTCGACGGTTCACGGCAGTCTGCGACCGATCTGGTGAAGGAGGCGACCGGCGGCGAAGGTTTTGACGTGATTTTCGATGCCACCGGCAACACCCAGTCCGTCCGTTCGGCCTTCGCCCATGTCGCGCATGGCGGGACGCTGGTCCTGGTCAGCGTCGTCAAGGACGACATCATCTTTTCCGATCCTGAATTCCACAAGCGCGAGATGACGCTCATCGGCAGCCGCAACGCGCTACGCGCCGATTTCGACCATGTCGCCGCTTCGATCCGCAACGGCGCGGTGCCGCTGGCAAAGCTCGTCACCCATCGCACGACGCTTTTGGACACACCGCGCGACCTCGCCCGCTGGGCGCATGAGAAATCCGGTCTGATCAAGGCCGTCATCCAGGTCGGATGAAACCGGAACGCCCTAAAGCGAGATGCGTCAAAACAGGGCATCCGGTTTGTTTTTGTTCCACTTGGCTACAAAGATGCACCAAGGTCTGTTGAGATTCGGGTCAGGCCGAGTCGGAGTCGAAGACGGGCGCGAAGCGACCAAACAGGTGGGTTCCGAGAACCGGAACGCAGCGTACTTTTGGGTACGTGAGTACCGGAAGCGCAGGTATCAGCCATTTGCAGGCCGGTCTCACCTGAATATCAACACACCTTAAAGCGCCGATATCTTGAGCTCGACCCGCTCAGCCGGGAACCGCGTTTCGGCGAACTGGATCGGCTCGCCGTCCGGGGTAACGTTGACGGCGACCGTGACCAACACGATGGCGCCGGGCTGCAGATCGAGATCGGCAAGGTCGGCGGCGTCCGCGTGGCGGGCCGACAACACCGTCGATTGTCTGAGATAGTCACCGATGCCGAAACGCTGGAACGAGGCGGTCACCGATCCGGTTTCGGCCATGGCGGCATCGATGCCGGCGAAGCGAGCCGCGTCGAACCAGCCGGTGGCACGCGAGACCGGTTGCCCATCGGCTTCGCCGCGCGTCTCGAGGCGAATTACATTCGAACCCTTGGCAAGCCCCAGCCCTTCGGCGACGCGCCGGCTGGCCGGTTCGACCGCCGATTCGAGCAGCACGCTGCGACGCTCCGACGCCTGCCCTTGCAAGCCCTCCGAAAAACGGGTGCGCGCGCCGATCGGATAGGACAGGCGCTTGCGCGACAACACGAAGGTGCCGCGCCCCTGCTCGGCCCTGAGCACGCCATCCTGCACAAGTGCTGCGATGGCGCTGCGCACCGTATGGCGGTTGACGCCATAGCGCTCGGCCAGTGCAACTTCCGGTGGCAGCGCAGCATTCTCGGCAAAGTCGCCGACGGCGATCGAATGCATGATCTGCTCGGCGATCTGCCGCCACAGCGAGACGCCGCTGCGCCGCTCCAAGCTGCTGGCCATCTGCTGACCGATCATCTCTTTGCCCCCGATCTTTTTCGCCCTGTCATCCATCCGTCATGGACAGGCTTTAGAGAATAGGTATAATTTGTATAATTGTCTACATCATTATACAAATTGGAACGAGAAGGAACGGCGGCCATGCGAGAACAGGAAGCGCGCGATCAGCAGCTTGAGCGCAAGGCCGTCATGGCGACGTTGGCGCAATCGACCGGCGACGATATCGTCCGCCTCTGGAACGAAGCCGGCCTGCCTTCGCAAGCAGAACTCCTGCGCGGCCCCGAAACCGGCCTGGTCACCGTGCGTGGCCGCATCGGCGGCGGCGGCGCGCCATTCAACGTCGGCGAGGCGACGGTCACCCGCGCGACGGTGCGGCTTGCCTCGGGAGAAGTCGGCCACTGCTACGCGCTGGGCCGTGACAAGCATAAGGCAAAACTGGCGGCGATCGCCGACGCGCTCTGGCAGGATCCCACCCGTCGTAACGAGCTCGAGACCAAGCTCATTGCGCCGCTGCAGGCCGCACTGGCCAGCGAACGTGAACGGCGGCGCGCCGAGACGGCAGCAACGAAGGTCGATTTCTTCACCATGGTACGCGGAGAAGACTGATGGACATCGCAACGCAAGCGATCGAGGGCGGCTTTTCCGATCCGGTGTTCGACGCCCAGACAGTGTTCCGCGCCGTGATGGATGCGATGGCGCGGCCGGGCACCCGGCAGCCTCTGCCGGTCTTTGCCCGCCCGCCGGCGCCGCTGTCGGCCACCGCGGGTGCCATCGCGCTGGCGCTGTGCGACAATGACACGCCGCTCTGGCTCGACCTCGTTTTGCAGGCCCCAGCAGCGGTGAAATCCTGGCTCGGCTTCCACACCGGCGCGCCACTTGCCAACACGCCAGCCGATGCGCATTTCGCGCTGATCGCCACGCCGGCCGAGATGATGGCGCTCGACGGCTTTTCACAAGGCACCCAAGACTATCCCGACCGCTCGATGACGCTGATCCTGCAGGTGAGCGATCTCGTGTCAGGCGTCCCTCTGCTGCTCGAAGGTCCTGGCATCGAAAGAACCGCGACAATCGCGCCGGCGCAGATGCCGCGCCACTTCGTCGAACAATGGAAGCAGAACAATCAGCGTTTTCCCCGTGGCGTCGACATTATCCTCGCCACCCCGGAAGGCGTTGCCTGCCTGCCGCGCACGACGCGCATCAAGACGATGGAGGCGTGATATGTATGTCGCAGTAAAAGGCGGTGAAGCGGCCATTGCCAACGCCCACGCCCTGCTCGCCGACCGCCGCCGCGGCGACCGTTCCGTGCCGGCGCTTCGCCTCGACCAGATCGTCGAGCAGTTGGCGCTCGGCGTCGACCGGGTGATGAGCGAAGGTTCGCTCTACGACCGCGAATTGGCGGCGCTGGCCATCGTTCAGGCGCGCGGCGACATGATCGAAGCGATCTTCCTGGTTCGCGCCTATCGCACCACGCTGCCACGCTTCGGCTACACCAGGGCGATCGACACCGGCGCGATGCTGGTCGAGCGGCGCGTGTCGGCGACCTACAAGGATCTTCCCGGCGGCCAGCTTCTCGGCCCGACCTTCGACTACACCCATCGGTTGCTCGATCCCGAGCTTGGCGGCGATGTCGCCGAGCCGCTGCAGCGCGCCAGCGAGGCGGAAGCCATGCCGCGCGTCTCTGCCATCCTCGCCCGCGAAGGCCTGATCGAGCCTGATGGCGACATGCCGCAGGACCATATCCCGGGTGACATCACCCGCGAGCCGCTGGAATTCCCGATAGCGCGCGACATCCGCCTGCAGGCGCTGTCACGCGGCGATGAGGGTTTTCTCCTCGCACTCGGCTACTCCACCCAGCGCGGCTATGCCCGCAACCATCCCTTCGTCGGCGAGGTTCGCATCGGCGAGGTCGAGCTGGAACTCGACGTGCCGGAGCTGCCATTCGCTGTACCGCTCGGCTCCGTGCGTGTCACCGAGTGCCAGATGGTCAACCAGTTCAAGGGCTCGGCCAAGGCGCCGCCGCAATTCACCCGCGGCTACGGCCTCGTCTTCGGCCAGAGCGAGCGCAAGGCGATGGCCATGGCGCTCTGCGACCGCGCTCTTCGTGCAACCGAATTCGGCGAAGACGTCGTCGCCGCTGCCCAGGACGAGGAGTTCGTCATCTCGCATTGCGACAATGTCCAGGCGACCGGCTTCGTCGAGCACCTCAAGCTGCCGCACTATGTCGACTTCCAGGCCGAGCTCGACCTGGTGCGCCGCATGCGCGCCGAGCACGATGCCCGCGAAAGCGCCGGCAAAGTCGAAGAAAAAAGGGAGGCCGCGGAATGACCGCACAACCGACCGACATCGCCACCTACAACTTCGCCTATCTCGACGAGCAGACCAAGCGGATGATCCGCCGGGCGATCCTCAAGGGCATCGCCATTCCCGGCTATCAGGTGCCGTTCGCCTCACGTGAAATGCCGATGCCTTATGGCTGGGGCACCGGCGGGGTCCAGGTCACCGCTTCGATTATCGGCCCCGACGATGTGCTCAAGGTCATCGACCAGGGCGCCGACGACACCACCAATGCCGTCTCGATCCGCGCCTTCTTCAAGAAGGTCGCCAATGTCGCCGTGACCACCGAGACGGCCAAGGCGACCATTATCCAGACCCGCCACCGCATCCCCGAGCACCCGCTGACCGCAGGCCAGGTGCTGGTCTATCAGGTGCCGATTCCCGAGCCGCTGCGCTTCCTCGAGCCGCGCGAGACAGAAACGCGCAAAATGCATGCGCTGGAGGAATACGGTCTCATGCATGTAAAACTCTATGAAGACATCGCCAGGCACGGCCGCATCGCCACAACCTATGCCTACCCGGTCAAGGTCGAGGGCCGCTATGTGATGGACCCTTCGCCGACGCCGAAATTCGACAACCCAAAGATGCACCGTTCGCCCGCCCTGCAACTTTTCGGCGCCGGCCGCGAAAAGCGCATCTATGCGCTGCCGCCTTTCACCGATGTGGTCAGCCTCGACTTCGAGGACCATCCGTTCGAGGTGCAGACATTCGACCAGCCCTGCGCGCTGTGCGCGGCCGAGAACGTCTATCTCGACGAGGTCATCCTCGACGACCATGGCGGCCACATGTTCGTCTGCTCCGATACCGACCATTGCGAGAAGCGGCGCAAACAAGGCCATCGCGGCCACCTTGCGCCTGAAACGATGGAGCCGGCGCAATGACCGAGGAACCGTTGCTGCGCGTTTCCGCGCTGTCCAAGTTCTACGGCTCGCGCGTCGGTTGCGAGAACGTCACCTTTGACCTGTGGCCAGGCGAGGTGCTGGCGGTGGTCGGCGAATCCGGTTCCGGCAAGACGACGCTGCTCAACTGCCTCTCGACCAGATTGCTGCCGAGTTCTGGCACCGCCAGCTACCGTATGCGCGACGGCCAGTTCCGCGAGCTTTATCGCATGAGCGAGGCCGAGCGCCGCTTCCTGATGCGCACCGACTGGGGTTTTGTCCACCAGAACCCCGCCGACGGGCTGCGCATGACGGTTTCGGCCGGCGCCAATGTCGGCGAGCGGCTGATGGCGGTGGGTGATCGCCACTATGGGAAAATCCGCGCTACCGCCCTCGACTGGCTGTCGCGCGTCGAGATCGACGAGGACCGCATCGACGACGAACCACGCGCCTTTTCCGGCGGCATGCGCCAGCGCCTGCAGATCGCCCGCAATCTCGTCACCGGGCCGCGGCTGGTGTTCATGGACGAGCCGACCGGCGGCCTCGACGTCTCGGTGCAGGCGCGCCTGCTCGACCTGCTGCGCGGCCTGGTCACCGATCTCGGCCTGGCTGCCATCGTCGTCACCCACGACCTCGCAGTGGCGCGTCTGCTGTCGCAGCGCATCATGGTGATGAAGGACGGCCGCGTCGTCGAAAGCGGCCTCACCGACCGCGTGCTCGACGACCCGCGCGCGCCCTACACCCAGCTTCTCGTTTCCTCGATACTTCAGGTGTAACCATGGCAACCCCGCTCGTCGTCTCCGATGTCGCCAAGAGCTTCACCATGCATCTGCGCGACGGCATCAAGCTGCCTGTCGTCACCGGCGTGTCGTTCTCGATCAGGAGCGGCGAATGTGCCGTGCTCGGCGGCCCGTCCGGCGCCGGCAAGAGCTCGATCCTGAAGATGCTCTACGGCAACTACGCCGTCGACGTAGGCCAGATCATCGTCCAGCACGAGGAAGGGCTCATCGATCTCGCGACGGCCAGCCCGCGCACCGTGCTTGCCGTGCGCCGGCTCACGATCGGCTATGTCAGCCAGTTCCTGCGCACCGTGCCGCGCGTCTCGGCGCTGGATGTCGTCGCCGAACCGCTGGTCGAGCGCGGAGAGGACCGTGAGGTCGCGCGCGGCAAGGCGCGCGCCTTGCTGGCGCAACTCAACCTGCCGGAAAAGCTCTGGATGCTGCCGCCGGCGACGTTTTCCGGCGGCGAACAACAGCGCGTCAACATCGCGCGCGGCTTTATCACCGAGCACCCGATCCTGCTGCTCGACGAGCCGACCGCTTCGCTCGACGCCAGGAACCGCGACGTGGTGATTGCGCTGATCGCGGCCAAGAAGGCGGCGGGCGTCGCGCTGCTTGGCATTTTCCACGACCACGACGTGCGCGAGGCGGTGGCCGACCGCGTTATCGACGTGACCGTTTTTGCCGCCGGGAAAATCGCCGCATGACCCGAAAACTGTCGGAAACGCCGCTGGTCCACGAGACGGCGGAAGTCGAGAACTCGACGCTCGGCCGCTGGACCGAGATCGCCGAACGCTGCCGGCTTTCGGAAAGTACGCTCGGCGACTATTCCTACGTGATGCAGGACTGCGGCGTCTGGTGCGCGACGATCGGCAAATTCGCCAACATCGCCGCCAGCGTGCGCATCAACGCCACCAACCATCCGACCTGGCGGCCAACGCTGCACCATTTCACCTATCGCGCCTCTGACTATTGGGACGACGCCGAGCACGAGAGCGAATTTTTCGCCCAGCGCCGCGCCAGGCGCGTCACCATCGGCCACGACACCTGGCTTGGCCACGGCTCGACCATCCTGCCCGGCGTCAGCGTCGGCGATGGCGCAGCGGTCGGCGCCGGCGCCGTGGTGTCGAAAGACGTCGCGCCCTACACCATTGTCGGCGGCGTGCCGGCCAAACCGATCCGCGAACGCTTCGACCGCCGCACGGTGGAACGCTATCAGGCACTCGCCTGGTGGGATTGGGACCATGCCCGCCTGCGCGCCGCGCTCGACGATTTTCGCGCGCTTGCGGCGGAAGCGTTTCTGGAAAAATATGGCGGCTAACGTCCCTTGCTCAACGCTGTCGCCTTTTAATTGACGATTGCCGGGCAAAAAGTCGTAAGAAAAAACGTAAGGATTGGCATGCTCAGACGATGGGTAGGATCTTGCCTGGTTGCGCTGGTGACTCTCTTGCCTCAACAAGCGCCTGCCAACCAGGTGCCGAAGATGGATCCTCGCGGCGCGGTCCTTTGCATCTGGATGATCTATGCATCAATCCACGCGATCGGTGAAAACTGCGCTCCGAAGCAAGATCGTGATTTTCTCGACTTCCTTCAGTCAGGGATCGACCGCATGAACGCCTTCATCATCAGGAACTCGGACACCACGCAAGCTGCGCTGGACGAACGGCAGAACCAGATCCGTGCGCGCCAAGCTCAACGCGGCACCGCCTCTTGTGAGCTGGAGGGCGAGAGCATGGCACTCTACAATTCGCTCAAGTCTGTCGATCCCAGCCAGAGCACCGCCAACATGGACAAGTTGCTCGAAGTCGATCGCGAGCCCTTGTTAAACCCCTGTCTTTGAAGGTTCCTTTCTCGCCCTGCGGGCAGTTTTCATATGCCTGACACATGACTCGGACAGGAGGCGGTCTTCCCTGGAGATCGCCATGCTTCACTCCGTGAAACCGTCGCTAGCCGGATTTTTGCCGGCTCTAACCCGAACCCTCCCGTGCATCTCCGCACGCGCTACGACAGTGCTGGCAATTTCCTCATCGAGCCCGGCAACACTGTCGTCTGCCATCTCGCCAGTGGCTCACCGTCCGAAGCGGTGGTCATCGAAGTGCGTGAGCGGATGCGCGCTATGCCCGATCCCGACCGGCTGGCCTTCACCCCGATCTCCAGCCTGCACATGACGCTGTTCCAGGGCATCATCGAACATCGCCGCCGGCTTCCCTTCTGGCCGCAGTACATGCCTCTCGACACCAGCATCGAAGACATGACCCGGCTCTATCTGGAGCGTCTGAAGGGCTTCGAAGGCCATGGTGCGTTCAAAGTCAGGGTCGTCGATGTCGTGCCGACCGGCCGGACCGTCGCCGGCGCGTCGGACGAGGATGAGCGCGTCATGCGCGCCTGGCGCGATGCTCTGTCGGTGCCGTTCGGATACCGGCATTCCGACCACGACAGCTACACATTCCACATAACCTTCGCCTATCAGATCCGCCATCTCGACGACGAAAGTGCATCGCAATGGCAGGACGTGTTCGATGATTGCCTTTCGCTGCTCGCCCGTCAGGCTCCGGTGATCGAGTTGCGGGCTCCGGCATTCTGCCGTTTCAAGGACATGAAGCATTTCGAGGAGCTCTGGTCCTGGGTTGACGGCGCGTCGCCTATGGCCTGTGGGCGGTAACAAAACTGACATCAAACCGACACCGCAGTTTCATGCGGCTGCGCTAGCGAAGGTTAACGGACCTTCGAAACGCGACTGGACTGGAACTTGCCTATGTCAGCAACCTCAGCCACGCTCGAGATCCGCGGTGTCACCCGCCGGTTTGGCAGGAACACCGCCGTCAGCAATGTCGACATCTTGATCCCGCAGGGTCAGATGGTCGGCATCATCGGCCGCTCGGGCGCCGGCAAGTCGACGCTTTTGCGGATGATCAACCGCCTCATCGATCCGAGCCAGGGCTCGATTTTCTTTGACGGCGCCGAAGTCTCCAGCCTGCGCGGCTCGCTGCTCAGGCGCTGGCAGCGCGATCGCGCCATGATCTTCCAGCAATTCAACCTGGTGCCGCGTCTCGACGTGCTGACCAATGTGCTGCTCGGCCGGCTCAATCACCGCTCGACAATTGTCAATCTGCTCGGTGTCTTCTCCCGCGAGGAACGGGCCGAGGCGATCGCGGCGCTCGAGCGTCTCGACATCGCCCGCACGGCGCTGCAACCGGCCGGCACGTTGTCCGGCGGCCAGCAGCAGCGCGTTGCGATTGCCCGTGCCATGATGCAGCAGCCGAAAGTCATCCTCGCCGACGAGCCGATCGCCTCGCTCGACCCGCTCAACGCCAAGGTGGTGATGGATTCGCTGCAGGACATCAATCTGCGCGAGGGCCTCACCGTCGTCACCAATCTCCACACGGTGGATACCGCGCGCACCTATTGCAACCGCATCATCGGCATGGCCGCCGGCAAGGTGGTGTTCGACGGCCCGCCCGAAGAGCTCAACCGCGAGGCCGTGCGCATGGTCTATGGCGCCGACAGCAATGGCGGTGAAATCTCCGAGGCCATTACCTCGACCAGCGTTGCCATCAAGAAAAAAATCGCCGCATCCGCCGGGCCGCTCGAGCCGGCATTTCCCGGCTATTAGCTCCAAGATCCCGGCGAGTGGATATTTGTATACGAGTATACGAAAGCAGACGACGAAAGAGCGCCTGGACCGCCAGTCCGCATCAAGGCCGGGCGTAAAAAAGGCGCTATCAAAATTCGAACGCTTCCGGCGCGACGCCGGAATCAACAGGAGAGACGCGAAATGTTTAGAAAAATAGTTTTCGGTGCCGTTTCCATCCTCGCCATGGCGATGGGCGCGGTCCAGGCACAGGACCTGAAGGAATTCCGCGTCGGCATTCTGGGCGGCGAGAACGAAGCCGACCGCCTGCGCAACTACCAGTGCTTCGCCGACCACATCAAGGAAGTCCTCGGCGTGGAAAAAGTTTCGCTGTTCCCGGCCGCTGACTATGACGGCGTCATCCAGGGCCTGCTCGGCGGCACGCTCGACTTTGCCGAGCTCGGCGCTTCCGCCTACGCCAAGGTCTATCTCGAAAACAAGGACGCGGTTCAACCGATCCTGACGACGATCCAGACCGACGGCTCGACCGGCTACCGTGCGGTCATGGTCGCGCGCGCCGATTCCGGCATCAAGACGCTCGCCGACATGAAGGGCAAGAAACTCGGTTTCGCCGATCCCGATTCGACTTCTGGTTACCTGATCCCGGTCACGTCACTGCCCAAGGACATCGGCATGGATGTGAAGAGCTACTTCGCGTCGACCGGTTTCGGCGGCGGCCATGAACAGCTTGTCCTTGAAGTCCTGAAGGGCACGTTCGATGCCGGCACCACCTGGGCTTCGGGCGTCGGCGACTTCAACGACGGCTACAGCTCGGGCAATCTGCGCAAGATGGTCGACAAGGGTGTCCTCAAGATGGACGACCTCGTCGAATTGTGGCAGTCGCCGCTGATCCCGAACGGCCCGCTGGTATTGCGTACGTCAATCGACGCCGGCGCCAAGCAGAAGATCACCGATTTCCTGACCAAGCTTCCGGAAACCGATCCGGCCTGTTTCTCGGCGATACAAGGCGGCGACTACAAGGGCTATTCGCCGGTCACCCCGGAATTCTACCAGCCGATCATCGACGCCCGTAAGGCGAAGATCGGCTCGTAAAGCAAACTGCCACAACGCCGCCGGGGCCATGTGCCGCCGGCGGCGTTGCCGCATCAGGGGCCGAGAAAAAATAACGATGAGTGCGACCGACGTCTGCCGCGCGCCCGCGCTTTCACCGGGGGGAGCTACTGTCGAGCGGCACTGGCGCGACCTTGCCGCCCGCCGGCGCCTTTACACGATCGGCGGCCTGGTTTTCCTGTTTTTTGCACTGTCTGGCTCGCTCTGGTTCGCCAACGAAACAAATGCTGGGAAGTTCTTCCACCGCCTTCCCTACGTCGCCGACTTTTTCGCGGAGTTGAAGCCGCGCGACTGGTTCGACCCGGCGCGCGCGCTGTTCGACCTGCCGTCCCCTTATGACGATGGCAGCCTCAAGTTCGACTACCCCGAAGGCCGGGTCTACCTGACCCAAAGCATCTACATTCCGGAATATTTCCACCGGATGATCGAGACGCTGAACATCGCCCTGTTTTCGACGCTCGTAGGCTCTACATTCGGTTTCCTGCTCTGCTTCCTCGCTGCGAGCAATATCACGGCCAACCGCTGGCTCCGTTTCGCCACGCGTCGCTTCCTTGAAATCGTCCGCGCCTTTCCGGAAATTGTTATTGCCGGCTTCTTTCTCGCGATTTTCTCGCTTGGACCCATTCCGGCGATCCTCGCTGTCAGCATCCACACCGTCGGCGCGCTCGGAAAAATGTTCTTCGAAGTGGTCGAGAACGCCGACATGAAGCCTGAAGAAGGCTTGCGCGCCGTGGGCGCCAATTGGGTCGAACGGGTGTGGTTCGGCATCGTGCCCCAGGTCCTGCCCAACTTCATGAGCTATTTCCTGCTCCGCTTCGAGATCAATGTGCGCGCTTCGACCATTCTTGGCGCCGTTGGCGCCGGCGGCATCGGCGAATCCCTGCGTCTTTCGATCGGCCGGGGCCATGAGGCCAAGACCATCGCCATCGTCTTCCTGCTGTTCTGCACGATCGTCGCCGTCGACCAGCTTTCGGCATGGCTAAGACATCGACTTGTCGGCCGGCAGGCGTTCGCATACGGGCGCGGAGAGTAAGAGAATGAATGCCGACGCCATCAACGACATCGCCGCTCGCCACCCGGACGCGTTCCGGCGCTCGCTGTGGAAGCGCTACGCCGCCCCGATCGGGATTCTTCTTTGCATCCTTTACACCTTCTATTGCGCGTGGTTCTTCTCGATCGCAAGCGTTCTCGAAAAGGCGAACTGGAATCTTGCCGGCGCTTATCTCGCCGACTGGGTGTCTTACGAAATCCGGCCCGATATCGAATTCAACGACAATCATCTGACGATCGACTACTCCCGCTTTTCCAAATTGGGATCCAATCCAGAACCCGACTGGGTAACCAAGCAGATGGCGGTGATCGAGCGGCGGGTCGAGGCAGCACCGGCACCGGCGATCGCCACCAACAAGTCGTCGCAGGACTCGTTCATGGCGCCTGGTGCGCCAACTGCCGAGAACCCGGCCGCCCCGCCGGGCCAATCCGCTCCGGCTGCACCTGAAACGGTGCGCGAAAACGCCGTTGTGGCGGCGACTGTCACCCTTGGCAATGGCCGGATCGCCATCACGCCAAACCTCGTCACCGTGACGCGCGGCGCCGAAAGCGTCATCCTCGACATCGCCAAGGACAGTTCTGTCACGCCGCGCACGCCGCTGCCCGACTGGATCGAGCAACGCAGGCCAGGTTCGACAGCCTATGTCTCGTTCGGATTTCTCGGTCGCGCTGAGGTGCAAAGTGACGAAGTGGTCGCCTGGAGACGTTTCTTCGGCTGGGCCAATTTCGTGTTCGACACGAATTCGCCATTCTGGGGAAAGCCGTTCGGCGAGGTCGCTTCACTGATCGTTTCCGGGGCACGCATCGACCCGTCGCGGTCAAACGCAGCGCTCGCCTGGGACAACCTCCTCAACAACGCCGAGTGGCAGCACGGTGACGTCTGGCTGAAACTTTTGCAAACCATCGTCATGGCTTTTGTCGGCACGGTGCTGGCCTCGATCGTCGCCTTTCCGCTCGCCTTCCTGGCTGCGCGCAACGTCACGCCGAGCCGGATAGCCAACCAGCTAACAAAACGCTTCTTCGATTTCCAGCGCTCGGTCGACATGCTGATCTGGGCGCTGTTCTTCACGCGCGGCTTCGGTCCGGGGCCGCTGGCTGGCATGTCGGCAATCTTCTTCACCGACACCGGAACCCTGGGCAAACTCTATTCCGAGGCGCTGGAAAACATCGACGACAAGCAGCGCGAGGGCATCCGCTCGGTTGGCGCCACGCCGGCAATGGTGCAGCGCTACGGCGTGCTGCCCCAGGTTCTGCCGGTATTCCTCAGCCAATCCCTCTATTTCTGGGAATCGAACACCCGGTCAGCGACGATCATAGGTGCTGTCGGCGCCGGCGGCATCGGTCTGAAATTGTGGGAGGCCATGCGCACCAACACCAACTGGGCCAATGTTTTCTACATGGTTCTGCTGATTCTGCTCGTCGTCTTCATCTTCGACAACATCTCCAGCTATCTCCGCCGCAAGCTGATGGGGACCGTCGCAAACGGCAACGATGAGCGGCGCGTTTCCGCCCGTCCGGCGGCAGCTCAGATCGCCTGAGAGGAAGGCTGCGTCCTAGGCTCCGGCCCTGTTCCAGCCGCTCTTGATGTGCTTGTAGCCGTCGCGATAGACGGCTTCCGGGCTTTCCGAAAAATCGCGCCAGACCTTGGTAGCCGCCGCCAAATCTTTGAGCGAGCGGCCGAAGGCCTCGATCGTCAGCCAGTCGTCATAGCCGCTCTTGCGGATCGCCGAAAACGTCTCATGCCACGGAATGTGGCCGCGCCCCGGCACGCCGCGATCATTCTCCGAAATATGGATATGGACGACATTTTTGCGGTTGCGCGTATAGGCGCCGATCGCGTCGGTCTCTTCGATATTGGCGTGGAAAGTGTCGTACATCGCCTTGATGTGCGGCCGGTCGATCGCGTCGACATGCTCCGACAGATCGTCCATGGTGTTGAGCAGATAGCATTCGAAGCGGTTGAGCGCCTCCAACCCGATGGTGACGTTCTTCTTGCCGGCATGGTCGCCGATGGCGCGTTGCGAGCCGACCGAACGCTTTTTCTCCGCCGCTGTCGGCCCGCTGCCGGAAAAGGCGCCGAGCGTCGAATGCAGCGGGCCGCTCAGCGTTTTGGCGCCAAGCGCTTGTGCGCAGTCGATCGCCCATTTCATATAGTCGATGCCGGCCTTGCGCGTTGAGGCATCGGCCGAGATCAAATTCATCGCCGGATCGCCCATCGCTGAAACGGCGGTGCGTTCCAGCCCGATGCGGTCGAGCAGCGCGCCGAGCCTTTTGTAATCGTCCGGCGTGCCGGCAAAGATCGGTATCTCGACGCCATCGAAGCCGGTCGCCTTGATATCCCTGAGCAGCGGCTCGTGTTTCTTCGACACGGCCGTCGTCCACAAAAACATGCACATGCCGATTTTCACCGACGTCCCCTCCCCATTTGACGGCCGGCTGGCTCCTCCGCCGACTTCGCCATAAGCCCCCTCATCCGGCCGCTTCGCGGCCACCTTCTCCCCGCTGGGGAGAAGAGGCAGACGGCAGCGCCGGCGATCTCCTCTCCCCTCGGGGAGAGGTCGGATTGCCCCGAATTGCCCTTGCAATTCGGTTGGCAATCCGGGTGAGGGGGCTCCCCCGTTAACCGGGCGCAGCGATTAAAGTTTCGTCCAGGCTCCATTCTTCTTCGACGACTTCACGCAGGCTTCGATGAAGGCCATGCCCTCAACACCGTCCTGGATAGTCGGGAAGATGACATCCTTAGCCGGCTTACCGCCTTTGCGGCGTGCGGCGCGGATGGCGCGGGCCGCCTCCTGGTAGATGTTGGCGAAACCTTCGAGATAGCCTTCCGGATGGCCTGACGGAACGCGGCTGACACGCCCGGCGACGGGCAGCGCGCCGGCGCCGTTTCGGGTGATCAACTGCTTCGGCTGGCCGAACGGCGTGTACCAGAGGTAGTTCGGGTCGGCCTGCACCCATTCAAGCCCGCCCTTCGAGCCGTAGATGCGCAGCTTCAGCCCGTTCTCGTGGCCGGGCGCCACCTGGCTCGCCCACAACATGCCCTTGGCCGGGTGCGACTTGCCGACCGGCTTGAAGCGCAGCATCACATTGACATTGTCGTCGAGCTGCCGCCCCGGCACGAAGGCGTCGAGATCGGCGGAAAGCGCATCGAGCTCGAGCCCGCAGACGAAGCGCGCGAGATTATAAGCATGCGTGCCGATGTCGCCCAGCGCCCCGCCGGCGCCGGCCTGTTTGGGATCCGAGCGCCACGCTGCCTGCTTCTGGCCGGTGGCGGCAAGGTCTTCGGTCAGCCAGTCCTGCGGATATTCCGACTGCACGATGCGGATGTCGCCGAGTTGCCCATTGGCCACCATCTCGCGCGCCTGCCGCACCATCGGATAGGCGGTGTAGTTGTGGGTGAGGACGAAGACCTTGCCGGACTTTTCGACCAATGCCGCCAGCTTTCTCGCTTCCGCCAGCGTCGTCGCCAGCGGCTTGTCGCAAATGACGTGGATGCCGGCTTCGAGAAACGCCTTCGCCGCCGGCACGTGCACATTGTTGGGCGTGACGATGGCCACCGCCTCGATGCCGTCCGGCCGCTTGGCCTCGGCCTTGGCCATCTCGGCGAACGAGCCGTAGCTGCGCGCCGGATCGAGCCCGAGTTCCTCGGCCGAGGCCTTGGCACGCGCCGAGTCGGATGACAGGGCACCAGCGACCAGCACGAACTCATTGTCCATGCGCGCTGCGATCCGGTGCACGGCGCCAATGAAGGCGCCTTGCCCGCCGCCGACCATACCGTAGCGGATCGGGCCGCCTCCCGTTTCCGACTTCGATGCGCCGACCATGATTTTCTCCCTCGTGTCTGAAATACCCCTCCCCCTTGAGGGGAGGGTGGCCCGAAGGGCCGGGAGGGGTCGGTCCATGCCGAGCTCTACGCCCAGCGACCCCACCCCGATCCGCTGCGCGGATCGACCCTCCCCTCGAGGGGGAGGGAAAATCGCGCTAGATTCCCATCATGGCGCGCAGCACCTTTTTATCTGTCGCACCGCCGGCAAAATCGTCGAATGCCTTTTCCGTCACCCTGATGATGTGGTGCTGAATGAAGGGAGCGCCTTCGGCCGCGCCATCCTCGGGGTGCTTCAGGCAGCACTCCCATTCCAGAACCGCCCATGAATCGTAGTCATACTGGGCGAGCTTGGAGAAGATGCCGCCGAAATCCACCTGGCCATCGCCGAGCGAGCGGAAACGCCCGGCCCGGTTCGTCCAGCTCTGATAACCGGAATAGACGCCTTGCCGGCCGGTCGGATTGAACTCGGCATCCTTGGCGTGGAAGGCCTTGATCCGCTCGTGATAGATGTCGATGAATTCGAGATAATCGAGCTGCTGCAGCAGGAAATGCGACGGGTCGTAATTGATGTTGCAGCGCTTGTGGCCGCCGACCGCGTCGAGGAACATCTCGAAGGTCGCGCCATCGAACACGTCCTCGCCCGGATGGATCTCGTAACCAACATCGACGCCATTGTCCTCATAGACGTCGAGGATCGGCTTCCAGCGCTTTCCCAGTTCGGAAAACGCCTCCTCGATCAATCCCGCCGGCCGTTGCGGCCAAGGATAAAGGTAGGGGAAGGCCAACGCCCCGCAAAACGACACCGACGCCGTGAGCCCGAGATTTTTCGAAGCCTTGGCGCCGAACTTCATCTGTTCGACCGCCCATTCCTGCCTGGCCTTCGGATTGTTGTGCACCGCAGGCGGCGCGAAGCCGTCGAACTGCGCGTCATAGGCCGGATGCACCGCCACCAACTGTCCCTGCAGGTGCGTCGACAGTTCGGTGATCTCAACGCCCGCCTCAGTGCAGATGCCCTTCACCTCGTCGCAATAGGCCTGAGAAGACGCCGCTTTCTCGAGGTCGAACAGCCGGCTGTCCCAGGTCGGGATCTGCACGCCCTTGTAGCCCAGCCCGGCCGCCCATCTGGTGATCGACGGCAGCGAATTGAACGGTGCGGCATCGCCCGCGAACTGCGCCAGAAACAGCCCAGGACCCTTCATTGTCGACGGCATCGGCATCCTCCCTAATTTATCCACGACCAAGCATAGCGCCGATTGAAAGCAGGGCCAGCCTCTTTGGTCTTTTCTCGACAGGCGCTAGTGCGCACCGCCATTCTGGTATTACCAAATATGGTCGTTTGGTCAAGCGCCGCCGCTCGCAACCAGCGCTGCGAAAATTACCGGGCTGCGGGCAAATACGCCAGTTTAATCAAAGAAATAATCATGGGTCGGGGCTGCCTTGCAGGATTTCTTGCCGTCCAGATGAAATTGCTGTAGACCCTCTTTCACGCCCAATTGGTCGAACCAGTTACGACAAATGCTGGAGTGCCTTGGGGAGGAACCATGCAACGCAATCTGGTCGAGTGCGTCGCAGGCGAATTGTTACAGGCGAATTCTGGGAAGGACAGACCATGCATCTTTCGACGCACAACTGGATGCGGGCGGAACCGTTGGAGACAACGCTCATGCGCATCAAGAAGTTCGGCTATGAGTCGATCGAGATTTCCGGAGAGCCCGAGCAGTACAAGACCGACGAGACGCGCGCACTCCTGAATGAGCACGGCATCCGCTGCTGGGGGGCTGTGACGCTGATGCTGGGCGAGCGCAATCTCGCCGCCAAGGACCAGGGCCAGCGCGAGCGCTCCGTACAATACGTCAAGGACGTGCTGACGATGGTGAGCGAACTCGACGGCGAGATCATCACGCTCGTTCCCGCGACCGTCGGCAAGGTGGTGCCGGACGGCACCGAGGAAGAGGAATGGAAATGGGTGGTCGACGCCACCAGGGAATGCTTTACCCATGCCAAGAAGGTCGGCGTCAAGATCGCGGTAGAGCCGCTCAACCGCTTCGAGACCTATCTGTTCAACCGCGGCGCCCAGGCACTGGCGCTGGCCGATGCGGTCAGCCCCGAATGCGGTGTCTGCCTTGACGCCTATCACCTCCATATGGAGGAGTTTAACGTCTACGATGCCATCCGGCAGGTCGGAAAGCGCCTGTTCGATTTCCACGTCGCTGACAACAACCGCTTCGCCGCCGGTCTCGGACAGATCGACTGGCCAAAGATCGTTGGCACCCTGAAGGAAGTCGGCTACGACGGCGCGCTGACCAACGAGTTCGTCGCCCCTGTCGACCGCACGCCGGCTGCTCCCTATCCCGACATGGTCGAACGCAACCCGGTCGACATCTCGCCGGAGCAGCTCAAATTCATCCAGGACCACGGTTCCAGCGTGCTCACGGAAAAGTTCTACACTGACCAGATGCGCATCACCGCCGAAACGCTGCTGCCGCTGATCAAGTAGTCGATCTCTGGAAACGAGCCTTTCCGCCCGACGGCGGCCCCTAACGGCGGCAAGGCAGAGGATGAACATGCGCATCAAGACGGTCCAAGCCTGGTGGGTCCGCATACCGATCGAAGCGGCACGGCAGCACCGCAGCGACTTCGGTCAGGTGACGACGTTCGACGCCGCCATCCTGCGCATCGAGACTGACGATGGGTTGGTCGGCTGGGGCGAAGGCAAGAATGCCGCCGGCAGCACCGGCAGCTATGGCGCCCTCGTCCACATGCTGAACCATGAGGTCGGCCCGCAGCTGATCGGCTGCGATCCGGCCGACCTCGGGGTGATCTGGGAGATGCTTTACAATGGCGTGCGCCACGACAGCGCCGCGCAAAACGGCCACGCCATGCCGCAACTGGCGCGGCGCGGCATCAGCGTCGCCGCAATCAGCGCCGTCGACATCGCATTGTGGGATATTCTGGGCAAGTCGCTGGGGGTTCCGGTCTGGCGGCTGCTCGGCGGCCGCAAGCTCGATCGCATGCCGGCCTACGCTTCCGGTGGCTGGGCCCCCACCGAAGCGATCGGCGACCAGTTGAAATCCTATATCGCCAAGGGTGGCTTCAAGGCGCTGAAGATGCGGATCGGCGCGATGGACGGCACCCCGCACAATTCCGCCGCCCGCGTCCGCGCCGCAAGACAGGCGCTCGGCCCCGAAGTCGACCTGATGGTCGATGCGCACGGCACCTATACGGTGGCTGAAGCCAAGCGCTTCATCCATCTCGCCGGCGATCTCGATCTGGCCTGGTTCGAGGAGCCGGTCATCGCCGACGACAAGCCCGGCATGGCCGAAGTGCGGGCGTCCGGCTCCATCCCGATCGCCACCGGTGAGAGCGAGGCGACGCGCTATGCCTTCCGCGACCTCGCCACGCTCAAGGCGGCCGACATCTTCCAGCCGGACCCGGCCTTCTGCGGCGGCATCAGCGAGGCGATGAAGATCAGCACCATCGCCAGCGCCTTCAATCTGCGCTTCGCGCCGCATCTGTGGGCCGGCGCCCCTTGCTTCTTTGCCGGGCTGCATGTCTGCGCTGCTTCGCCGGCTAGCTTTACCGTCGAATATTCGCTTGGCGCCAACCCGATGATCCACGATCTGATCGAGGAGACTGTCGAAGCAAAGGACGGTATGATAGCGATCCCCGAGAAGCCCGGACTGGGATTCACCCTTTCGGAACGGTTCCTGGAGGCGCACGCGCTACGCGGCTGATCATGAAAGAAAAGAACCTTCTCGCGGAACTCGCCGCCTATCTGTTCTCCCACTCCGACAAGGCGACGGGCCGAACGCCGTCTGAGCGTGAACTGGCCGAGCATTTCACCGTCAGCCGCGGTCAGATCCGTGAGGCGCTGGCCATCCTCGAAGCCATGCGGATCGTCGAGCGCCGGGCCAAGTCCGGCATCTACATCGACACCAAGCAGGCCAGCGTCGAAGCGATGGCACTTTTTGCCAGGGCCGGTCTGCCGCTCGATCCGATCCAGATCTACGAGACGGTCGAGTTGCGCAAGATCCATGAGATCAAGGCCGCCGAGCTTGCCTGCTCGCGCGCCACCGAGGAAAATTTCGAGCGGCTGCGCGAAATCCTGAAGGCTTCGGAAGAGCGCATCGCGGCGGGCGAGGGTCTCGCCAAGGAGGATCGCGAATTTCACCTTGAGATCGTGCGGGCAACCAAGAACAGCGTCTTTCACAACATATGCAGCGTCTATTACATGATGGGCGAGCAACGCCTGCCGATTTATTTCAACGATCCCGAACGCAGCGTGCGCTCGCATGCCGAGCACATCCAGATCTACGAGGCGCTGCTGCGCCGCGACGGCAACCTCGCCCAGGCGCTGATGAGCGCCCATCTGCAAGGTGCGGAAAGCTACTGGAAAGGCCTGATCGAGGGTGGTGGGGCAGAACCTCACAGTCCAGCGCTCGAACAGGTCTGACATGCCTAAAATCCTGACGACACACACGCTTCACCCGCGCGCCTCGGCCATGCTGACTGGGGCCGGTGAACTCGTCGTCGCCTCCGCCCTCGATGCCGACACGCTGGCGACTGAGGCTGGGAATGCCGACATCATCATCGTTCGCGCCCCGCTGCCGTCGGCGCTTTTCGAAGGTGCTACGAAGCTCCGGGCCGCAATCCGCCACGGCGCCGGGCTCGACATGGTCCCCATGGAAGCGGCCACTGCAGCCGGCGTCCTGGTCGCAAACGTGCCGGCGGTCAATGCACGGTCGGTCGCCGAATACGTGATGTTTGCAGCCCTGGCGCTGCTTCGGCGTTTCCGCATGGTGGATCGCGACTTGCGGGCGAAGGGCTGGCTGGCCGGCCGCGACCACACCATTCTCGCCAGCGAGCTCGCCGGCAAGACGATCGGCATTGTCGGCTTTGGCGCCATCGGACAGGCAGTCGGCCACATTGCGGCGCATGGTTTCGACCTGAACGTGGTGGCGACGACGCGCAGCATGAGGCCGGCGCTGGACAGGGTCGGCTTCCTGTCGATCGACGCACTGGTCGAGCAGAGCGACATCATCGTTCTGTGCTGCCCGCTGACACCGGAGACACGCGGCCTGATCAACCGCGAGCGCATCGGCCGAATGAAGCCGCATGCGCTGCTGATCAATATTTCGCGCGGGCCGGTGATCGACGACGAGGCGCTGATCGAAGCGCTGCAAAAGGACCGTATCGGCGGTGCCGCGCTCGATGTCTTTGCGACGCAGCCGCTGCCGCCAAATCACCCCTATTTCGGCTTCGACAATGTCATCGTCACGCCGCACATGGCCGGCATCACCGAGCAGTCTATGATGCGCATGGGCGTCGGTTCAGCTGATGAAACCTTGCTGGTGCTGGCCAACAAATTGCCGGTCAATCTGCGCAATCCCGAAGTGGTCGAGCACTACCGGCGGCGGTTTCCGGCCGACGCCTGACGGCGCCTCAACGGCCAAGCAGTGCCTCGACTTCCGCCGCGATGCGCAGCAGACGGTGGTCGTCGCCGTGGCGCGCCACCAGCATCAGCCCGGCCGGGCGCGCCATTCCCGGCATCGGCAGCGAGATCGCGCAGAGGTCGAACTGGTTGGCGACCTGCGTGTTGCGCAGCAGAAGGCCTTCCGTACGCTCACATAGAACTTCGTCGCTGGTCATCGACACGATGGTCGGCGCGGTGACCGGTGTGGTCGGCAGGGCCAGCACATCGACCGACGCCAACCGCTCGTCCATGGCGGCGACAAGCGCCGCGCGGCGGCGGATTGCCCTTATATAGGCCGTGGCCGGCACGGCGGCGGCGCGCGACAACGGCTCGCTCACCCGCGGATCGACCGGCGTCGTCGCACCTGTCGCCAGCCAATCTGCATGGACCTCGGCACCCTCCATTGCCGCGATCGAAGCCCGCCTGGTTGCCGCGCGCAAATCGGCAAGGAGGTCATCGATGGACAGATCAGCGAGGCGTGCACCCGAAAGCTCTATCTTGCGGACACATCGGTCGAACGCCGCCGCGACCTCTTCTTCCGTATCCTCGAAGAGCACGCCGCGTGGAACGCCGATGCGCAGCCCGGCAAGTGGAAGAGGAACAAGCGCCACAGGCTCCTCACCCGCCATCACCGCGTCGGCGGCGGCACATTCGGCGACGGTGCGGGCGAGCGGGCCGATGGAATCCAGCGTGGCCGACAGCGGGAAAACGCCACCGCGCGGCACCCGGCGCGCCGTCGGCTTCAAGCCGACGACACCGTTCAGCGATGCCGGAATGCGCACCGAACCGCCGGTGTCGGAACCGATCGAGATCTCGCTCGTGCCTTCGGCAACGGAAACACCGGCGCCGGAGGATGATCCGCCCGCAATCCGGCTGGCGTCGGTCGCATTGCCGGGCGTGCCGTAATGCGGATTGACGCCGATCGCGGTGAAGGCGAATTCGGTCATGTTGGTCTTGCCGAAGATGACGGCGCCCGCCTGGCGCAATCGTTGCACGATGACGCCATCTCGCAGCGCCGGCGCCGCGGTGCTGAGCAGCAACGAACCGGCTGTGGTCGGCTCGCCGGCGACGTCGAACAGATCCTTGATCGATATGATCGCTCCATCGAGCGGTCCAAGCGTCACGCCTGCCTTGCGCCGCGCATCGGCGGCGTCCGCCGCTGCCCGTGCGGCTTCCGGATAGAGTTTTACGAATACGCTTTCGTTGTCCGCGCGGACGGCGAGACGCGAAAGTACGACTTCGAGGCGGTCGCGGACGGATTGCATTTTCGGTGTCGGACTCCGGACGCCGGCTGCGTCTTACAGGTAACGACTGGTGCGTGGCCTGCGGAGACATAACCCGGCATAAGCACATTTGCACCCCTGTCGAACGGAAGGAGGAGACCTGATGCTCTACAAAGGCAGCTGCCACTGCGGCAAGATCGCCTTCGAGGTCGAAGGCGATCTGACCGGAGCCGTGCGATGCAATTGCTCGATCTGCTCACGCAAGGGCGCGCTGCTGTGGGCCGTGCCGCACGAGGCATTGCGGGTGCTTGCCTGGGGCGACGATCTTGGCAAATACACCTTCGGCAATCATGTCATCGCCCACCGGTTCTGCCGGACCTGCGGCATCCATCCCTTCGCCGAGGACGTCAGCGAAGGGAGCGAACGAAGCGCCTACGTCAACATCCATTGCATCGACGGATTGGACCTTGCCGCTGTGCCGGTTCTCGACTTCGACGGCCGCGCGGCCTGAAACCGAAACCATTGCCGGCTCCCAGCGTTCGAGCGGCCTAACGGTACCCCGTCACATCGGCTGGTTTGCCGGCGTCCTGAACCTCGGGAACGTAGCGCCACGCGTCGGGCCGCGAGCCGTCGAGATCGGTAAAACCGTAGACCTGCGCCAACCCGCCACTCGACAGCGACTGTCCGTTCCAGCGCGAACGATCCGGGTCCGCCGCAAGCGCCGCCACCGCGCGCCCGACGAAGCGCGGCGTCTCCGAGATGACAAAATGCGGCACTTTCGCTGTAGCATCATGCCAGTTGTCCTCCGTGACGCCGAACGCCTCGAGCATCATTTCCGAACGCAACCAGCCGGGTGTCAGCGAAATCGAGGTGGCACCGTGCGGGGCAAGGTCCTGGGCATGGGCCCAGGCCATGCGGGTCACCGACACTTTGGCGAGGTCGTAGAACGGGGAAAGCCGATAGTGGTCTGCATTATACTCGGCTGTGCCGTCGGTGACTTCGACAAGCAGCCCGCCCGGGCGCTCAATCAGAAGCGGCAGCGCGTAATGCGCGGTGATCAGATGCGTGTCGATGCCCAGCCGCAACATGCGCAAACCATTCGTGAGATCATGCTCCCAAACCGGCTTGTTCCATTCGAACAGTTTCTCCCCGCCCCAGATGTCGTTGACCAGCACATCGAGGCGGCCCTGCTCGGTCCGTATCCGGTCGACCAGCTTGCGCACGTCTTCCACAACCAGATGATCGACTTGCACAGCGATGCCATGGCCGCCTTGCGCTGAAACAAGCTCCGCCGTTTCCTCGATGGTTTCGGGGCGGGCGTATTCGGACTGATGCATGCGTGTGGTCCGCCCGGTGACATAAACCGTCGCGCCCGCGGCGCCCAGTTCGACCGCAATACCTCTCCCCGCACCGCGCGTTGCACCCGCGACCAAGGCGACTTTTCCCTCAAGCGTCATTGAACTCCCCAGACTCTGACCAACCAAACGCTAGCTTTCTTCAATGCCATAATATATAAATGATCATTCGGTTATAAATGGATGTCAAGATGCCTCGGCAAAAAACGCAATCCGACGAGCACGTGCTGGAAGCGGCGCACCGGCTGATCCACGAGCATGGCCCGGAGAGCCTCACATTCGAACGGCTGTCCAGGGCTTGCGGACTTTCCGGCTCGACACTGGTGCAGCGTTTCAAGAACAAGGCTACGCTCAGGCAAAGAGCCTTGCTGCAGGCATGGGATAGGCTGGATGAGAAGACGATAAAGCTCGCCGGTGCGATACAGAGAACCCCTGCTGGCGCGATCGGGTTGTTGGTGGCGCTATCGCGTGACTATGGCGGCATCGAATCCTATGCCGAGGGCCTGCTCGTCCTGCGTGAAGATCTGCGCGATCCGGTGCTTCGCGCGCGCGGAGCATCGTGGAAGGCATCCTTGTGCAACATCCTCGACTCTTGCTTTGCTTCGGTGGCCAACACGCCGTTGGATATCGGCCTGCTGATGGCATCGCACTGGCAAGGTTCGCTGCTTTGGTGGAGTTTCGACCCGAAAGTCGAAGTTGCATCCTACGTCGAAGACAGTCTGGGCCGTTTCGTCGCCGCAATCGCCACGGCCCGAAAACCATAACCGATTTTCGGGCCATTTTCTTGGAGGCAAGAGGCGCCCTACGTTGGACGGACGTGCGGAATGGCTTAGGTCGCGCTTCTCGGGCCAAGCAGGAACGCCGCCAAGGCCGCCAGCAACGTCGCGATCCCGCAATAGGCGAAAGCGCTGGCAACGCCGGCATTGTCGACAAGCAGGCCGCCGAAAACGGCGCCCAGTGCGATGGCCACCTGGAATGTGGCGACCATCAGCCCGCCGGCGCTTTCTGCCTGGTCGGGAGCGGCTCGCACCAGCCAGGTTTGCAGCCCGACCGGCACCGCGCCGAAAGCAAAGCCCCAGGCGGCCACCGCCATCGCAGCCACCGCGGGCGAGGCGCCGATGGTCAGCAGCAGAAGTGCTGCCACAGCAATCAGCAGAGGCGCCAGGCCGACGGCGGTCTTGAGGCTGCGTTCGGCCATGAACCCGCCGGCAAAATTGCCGAAGAAGCCACCGATGCCGTAGGCGAGTAGCACAAGCGAGATCGTCTCGATGTCCAGCGCGGGCACCTTCTCAAGAAACGGGCGGACATAGGTGAAGCCGGCAAAGTGTCCCGAGGCGACCAGCAGGACCACCAGAAGCGCAACCCTGATCATCGGCCGCTTTATTACCTCCAGCAAGGTCCGAAAGCTTGCCACGCCCGCCGGCGGCAGCTTCGGAAGGGTGGCGATCTGCACGAGCAGCGCCAGGGCGCCGACAACAGCTGCGATCATGAAGGCCGTTCGCCATCCCCAGATGTCGCCGACATAGGCACCGACCGGGGCCGCACAGACGGTCGCCACCGAAACGCCGGTGAGAATGATCGACATGGCGCGCGGCATCAGCCGCATCGGGACAAGCCGCATCGCCATGGCCGCCGACATCGACCAGAAGCCGCCGAGGCTGATCCCGAGCATGATGCGGGCGATCAGAAGGACGGGAAGCGACGACGCAAACGCCGCCAACAGGTTCGACAGGATCAGCAGCACCGTCAGCGCCCACATCACCAGCCTGCGGTCCAGCCGTCTGGTGACGATGGCCATGGTCGGAGCGGCTATCGCGCCGACAACGGCGGTTGCCGTCACCGCTTGGCCGGCAGTGCCTTCGGTTACACCGAGATCCTGCGCCAGCGGCGTCAGCAGGCTGGCAGGCAGGAATTCTGCGGTCACCAGCCCAAACACACCGAGCGCGAGCGACACGACCGCCCCCCACGCCGGCTCGGCTCGTTCGTCGGTTTCCGCGGGATCGAGAACGGCGTCGATGACGCCTGTCGCGGGTTCGGTCATGATGGATCTCCGATCTGGTTGCAGCGCAACATTTGGCTGCAGTGCAACATAGGGAGTGACCGTCTGGAGTTTCCATGCTAGAAACACCATCATGCTTAACCATTCGTCCAAAGTTCCGGTTACCGGCGATCCGCTGACAGACATATTGCGCGGGTTACGGCTCGACGGCGTCGAATACGGCCGCTGCGAAATGCAGGAGCCCTGGGGCCTCCAGTTCCCGGCCCAGACGGCGGCGCGCTTTCACTTCATCGGCCGCACAGGATGCTGGCTGCTGCAGCCCTCTGGCGAATGGGTGGAGCTCAAGGCGGGCGACGCGGTGCTGCTGCCGCGCGGTGCCGCACACGTCCTGGCGAGCGAGCCGGGCACTGAGGCTTCGCCGATCCAGGGCTATGAGGTCGCAGAGGTCTGCAAGGGCGTTTACTGCCTGTCCAACGAAGGCTGCCGGCCGGGGACGCTGCTGTTTTTCGGCAGCATGTATTTCAATCTCGACGGTTTGCACCCATTGCTCGGCATGATGCCGGATGTCATGCGCGCGCACGAACTGGAAGCCTATGAACCGGCCATCCCGCATTTATTGGAGGCAATGGCACGCGAGGTGACGATGGAGCGTGTCGGCTCCGGCGGCATTCTGGCCCGGCTCGCCGATGTGCTGGCGGCCACCGTGATCCGGTCATGGGTTGAGCGCGGCTGCGGCGACTCGTCCGGATGGATTGCCGCGGTGAGAGACCGCGAGATCGGGCGCGTGCTGGCCGCGATCCACCTCGAACCGGACCGCGATTGGACCGTGGAAACGCTCGCCAGGATGATGGGCGCCTCGCGATCGGGTTTCGCCGAGCGCTTCGCAACGATCGTCGGCGAAACCCCGGCGAGATATGTCACCCAGGTGAGAATGCACCAGGCACGGCAATGGCTGGTCCGCGACCGGCTGAAGATTTCCGTCGTCGCCGCACGCCTCGGCTATGAATCCGACGCGTCCTTCAGTCGGGCGTTCAAGCGCGTCATCGGATCGGCTCCCAGCCATTTCCGGGCCGAGGAACAGGCTGAGACCCGTCAAGCCGGCTAAGCCTGGCCAAAGGCTCCTCCCGCCCAACGGGTGCGCTTAGCCCGCGTGGCGGAGACTAATCCCGCTACCCTTGTCGAACAACACCACCTTGTCCGGATCCCAGGCAAAGCGCACCGGCTGCTCGATCTCGACATCGGTTCTGGCCGGCACCGTGGCCCGCAGCATGGCGTCGCCGACCCGCAGCGTCAGGATCTTTTCGACTCCATGGTTCTCGACATCGTGGACGCGCGCTTCCACCGGCGCCCCGCTCTCGAGATAGACATCCTCGGGACGAATACCGAAGACGAGCGGGCGACCGTCGGTCGCAGCGCTCGTCTTGGCCCCCCCCGCAAAAGGCAGTTCGAAGTTCAGCGGCGTCATCACCGCGCGGCCGTTAACCAGCTTGCCGTCGATGAGGTTCATCGGCGGCGAGCCGACGAAGCTCGCCACGTAGGTGTCGCGCGGATTGTTATAGATCTCATACGGCGTGCCGGTCTGGACGATGCGGCCATGGTTGAGCACGCCAACCTTGTCGCCCATCGACATCGCCTCGATCTGGTCGTGCGTGACGAACAGGAAGGTCTGACCAAGGTTCATTTGGATGTTCTTCAACTCGGTGCGCAGCGCCTCGCGCAGCTTGGCATCGAGCGCCGACAGCGGCTCATCCATCAGGAATACGCGGGGCTTCCTGACGATGGCGCGACCAATCGAGACGCGCTGCATCTCGCCGCCAGAGAGGCGATCCGTCTTGCGGTCGAGCAGATGCTCGATACGCAAGGTCCTGGCAACGCGATCGACGCGCGTCTTGATCTCGTCGGGCTCGATGCGGCGGATTTTTGGCTTCAGCGGAAATTCGAGGTTTTCGCGCACCGTGTAGCGCGGATAAAGCGAGTATTGCTGCAGAACCAGTGCCACGTCGCGCTCGGCCGCACCCCAGTCAGCGACATCAGCGCCGTCGATGAATATCTGACCCTCGTCCGGCTTTTCCAGGCCGGCGATCATGCGCAGCGTCGTCGTCTTGCCGGCGCCGGTCTCGCCGAGCAGCACGAAGAACTCGCCGTCGGCAATGTCGAGATTGAGCCCGGTCAATGCGGTGTGATTGCCGAATGTCTTCGAGATATTCTTGAGCTGGATATGGGCCATCAGAGTCTCACCCCCAGCGAATTGCCGCTTGTCATGTCGAAGAAGTGCGCCTGCGCCGGGTCGAGCTTGGCGAAGACCTGAACCCCCGGCTTACCGACGAAACCGGAACGGGTGCGGGCGCGCAGCATCTGTGCCCCGACCTTAAGGTCGACGATGTCGTAGGAGCCAAGCGGTTCGATGATGTGCGCCTCGACCGGCAGATAACCGTCCGCCGGCTCGCGCGAGACCATCACTCCTTCGGGGCGGATGCCGAGTGCAAGGCGGTCCTGCCCGACGTTCGCGGCGTCGAGCTGGCCGACCAGTTCGGCGGGGAAAAGGAACCCTTCCGCGGCCCCGTCGAGGGTGACCCTAGCGCCGGAGCCGTTCATCGTCACCGCCGCGTTGGCGACGTTCATCACAGGCGAGCCAACGAATTGCGCGACGAACAGATTGGCCGGGTGCGTATACACTTCCGATGGGCTGCCTACCTGTTGCAGAACGCCCTCATGCATGATGACGATGCGGTCGGCAAGACTCATCGCCTCGATCTGGTCATGGGTGACATAGATGGTGGTCGAGCCCTGCTTGATGTGCAGCCGTTTGATCTCCGCACGCATCTCCTCGCGCAGCTTGGCGTCGAGCGCGCCGATCGGCTCGTCCATCAGCATCGCCTTCGGCCGCCGCACCAGCGCCCTGCCGATTGCCACGCGCTGCATGTCGCCACCCGACAGCGCCGACGGCTTCTTGCCGAGCAGGTCGGTGATCTGCAGCACTTTGGCAACCGAGCGAACCTCGCCGTCGGTCTCCGCCTTGCTCTTGCGCATGGCGCGCAACGGAAAAGCGATGTTCTCGTAGACGCTCATATGGGGATAGAGCGAGAACGATTGGAAGACCATGGCGATGTCGCGGTCGGCAGCCTTGAGGTGCTGGACCGGCTTGCCGTCGATGAGGACATCGCCGCCGTCGATCGTCTCCAGCCCAGCGATTGCGCGAAGCGTTGTCGTCTTGCCGCAGCCCGACTGGCCGAGCAGCACGATGAACTCATTGTCGTCGATCTTGAGATTGAGGTCCTTGATGACCTGAACGGCGCCAAAGAATTTCTGGACGCCACGAAGCTCGATCTGGGTCATGGGTGACCTTCTTTTTCCGGCCTGCCGGTCGCCTGCGGCTTCTGCGTCGGACCGACCCAGCCGGTGATCATGAACGTCAGCAGCCCGACGATGATGATCGTCAGCCCATAGCGGTGCAGGAAGAGATTCCACGGCTGGCAGAGCGCGATGATGCCGAGCACCATCACGATCTCGGCCGTGCGCTGGATTGTAGCATGGCGGATCATTTACGGATCGCTCCGAAGGACATGCCGCGCAGGAGGTGGTTGCGCAACAGGAAGGTGAAGATGGCGACCGGCAGCAGGAACAGGAAGGTGCCGGCCGCGATGACCGTCCAGTCGGGCAACCCGGAACCGACCTGGCTTGGAATGAACGGCGGCGCGGTCTGGGCGCGGCGGTTGGTCATGATCAGCGCGAAGGCATATTCGTTCCACGCGGTGATGAAGCAGAACACGGCGGTGGCGGCGATGCCGGTAGCCGCCTCCGGCAGCACGATCTTGAAGAAGGCCTCCATGCGCGTATAGCCGTCGACGAGCGCCGCCTCCTCGTACTCCTTCGGAATTTCGTCCATGAACCCCTTCATCAGCCATACAGAGAAGCTGAGGTTGAAGGCGGTGTAGAGGATGATCAGGCCCCAATGCGTATCGTTGAGGCCGACCGCCCGGTACATCAGGAACATCGGGATCGCCACCACCACCGGCGGCAGCATTCGCGTCGACAGGATGAAGAAGAGCAGGTCCTGTTCCCCCTTTATCTTGAAGCGCGAGAACCCGTAAGCCGTGAAAGTGCCCATGCCGACGGCGAGGATCGTTGAGGTGATGGCCACGATCAACGAATTCATGAAGCGGCTCGGATAACCGGACCACTGCACCTCGCCCCTGCCCGAGCGCACCACCTTCTCGCCGCCGTCAAACACCAGCCGCTCCCACCACGGGGCGGCGGCATATTGTTCCGGCGTCGGCGCTGTGCGCAGTTGCGAGCGCTTGGTGAACAGCTTGACGAAGGGCGATATCTCCGGCTGGAAGACCACCGTCGGCGGGATGGTGGTAGCGAGATTGCGCGGCTTGAACGCCGTCGAGGCTATCCAGTAGATCGGCGCCAGGAAGATCATCGTGACGATCAGCACGCCGACGATGGCGAGCTTGTTGAGCGAACGCTCGGCAGAGGTGGTGACAGCGGCCATGCTAGCGCTCCTTCACCTTGTTCAGGTATTTGACGTAGATATTGGTGATCGCCAGGACCATGATCAGCACGATGTAGGCGAGCGCGCAGGAGCGCCCGGTCTGCCATTCCTGGAACGCCATCTTGTAGAGCCGGATCGAGATCACCTCGGTGGTTGGCTGCGTCGACAGCACATAGGCAAGATCAAAGGTTTTGAACGCCTCCATGGTGCGAAAGATGATCGCGATCATCAGGATGGGCGCGACCAGTGGCAGCGTGATGCGGAAGAAAGTGTAGAGCGAACCGGCGCGGTCGATCGCGGCCGCCTCGTAAAGATGCTTCGGCACTGCCGACAGGCCGGCGAGCGACAGCAGCATGACGAAGGGCGCCCACATCCAGATGTCGGTCATGGCGATCGCGTAGAGAGCCATGTCGGCATTTCCGACCCATTCAAATTTCCCAAGGCCCAGCGCGTAGTTGATGATGCCGAAGGACGGGTCGTAGAGCAGTTTCCAGAACAGACCGACGACGGCCATAGACAGCATCATGGGCAAAAGCAGCAGCGTAGTGATCAGCCCCTTTAAGGGAATGTCGCGATTGAGGAGCATTGCCGTGCCGAAGCCGACCACGACCTGGCCGACGACCGAGACGATCACGTATTTTGCCGTGACCGCGAAATTGTTCCAGATGTAGGGATCGTTGAGCAGCTCGCGATAATTCTGCAGTCCGACGAAATTCGCAGCCGCGCTGGTCGATGCACGAAAGTCGGTGAAGGAGTAACCGAGCGAATAGATCAGCGGAAAAATGTTGAAGATGATCAGGAATAGGATCGTCGGTATGATGAAGAGGTTACGGATCGTGATGTCGCTCATGCCATGGGAGGCGGCGCGCGATTTTGGATCCAACGTCGCTATGACTGTGGTGGCCATGGACCGTTCTTTCCCAGTCTTCTTCTTGAATTTCGGTTCTTGAAACGGAAACGGAGGGGGCGGGCGACCGCCCCCTCCGAGATCAAGCCGCGCTTTACTGCATGCGGTTGTACTTCTTGAACGTCGCGTTCCAGTCGGCTGCAAGTGCGTCAAGCGTCTCCTTTGCAGTGCCCTGACCGTTCACGACGTACGGATAGACGCGCTGGTTGAGCTGCTGCAACAGCTCGGCGTATTCCGGCACCGCCCAGAAATCCTTCACCTTGAACATGGTCTCGTAGAAAGCTTTGTTGTAAGGCGTCGCGTTCTGGAACTCGGCGCTCTCCAACACCGCCTTATTGCAGGTGTAGCCGCCGAGCTCGGCCCATTTCTTCTGGGTCTCGTCCTTGATGAACCATTCGAGGAACTTCATCGCCTCTTCCTTATTCTCGGAATAGGAGACTATTGAGATGCCCTGACCGCCGAGCGCGGCGAACTGGTCACCCCCGGGGCCAGCCGGGTTGGCGAAGAAGCCCGTGCCCTTGGCATTCGGGTTCGACGCCTCGTTCACCAAGGCCGGGAAGAAGGCAAAATAATTCATGCTCATCGCCGCCAGGTTCTCGGTGATCGCCTGGTTGTCCTCGGTGAAGAAGGCGTTGGTCCATCCGGGCGGCGTGAAGCCGAAGAGCTTGCGGTAATTCTCGAGCGCCGCGACGTTCTTGTCCGAGTTGATGATCCCGTCCACCTTATAGGTCGCATAATCGCCAAGTTCGCCGCCGTAGGAAAAGATCGCATTCTCGACGCCCATGGCGAGACCGTCATATTGGTTCTGGGTGTAGATTGCGATGCCGTAGCGGTTCTGGTCGGGTCGGTTGAAGAACTCCGCGATGTCGGTCATTTCTTTCCAAGTCTTCGGCACGGCAAGGTCATAGCCGTACTTGGCTTTGAACGCCTCCATTTCCTTCGGGTCTTCGAACCAGTCCTTTCGATAGGACCAACCGACGGCGTCGCCCTCAGTCGGGATCGACCAGTATTTGCCGCTGTTGCCCGGGTATTCGGAATAGAATTTGACAGTCGCCGGGGCCATCGTCTCCAGCACTTTGTTGTTCTTCACGAACTCCGTCAGATCGACATAGTGACCGCCCTCGGAAGCTGCCCCTAACCACTGCGAGTCGCCGACGACCATGTCGTAGGCGCTGCCCTTGGCGTTGAATTCGGTGAAGGCCTTGGTCTGAAAGTCTGGCCACGGCGTCGTCTCGACCGTGACCTTCACGCCGCTCTCGGCCTCGTAAAGGTTGACGAGCTCCTGCAAATAATTCGCCGGATCCCACTCGGCCCAGAAGATGGTGAGTTCCTTATCCTGCGCGTAGACGGACGTTCCGCAGGCGAGCACTAAGCCGATACCAGCAAGCATACTGGTCATTGTCTTGCGCATGATGATTTCCTCCCTTGTGCGCATTCTACCGTATCATGCGAACCGGCGGCGAGGCCGGCCCTGGTAGTTCCTCCCGTGATGGCGCCGTTCCGGTTTTTGAGCCTCCTCGCCCAGCCGGAATTGGATCGCAGCCCTCACTTTCAATCCGCTATATTGTCCTGATCTGGTATTACCAATTTCGGACGCACGTCAAGCTCTTTCTTGGACAATGGCAGGCCCTCAGACAAGCGGATTCCAGCAACATCTGTCTGTTTTTCTTAAATTTTCCTACTCCTTGATACGCAAGGGCCTTGTTCGCGCTACGGAACACCGACTATTGTCAGTAATCGGCATCCCCATCTGGTCGAACCAGATCGATATTATTCCGCAGCTGTCGCCGGCGCGCTTCTGCCTCCCTCGGTCATCGATTCCATCACTGCAGCCCGTACCAGGGCGCCGGCTGCCCATTGCGCTACCGACATCATCTTGCGGCTGTCCAGCCCCCATATATCCTTCAGTATGATGAGCACTTCGACGCCGAAGATCAACGACAGGGCCTGTGCCAGGCGCTTGAATTCGCGTGGCGGCAGCCGGTTCTTGAGCGGTGCGATCGCGTCCTTGAGCAGATCGACGCGATGGCCGCGCGTGAAGGCCGGCTCGCTGCCCAGCGTGCCTGCCTGCCGCCGCGCCCACTGGTCGAGCGACAGCTTCAGCGCCGCCTTGAAGGTCGCCTCGAAGGCCTCGATGCGCGGCATGGCGGTATCGAACAGTTCGACGACGCGGCGCTCGGGATCGGTCGAGGCCGATTTCCAGGTGAGGATCGGCCCGAGCCCTTCGTCCACCACCGCCTGGACCAGCGCCGTCTGGCTTGGAAAATACCGATAGGCGGTGGCGCGGGAGACTTCCGCCGCTTCGGCGACCTCGCTGACCGAGGGCGTGGCGCCCGCCTGCATCAGCCTTGTCGCCGTCTCCAGCATCAACCGTCTTGTGCGCGCGCGCGGTCCACGCGCGGCCCCAGAACCGGTATCGTCGGAAACCGCAGCTTGTTGACGTGAGACATTCATGTCAATATGATACGCGCGTCTCAAAAAATTGCAATGGCCTTTCGCGATGCCGAACGGCCGGGCAAAGAGCGGCAGGCGGCAACGCCGAGCGCGCCTAGAGCCGGGGAAACGCAATGAAGCGCGTCTATATGGTGGGCACCGCCGACACCAAGGGTGAAGAACTCGCCTTTCTTGCCGATGCGGTCGCCGCCACCGGTGCTGCTGTCGTCCGCGTCGATGTTGGAACGCGCAACGCGACCGTGCCGGTCGATGTCTCGGCCGAAGAGGTCGCCGGCCATCATCCCGATGGCAGCAGTGCCGTGCTGGGCAGCGACGATCGCGGCACCGCGGTGGCGGCAATGGCCATCGCCTTCACCCGGTTTGTCGAATCGCGCACCGATATATCAGGTGTGATCGGCATCGGCGGTGGTGGCGGCACTTCGATCATCACATCAGGCATGCGCGCGCTGCCGCTCGGCCTGCCCAAGATCATGGTCTCGACGCTCGCCTCGGGCGACACCGCACCTTACGTCGATGTCTCCGACATCGTCATGATGCCGTCGGTGACCGATATGGCCGGCCTGAACCGGCTGTCTCGTGTCGTGCTGCACAATGCCGCCCAGGCGATAGCAGGCATGGCTGCAAAACCGCCGCCGCCACCCGACGGCAGACCGTCGATCGGCCTCACCATGTTCGGCGTCACAACGCCATGCGTGACTTCCATCGCCGAGCAGCTTCGTTCGACCTATGACTGCATGGTCTTCCACGCCACCGGGACCGGAGGCCGCAGCATGGAGAAGCTGGCCGACAGCGGCTTGCTGTCCGGCGTCATCGACATCACGACGACAGAAGTCTGCGACCTCCTGTTTGGCGGCGTTCTGCCGGCGACCGAAGACCGCTTCGGCGCGATCGCCCGCATGAAACTGCCCTATGTCGGCTCGGTCGGCGCGCTCGATATGGTGAATTTCTGGGCGCCACCGACCGTTCCACAACGCTATAGCGGGCGGCTGTTTTACGAGCACAATCCGAATGTGACGCTGATGCGCACGACCCCTGACGAAAGCCGCAAGATCGGCGAATGGATCGGTGCAAGACTGAGCCTTTGCGAGGGACCGGTCCGGTTCCTCATCCCCGAAAAGGGCGTCTCGGCGCTCGACATCGAAGGCGGCGCCTTCTTCGACCCTGAAGCCGATGCAGCCCTCTTCGAGGCTATCGAACGTACGATCATGCCGGATAACACGCGCCGAGTGACGCGCCTGCCACTGCACATCAACGACCCCGAATTCGCCGAGGCTGCGGTTGCGGCTTTCCTCGACATAGCCAGACAGTGAGAGCCGAAGCCATGGCCGCGATACCACGCAAGAAGATTCTGGAAAAGTTCCGCAAGATGATTGCCGCCGGCGTGCCGATCGTCGGCGGCGGCGCCGGCACCGGCCTGTCGGCCAAGGCCGAAGAGGCTGGCGGGATCGACCTGATCATCATCTATAACTCCGGCCGCTACCGCATGGCCGGGCGCGGCTCGGCCGCTGGCCTGCTCGCCTATGGCAACGCCAACGAGATCGTCAAGGAGATGGCCTATGAGGTGCTGCCGGTGGTGAAGAAGACGCCGGTGCTGGCCGGCGTCAACGGCACCGATCCCTTCGTCATCATGCCGCTGCTGCTAGCCGAGTTGAAGACGATGGGTTTTTCCGGCGTGCAGAACTTTCCGACCATCGGCCTGTTCGACGGCCAGATGCGGCAAAGTTTCGAGGAAACCGGCATGGGCTTTGGGCTCGAGGTCGACATGATCGCCGCAGCACACGAGCTCAATCTCCTGACCACGCCCTATGTGTTCAACCCCGATGAAGCGCGCGCCATGACCAAGGCCGGCGCCGACATCGTCGTCGCCCATATGGGGGTGACCACCGGCGGTTCGATTGGCGCGACGTCGGCCAAATCGCTCGACGACTGCGTGACGGAGATCGACGCGATCGCTGAAGCGGCGCGTGTCGTGCGCAAGGATGTCATACTGCTTTGCCATGGCGGGCCGATCTCGATGCCGGACGATGCCCGGTACATCCTCGAACGCTGCAAGGGCCTGCACGGTTTCTACGGCGCCAGTTCGATGGAGCGGCTGCCGGCAGAAGCGGCGATCGCCAGGCAGACTGCGGATTTCAAGGCCGTCATGCTGGAGCATCGGACCCAAAAGTGGGAACCGGCTTTGGGAAAATCCGATGCTAAAACAAAAAGACAAAGCGGCACAAAAACTGTCGCCAAGAAAAGGAAGGGATGAGTCGATGACCGACCAGAGCAAGGTATTCGTGTATCCGAAGGATGTCAGCGCCTTCGGCTTCGACTGGGGCAGACTGTCGCTGACGGTGGCTCCCGAAGTGAACGGCGCGACGCGTCTTTCCGGCGGCGTCGTCGACCTGCCGTCCGGCAAGGGCCACACGCGCCACAATCATCCAGGTGCTGAAGAGATCATCTTTGTCATATCAGGCAATGGCGAGCAGATGGTCGAAGACGAGAACGGCAATCCGGTCGTTGAGAAGGTCGGCCCGGGTTGCACTATTTATGTGCCGGAAAGCCGCTTCCATTCGACGCTGAACACCGGCGATGCGCCCATGCAGCTCTTCGTCGTCTATTCGCCGGCCGGGCCGGAACTGGCGCTGCGTGACCTGCCGGATTTCAGGCTGCTGCCGCCGGGCGCGTGACCTTTTTCTCGGGCAGCGCTGCCCCTCATTGCCCTGCCGGGCATTTCTCCCCGTAAACGGGGAGAAAGGTCGCCCTCGTTGACGGTTTCGCCATTCACAAGCGTTGCAGAATAAGCACCAAGGCTGCGGCCATGTCCCTTCTCCCCGTCCTATACGGGGAGAAGGTGCCGGCAGGCGGATGAGGGG
>NZ_JBVVQY010000012.1:0-186310 GCF_055811615.1 Mesorhizobium sp. WSM4807
GAATCGGTGATCGCAACGTCACCAGCGTGCCATGGCCGCCCCTCGCCTCAGAGTAAGGGCTGTTCTCTCTCCAGAGCTTTTTGCAGAACCTTCAGGACACTATCTTTCCACCTGCGATAGCCCTGCCCTTGTGGGGGAGATGCCAAGTATTGGCAAAGAGGGCAGGACTGAGACGGTTCAAGCGCTGCTGAGCGCCTCGATGCATCTCGCCAGCGCCGCCGGATCGCCGAGGATGCGCAGCGTCTTCAGCCGGGCCGTGCCGCCGGCGGCGACCGAGACGGCCGATCGCGGCACTCCCAGCGCCTTGGCGACCAGCCGTTCGAGCGCTTGATTGGCGGCACCGTTCTCCGGCACGGCGCGGACGCGCGCCTTCAGATGGCTTCGCCCATCTGCCGAGATCTCGATGCCTTCGAAACTGTCCATCGCCGCTTTCGGCGTCAGCCGGATGAACAGGTCGACGCCGTCGTTACGCATGCGAAACGACGCACTCATGAAACGCCGGGTCAGACGACCAGCGGCGCCACCGTGGTGAGCAGGAACTGCCGGAGGAAGAACAGGATCAGAAGCAGGATGATCGGCGAAATGTCGATCCCGCCGAGGTCGGGCAAGAAGCGACGGATAGGCCGCAGCGCCGGCTCGGTCAGCCGGAAGAGCATATTGCTGACGCTATCGACGAACTGGTTGCGCGAGTTGACGACGTTGAAGGCGTAGAGCCATGAGAAAATCGCCGAAGCGATGATGATCCACCAATAAATGTCAAGCGCCAGGACAATGGTCTGAATGAGGGCTATCATGCCGGTCTCCGATTGGTTGCCGACATGTAGCCATTACGGGCGAAAGCGGCAAGAGCTTCCGCGGCCACGCCAGGCCGGTGGGTGGCCGCGCGGCTTTTGGGCAAAACGCAGTCTTGACAGGAAACCGCCGCGCCCGATAAATGCGGCCATCCGCTGGACGGGGCTGTAGCTCAGCTGGGAGAGCGCGTCGTTCGCAATGACGAGGTCAGGAGTTCGATCCTCCTCAGCTCCACCAGCGGAAATTTACCTCCAGTAAAATCAAGAAGCTAGCTGTACCGGCGCACGCCGAACACTCTGGCGGAAGGCCGCTTTGAGCTTGGGGCTTAAACCTGACCATCAAGCCATTCTCGCAGCTCGCGGTCCTCGTGATCTTCAGAGATGGATGGTCTCGTCCTGACGTACCAGATCACGGCAAATCCACCGGCCGCCCACGCGCCAGCAAACACGTCTACGATGATGTCCGTCACTTCAAACCCCTAAGCCCAACCCACATTTAGCTCGACCGAAATCGCTCCACAAGAGCAAAATCAGGTCGTTGCCGGAGTGGGCTGGCGCCCCGCCTGGGAGAATCATGCTGTTGTCAGATGCCCAAATCAGCCGCATCTTTGCAGCGGCCCAACGCCAATCTGCATTTTCTCAATGGCATGGTCGGCGCCTCGCTCGGCCGCATCGACAATGGCCCTCGACATCGCTTCGAGCGCATGGTTGATCTGCTGGCTTCCATATCTGAAAGATGAAGCGTTGTTCCGGGAGGAGGAATGGAACTTCGGCTAGACAACAAGGTGGTGCTGGTCACCGGTGCGACGCAAGGCATTGGCCGGGCGACCGCCGAGGCGCTCGCGCGTTCTGGTGCCGGCGGTCTGCTGGTCACCGGCCGCGAGCCGGCGCGTGGCAACGAAGTGGCGACGTCGCTCTCCCAGGCGGGCACGCCAACCGCGTTCGTCGCCGCCGATCTGGCTGATACCACGGCGCCGGCGTGGCTGGTGGACGAATGCGTCGGCCGCTTCGGCCGTATCGACGCGCTGGTGAACGCCGCCGGCCTGACCAACCGCGCCTCGTTTCTCGATGCCGACCTCGACGACTGGGCGGCGCTGTTCGCCGTCAACGCGCGAGCGCCGTTCTTTCTGATGCAGGCGGCCATCACGCAGATGCGCACGCAAGGGCAAGGCGGCGCCATCGTCAACATCCTTTCGATCAATGCGCATTGCGGCTCGCCGGAACTCGCCGTCTATTCGGCCACCAAGGGCGCACTCGCGACGCTGACCCGCAACGCCGCCAACGCGCACCGTTTCGACCGCATCCGCGTCAACGGCATCAATGTCGGCTGGACCGACACGCCGGCCGAACGCATCATGCAGGCCGAGACGCTGGGGCATGGCCCGGGCTGGATCGACGCCGCCAACGCGTCGCAGCCTTTCGGACGCCTGCTGGCGGCCGACGAGGTGGCCAACCTCGCCGTCTTCCTGCTCTCCGATGCCTCCGGGCCGATGACCGGCGCGCTGATCGACCAGGAGCAATGGGTTGTAGGGGCGAACCGGTGACGCCTGCTTCACTCGAAATGCTCGGCCCGGAACTGCTTAGCCGGCTTCCCCTTCCGTCCAAAAGCCGTCCTACGACCGGACGGCGCTGGCCCCGGGCATCGCTCTTGTCGGCGTCGGCGCTTTCCATCGCTGCTTTGCCGGGTGGCGCGGCCTGGCGGACTGGATCGCCATCAACGACGATTTCCGCACGGCTGTCACGGCCAGTCACGACGGCTTGCTCTGCGACGATCCGATGGCGTTCGTCAGACAGGTTGCGGCCACACGGTTGAAGCGGCCCGCACAATCGGCATAGTAGGTCGCCACGACCACGGGAGGGCAACATGAAGCTCGGACTGCTCACCGCACCGTTTGCCGATACCCCGCTCGGCGAGGTCGCCGACTGGGCAAGTTCTGCCGGCTTCGAGGCGCTGGAGATCGCCTGCTGGCCGAAATCCTCAGGTACTGCCCGGCGCTATGCCGGCACCAGCCATATCGACGCCGCCTCGACCTCGTCCTCGCAGGCGAAGGAAATCACCGCCGCACTGGCGGAAGAGAACCTGTCGATCTCGGGCCTCGGTTTCTATCCCAATCCGCTGCATCCCGATGCCGCCCACCGCAAGACCGTCATCGATCATTTGAAGAAGGTGATCGTGCTGGCAAGCCATATGGGCGTGCCTGTCGTCAACACCTTCTGCGGCGGCGACGCTGCAAAAACCGTCGACGCCAACTGGCAAGAGGCACTCAAGGTCTGGCCTGCTATCATCGCCCATGCACGCGACAACGGCGTCAGGCTGGCGTTTGAGAACTGCCCGATGATCTTCAGCTATGACGAATGGCCGGGCGGCCACAACATCGCCTATTCGCCCCATATCTGGCGCCGCATCCTCGAGGCCTGGGGCGGCGATGTCGGCATGAATTTCGACCCGTCGCATCTGGTCTGGCAGATGATCGACCAGGCCCGCTTCATCAGGGAATTCGGCCCGTACATGCTGCATGTCCATGCCAAGGACCTGATGATCGATCATGATGGACTTTACGAGCGCGGCATCCTCTCGGCCGGCATGGGCTGGCAGGTGCCGCGCATGCCGGGGCTTGGCGATGTCGACTGGAATGTGATCTTCTCCGGCCTCTATCGCGTCGGCTACGACGGACCCATCATCATCGAGCACGAGGACCGGCGCTTTGAGGGGAGCGATGAAAACGTCAAACGGGGATTTCTGCTGGCCCGCGACGTGCTGCGCCCCTTCGTGAAATGACACCCTTTTCGAACTGAACTGAAAACAATGTGGAGGAAGACTGAAATGAAAAAATATCTGGCAATGGTCCCGCTGCTTGCCGGCGCGGCGTTTCTGGCTTCGGTGGGCGTCTCGGCCGCTGAAACCAAATACACGATCGGCGTTTCCAACACAGTGCAGGGCAATGGCTGGCGCGAGGAGATGATCTGCGCCATCAAGGCGCAGGCGCTCGCCTCCGGCGAGGTCACCAAGCTCAACATCGCCCATCGCAACACCGACGCCGCCGGCCAGCTCGAGGACATCCGCAACCTGATCAGCGCCAAGGTCAACGCCATCGTCGTCAACCCGGCCGATCCGGCCGGCATCAAGTCAGCCCTCGAGGAAGCCACCAAGGCCGGCATCGTCGTCGTTGCCGTCGACCAGGCGGTCACCGAGCCCTCGGCCTACATCATCTCCAACAACCAGGAACAGTACGCCTATCTCGGCGCCAAATGGCTGTTCCAGCAGATCGGCGGCAAGGGCGACGTGGTCTATATGCGTGGCGCCGCCGGCGCCTCGGCCGACAGCGACCGCGACAAGGGTTTTAAGAAGGCGCTTGCGGAGTTCCCCGACGTGAAAGTCGTGCACGAGGTCTTCACCGGCTGGCAGCAGGACCAGGGCAAGCAGCAGATCCTCGATTTCATCGCCACCGGATCGCCGTTCAACGGCATCTGGACCTCGGGCATCGACAATGTGATCGTCGATGCGCTGGTCGAGTCGCAGACGCCGCTGGTGCCGGTGGTCGGCGCCGACAATGCCGGCTTCGTCGGCCAGCTGAATTCGGTCGAAGGCCTCGTCGGCGCGGCGGTGACCAATCCCGGTTCGATCGGCGGCGCCGGCGTGACGCTGGCTCTGCAGATCCTGAACGGCAAGAAGCCGGCGGAGCAGACCGTGCTGGTCGAGCCGCAGCTCTGGGAGAACGCCACCGAAGAGGGCAAGGCCAAGCTGAAGGGCGCGGCCGATCCGTCACTGAGCCCGGAATGGCCGGTCTCGATCTCCATCCCGGAGTGGACCACCTACACCAAGGACCAGATCATCGCCTGCAAGGGCCCGGGTGAGTAATGATCACTTCGAGCCGTAGCGCGAGGGACGGCGAACTGCCGTCCTCGCGCTACAAAGAGTTGATAGACTGGCGCTCTACGGCGCCCCCCTCTGTCCTGGACAGAGGGGGGCGCCGTAGAGCGCCAGCAATAGAGTTTCGGGAACGAGAGCAACGCGATTTTGACCACCAACCCCCTCCTGGACGCCACCGGCGTCGTGAAGACTTACGGCGCCGTGGTGGCGCTGCGCAACGCGTCGCTGTCGGTTGTGCCGGGCGAGGTTCACGCCCTGATGGGCGCCAATGGCGCCGGCAAATCGACGCTGGTAAAAATCCTGACCGGCGCCATCCGCGCCGATGCCGGGCATATCCTGATCCGCGGCGAAGCCCGAGACGTGCGCTCGCCTGCCGATGCGCGCCGCGCCGGCCTGCTTCCCGTCTATCAGGAACCATCGCTCATCCCCGATCTCGACGTCGCCTCCAACCTTCGCCTGACCGGCACGCCGGTCGAGCCGTTCCGCGCCTGGGTGCGCGAACTCGGCATTCCCGACCTCGACATCCGCGACGTCGCGCGCGACATCCCGCTTGCCGTGCTGCGCGTGCTCGATCTGGCGCGGGCGCTGGCGGTCGAGCCCGACGTTCTGCTGCTCGACGAAATGACCGCGGCACTGCCGGCAAACCTTGCCGAAAAGGTGCTCGAGGTCGTTCGCCGCCAGGGCGACAGCGGCCGTTCGGTGATCTTCATTTCCCACCGTTTTGTCGAGATATCGGCACTTTGCGACCGTGCCACCGTGCTTCGCGACGGCGAGACCGTCGGCGTCGTCGACATCGAACCAGGCGTCGAGGAGCGCATCGTCGAGATGATGCTCGGCGCCAAGGTCGAAAAGACGCAAGTGGCGGCGCGCCAGGCGGGCCAGGCCGCTTCGCCTAGGGATAGCTGTCCGCGCCTCGGCGTGGCGAACCTTCGTGTCGGCACCAAGCTCAACGACGTCTCGTTCGACCTGGCGAATGGTGAGGTCGCGGGCGTGGTCGCGCTTGAGGGACAAGGCCAGGACGAGCTCTTCGCCGCCCTCGCCGGCTCCATCCGCCCGTCCGGCGGCACGATCGAGGTGGACGGGAAGCCGGTGAAATTCGCGCATCCGGCGGATGCGATCCGCGCCGGCATCGCCTATGTGCCCGGCGACCGCACCGAAGCTTTGACCATGCAGCGCTCGGTGCGCGAAAACATCGCGCTCCCGTTCAGCGCCGCGTTGCGCAACTGGGGGCCGATCAACATGGCGCAGGAACGCTCCAGCGTCGTCAGTGCGATCGAGCGTCTGCAGATCGACACGCGCGCCCAGCGCGAGGTGCAGCGCCTGTCCGGCGGCAACCAGCAGAAGGTGACGATCGCCCGCTGGATCGCCGCCGAAGCACAGACCATCCTCTGCTTCGACCCGACACGCGGCATCGATGTCGGCACCAAGCAGGAGATCTACAAGCTGCTGCGCGAACTCGCCGACCAGGGCAAGTCCGTGCTGTTCTATACATCCGAGCTCGAGGAGGTACAGCGTGTCTGCGATCGCGTCATCGTCATCTTTGGAGGGCGCGTCGTCGATGTCTTCCCCGTCGAACTCGCCGACGAGCCGGCGCTGATGCGCGCCGCCTATGGCTTGCCGCGCGGCGCCAAGGAGGATGTCGGCATTCTCGCCGATATCCACTCGAGCCCGGTGGCGAAACCTTGACCCGCCTCGTCCGCCGTCAGGGCTGGGTCGCAGGCCTACTTGTCCTCTTCGTGGTCCTCTTCGTGATCACCAGGCTCATCCAGCCGGGCTATGGCAGCGGCGATTTCGGCTCGCTGGTGCGCGCCGTGCTGCCCTACGCCTTTGCCGTGGCCGCCCAGACGATTGTCGTCATCGCCGGCGGCATCGATCTTTCCGTCGGCGCCATGATGGCGCTGACCAGCGTCACCGCCGCCTCGATGATGGACGGCGCCAGCGAGGAATACGCGCTTTTCGTCGTGCCGTTCGTGCTGGCCATGGGACTGGTGCTGGGCGCCGTCAACGGCATGCTGATCGTCGTCACCCGCGTGCCCGACATCGTCGTCACGCTGGCCACCCTGTTCGTTCTGCAGGGCGCGGCGCTGCTGGTCCTCAGTGCGCCCGGCGGCGCGGTCGCCGAATGGCTGAGGGCGACCATCGTCGGGACGGTCGCGATCCCGGGGTTGCCCGGGATCTCCGCCTGGATACCGAAGGCGCTGGTGCTTTTGGTCGTCTGCCTCTGCATCATCTGGATACCGCTCAAGCGCTCAAAACTCGGCCTGTCGATCTACGCCATCGGCAGCAGCGAGCTCGCGGCCTTTCGCAGCGGCGTGCCTGTCGCGCGCACCAAGATCATCGCCTACGCCCTGTCGGGGCTTTTCGCTGCCATGGGCGGGCTGGCGCTGACCATGAGCACAGGCATCGGCGCCCCCATTCCCGGCCCCTATCTTCTTGCCAGCGTGGCGGCGGTCGTGCTCGGCGGCGTCGCACTTGGCGGCGGCAAGGGCGGGTTGCTCGGCCCGATCGTCGCGGTCTTCGTGCTGCGGCTGGTGCGCACCGACCTGACGCTGCTCGCCATCGATCCCAACGTCACGGCAATCATCGAGGGCGCGATCATGGTCGCCGTCGTCATGTTCGGCGCCTTCATCACCATGCGGAGCCGGCAATCATGAGCAATGCCGTGGGGACGGCTTTCGCCAATCTCCGAAGGTGCAAGAAGGGTGCCGAGTGTGAAGCTGCCAATCTCCCCCCTTGTGGGGGAGATGTCCGGCAGAACAGAGGGGGGCGCCGTAGAGCGCTATCCTCTCCCGAAACCAACATCGCGCAAAAACAATCGCGAGCAACGTCATGAGCACAACCGCGATCCAACCCGTGCCCTTCGGCCGCCGCCTCAAGCGGTTCATGGCCGACCGGCCGCTGATTCCGCTGATCATCCTGCTGGTCATCCTGGTGCTGGTGCTGCAGATCTTGCGCCCCGGCATCGTCAACGAGCGCTGGCTCGCCAACACGGTCAAGTTCGCCATCCCGCTGGCAATTCTTGCCGGCTGCCAGACCATGACCATGCTGACCGGCGGCATCGATCTGTCGGTCGGAACCGTGGCGACGATGAGCGCCTTCATCATGGCGACGCAGGTCGTCAATCATGACCCGGCGGTGGCGATTCTCATCGCCTTGGTGCCGGCGGTGCTGATCGGCCTAGTCAACGGCATCGGTGTCGGCGTGTTTCGCGTGCACCCGCTGATCATGACGCTCGGCACCAGCCTGATCGGCACCGGCTGCCTGCAGGTCTATCAGCGCACCGTCATCGCTTCGGGCGCCAAGATTCCGCCCTTCCTGGCCTGGCTCGGCACCGGCCTGACCTATGGCGTGCCCAACGCGCTGCTGTTGTTCGTGCCCATCGCCGTCCTCATTGTTTTCACCTTGAACCGCACCGGGTTCGGCCGCCTGCTTTACGCGGTCGGCGACAATGAGGGGGCAGCACGCCTGTCCGGCGTCCGCTACTGGCAGGTCATCACCGCGCTCTACGTCATCTCGAGCGTGCTCGCAGGGATCACCGGGCTGCTCTACATCGGCCTGATCAAGGCGCCGTCGCTGTCGCTGGCAGAGCCGCTGGTGCTGCCCTCGGTAGCAGCCGCCGTGATCGGCGGAACCTCGATCTTCGGCGGCCGCGGCGGCTACACCGGCACCATCATCGGGGCGCTGATCCTCACCGTGCTGACGACGCTGCTCACCATCCTGCAGATGCCAGAAGGCGCGCGGCGGATACTGTTCGGGCTGATCGTGCTGTTTGTGACGGCGGCTTATCTGCGGATTATTGAGGATCGGTAGGGGAGGATTGACGCGAGCAGCTGCTTTGACCCGAAGCAGACTCTCGCAAACGGAGCCGTGCATGACAGCTTTGCGCCCCGATGTCGGACATTGAGATCAGAATTGCCGCTTCCTGAGAGCCGACATCCCAAGCGACCACGCTGAGGGTCGTGGTTGCCGGGAGCAGTCATTCGGTGGAAGCTGGATAAATGTCCGCTTTGCGCCGCCAATTACGGACTTCCGCTGACGCCGGCCCGCTGTCAGGACGACCTGCTTGTGGGCGGTGGCGTAGAAGGAACCAACACCTTCCGGTTTTCCGCCACGGCCGGAGAGGGCGATTTCCCTACGCTCGCGGATTTGGTGGCGCGCTTCGATGGCGTCGCGCTCGACACGAATAATGATTTTGGGTTCCAGGGCGACGCGGCGTGACCGGGAGCGTGGAGATCACGCTGTTGGGATCGCGTTGCTCGGCGCCGATGACCTTTTCTTCATCACGTGACTGACGCCCTCGCCCATCTGTTGCACGTTGCGGCTGGCAGGCGCAAAATGGCGGCGACACGGCGAGCCAAGGGCGCGCAGCCGCTACTCGAGCTTCGGAGACAGACTATGGACTGGACCAAGGGACGCGGCCGGCAGATCCTGATTGCGGGTGCGGTGGGGGCCTTCGCCCTCCTGCTCGGCATGGAGGCGGTGAGGGAGGATGAGGTGGTGACCCTCACCGAGCTGTTGACGGAAGCGGCGGGCATTGCACTTCTCGTAGGCTGCTCGGCCTGCGTTGCGCTCCTGTCCTCGCGCCTGCGGGAGCAGGAAGCGGAAAGCTTCGACATGCGCGATGAGATTGCGCGAATCCGTGAGCGCGACACGCAGTGGCGGGCCGGCCTGGATGACCATTTCCAGGAACTCGGCGCCGCCATCCAGCGCCAGTTTGCGGCTTGGGGTTGCACCCAGACGGAGCAGGAGGTCGGGCTCCTGCTGCTCAAGGGCTTCAGCCACAAGGAGATCGCGCGAATCCGGGGAGCAAGCGAAGCGACCATTCGCCAGCAAGCGACTGCGCTCTACCACAAGGCTGAGCTCTCGGGCCGCGCGGCGCTCTCTGCCTATTTCCTCGAGGAGTTGCTTCTGCCGCCGGTGCCGTCGAACTCCTTGGGGGCTCGCAACGGCCTTGCTCGTCCCGAGATGTCGAGCCGACCGGCCGCTTCGCGCCGGGCGTAGCGCGGAGCTAGCTCCAGGGTCACGGGCCGTGCGCTTTCTTGCCTCAGTTCTCACCGGCCTGGGGTTGCTTGTATTCTCAACTCCAGTACTGGCCGAAGATCCAGTAGCGGAGCTGGTCGAGGGCTGCGCGGCGCCCTGTGTCAGTTACGAACTATCTACGGAACTTCAAAACGACTGGATTTTTGCGGCCGATCCGTCATTCCTGACGTCCGACGTGCTTCAACCGACATTCACAGCCGATTTGCTTTTCGCGCCGACGGACTATCTGCAACTGGAGACTTCCATCATCACCGAGCCGGTGGTGGACTCGGCGCCCGGCGAGAATACGGTTCTTGAAGGAATTGGCACCTACGTAGCCGAACTGTATACCGTGATCGAGGCAGGTCCCGCTACCACGCGGGCCGGAAAATTCGATACGATCTTCAGTCTCGCCAGCGAAGTCGCGCCAGGGATCAATGCCACGGAACTGGTGTCGGATTTCGACGCGGACGAACGTCTAGGCGGGGAAATTGTCCTCCGCTTCGAAAACCTCGGGTTGAACCATGCTTTGGCAGCGACTGCATTCACAACCGATCGCACGATCCTCAGCGAGTCGCTCTTTACCAACCGGGGCCGGGCCAGCCTGTCGGATGGCGGCGCGGGCAACACAAAGGGCGTGCCGTCGTTCTCGGTAACTCTTGATGGCTGCGAAGGTTCGGAAACAGCCGATTGCTATTTGGACGGCGAATTTGGCTACAGGTTCGGCTTTCGGTATCAGAGGGCCGGGCATCCTACCGAGGAGGACATCGAAGACGACGTTAAGCTTGGTGACGAACTTGCCTACCTCGCCGCCGCGACCAAGAGTTTCGAACTGGACGAAATGACGCTCAGGCTGCTGGGCGAAATGTCGTATCTTCGGCATTTTGACGGCCGCCAGGACGATGCCCTGGTCGTCACGGGCTCCGCCGCGCTCGACGTAGACTCCTTAACCTATATCGCGACCTACACGGAGCAGACGAACCTGGTCGCCGGAGGTCCGGATACCCGCGATTACCTAGCTGATTTCGAGGTCATATATTCGTCCGACGACAATACGCCGTTCGTTGGATCAAAATGGCAACTCGCCGCCGCCTATACGTTCGCGCGGAATGCGGATCACGAAAACGCTCACATTCTCAGCGTGCGTGCGGTGTTCGATTTCAGCGGAGGTGTGGAGTTCGGCAGGTAGACTGCCGCACGTCGGCACGGAGATAAGGGCCCCAATTGCGTTCACGCATGATGGCCAAGGCGTCCCTTGAAGAAGCCCGTGAACGCCAAAATTGCCCTCCCTCGTTTTGGTCCGCCGCTGGCCAGCTTCAAGGCTTCACGCCCTCAGATACTCGACTGCAGTCCGTGACCGGGAAAGCTGTCATGCTAACTGCCGCCGGCAGGGCACTCACATCCGTAGGATGTGCCGTCTAGGGCTTTGAAAGGCTGAGTCTTTTTACCCGTCACGCCTGCCGGATTCCCGTGAGGCGGGAGCCAAGCCATGCTGGGGACTGCGGCGAGCGTCCGGCCACGGACGCGCCCGCGACGCGACCCACCTCGGAGGACATTCCCATGGCCATTTTACCCGACTTCGCCGCCGCCACGTTCGGCAATTCCACGAATATCGACAACACGTTCTTTCCGCTGCCCGGAGGCACCATCAACAGCTACGGCGCCGCGCTTATCGATCCCGAGACCGGCGAAGAGGAGACGGAGCGCAACGATCACTTCGCCACGTTCGAGACGAAGATCATCGAGGGCGTCGAGACGGTCGTCGTCCGCGATACGGCCTATGCTGACGGCGTTCTCGTCGAGGACACGCTCGACTGGTACGCGCAGGCCGATGACGGCAATGTCTGGTATCTGGGCGAGATCGCGACGAACTACAACTACAACGACGAGGGCGAGTTCATCGGGACCGACTTCGGCGGATCGTGGGAGGCAGGCGTCGACGGCGCCGCGCCGGGGTGGATCATGCGCGCAGCACCGATGCCGGGCGACAGCTATTTCCAGGAATTCTACGCCGGAGTGGCGGAGGATGAAGGCGAGGTGATCGCGACGGGCCTCACCGTCGAGACCGACTTCGGCTCTTTTGACGACGTCGTGAAGATCCTCGACACTTCCGGCCTGGAGCCCGGCGTGGGCGCCTACAAATACTTCGCGCCCGGCGTCGGCCTGGTGTTGGAGGAGGAGGTGGTGCTCTCGGAGGATGAGCCCGAACTCGTCATCGAGATCACGAACAGGCGCGAAGTCGACGTCTCCGCCCCCGTCGATCCGACGGAGCTCGCCTTCGCGGGAGACGGCGCTGCCAAGACCATCACCTTCATCAGCGAGGACGCGAGCACCAACGGCGCGATCGGCGCCTATACTTTCGACACCGCGACGGGCGAAATTGGCGAGGCGCGCATCCTCTTCGCCGACACCGAGGACGTGAAGGCGGGCGCCCAGGCGACGATGGCAGTCGCGGCCGGGCAGTCGCTCGGCCTGTTCCTCATCCCGGATGTCGAGGATCTCGGCCTCGAGCTCGAGGACTACGCAGACGGCGGCCTCTTCTTCCGCGACTTCACCTCAGGCGATGTCGCCGACGTTTACGACGGCGACGACGCGACGACCTACACGCCAGGCCCGGCCACCATCTACGACCGGGTGGCGCCGGTCGTCACCGATGCCGACGGCAACCTGCTGCCGATCCGGGCGTTCCATTCGGTCGGCAACCGCGACGGCTTCAATTTCCTGAACCCGGTGGCTGGCGAGAACGCCCTTGCAAGCGATATCGACGACGGCCTCGCCGGGGTCGAGGTGGTAAGCTTCGAGGATGGCCTGGCCAGCACCGAGGACTTCGACGGCGATTTCGACGATGCTTTCGTTGCCGTTAGCGATGCGCCGCTCAGCGGCGAGACAGTCAATGCCCTGGTTGAAGCTACCGGCATCAGCCGGCGGGTCGGCACGGACGGCCCGGATCGGCTCGTCGGAACCGATGAGGACGATCAGCTCATCGCGCTCGACGGCAACGACGTGATCCGTGGTAGCGGCGGCGACGACCAGATCGAGGCCGGCGACGGCAACGATCGTGCCTATGGCGGCGCCGGCGATGACGAGATCTCCGGCGAGGAGGGGCACGACCGGCTGTTCGGCGACGAGGGCGACGACGAGATTGATGGCGACGAGGGTCGCGACAGAATCCAGGGCGATGCGGGCGATGACGAACTCGCGGGTGGCGAGGGCAACGACCAGCTCTGCGGCGGCGATGGCTTCGACGAGCTCAAGGGCGGTGAAGGCGACGACCGGCTCCGGGCCGGCGGCGACGGCGCGCGGATGTCCGGCGGCGCGGACGACGATATCCTCTTTGGCGAGGCCGGCGCCGAGGATGTCTTTGTCTTCGACCTGATACCTTTCGGCAGGGACCTGATCCGGGGCTTCGAGAACGGCGCCGATCGCATCGAGATCGCGACCTATACGGGCGTCGAGAGCTTCGAGGACGTCGCCGTCACGCAGGACGGACATTCGACCGTGCTGAGCTTCGCGGAGGGAACCGTAGAGATCGCCAATTTCGACTCCGCGCTGATCAATGCCTCCGATTTCTTCTTCGTCTGACGCGCGGGCGGGGCGCGGTCTCCCTGGCCGCGCCCTTGCCCATCGGCTGGAAGGAGTCACCTGCAAGCGCTATAAGCGCAGCACGGCTCGTGAAGTTCTGATTAATAGTAAGGAATAGGGCCGCATGGGCCGGCGCCGCTTGCTCCGCGGTCATTGGCCCTAAACTTGCGGCGCCTCTCCCGAAAATGAACCGGATGCTTGGCGCGAGCGCCAAAAAAGCCTCTGTCAAAGGAACCATGATGTCCGCTTCAATTGCCCCGCAACCTTTCAATCAGCGAAAGAGACTTCTTGTCGTCCAGGGCTTGAGCATCGCGGCGATCGGATCGCTGTTGTTCTCTCGACCAGGCTGGGACGAAGCATCGACCCTTCATGAACTTATCGAGATGACAGGCTTTGTCCTGATCCTCGTCTGCATATTCGGAAGATTGTGGAGCATCCTATATGTCGGGGGCCGGAAGAACACCGAGTTGGCGGTAAACGGGCCATACTCGATCACTCGCAATCCCCTGTATCTGTTTTCGATGATTGGAGCATTCGGCATCGGCCTCATGTTCGGGTCGATCATCGTTGCCGTCGTTCTCGGAGTGTGCACCTACGCGGTTTTCGGGATGACGCTAGAAAGGAAGAGGCGTTTCTTCTGGGAAAGTTTGGCCCGAAATACGAGGCGTATGCGGCCAGAACACTACGGTTCTGGCCCAAACTATGGCTTTATCACGACGAGCATCAGCACACGTTCTCCACGAAAGCGCTAAGAAGCACATTCTTCGATGCTCTCTATTTTCTCGCGGTCTTTCCTGCCATCGAAGGCATCGAATACCTCCAGGTGATCGGTTATCTGCCAACCTATTTCTGGCTATTCTAATCCCAAGGTCGAGGCAATCCGCCGTCGCCAACTTGCCTACCATTTAGCCTTTGTAACCCACTAGAACCGCGCCTGTTGCGATCAATATAACACCTACCCAATTCGACAACGACGAGTGCTCCTTGAGGAATGTCACTCCGAACATCGCCACGAGCACGACGCTCAGTTTGTCGATAGGGGCAACGCGTGCCGCATCTCCCAATTGAAGCGCACGGAAATAGCAAATCCACGACGCACCTGCAGCAAGCCCCGACAGGACCAGGAACAGGTAGGTCCTGCTCGAAATAGAGCTAAGCGGCTGGAACTGGTTGGTGGCCGCAAGGATCGTCCCAAGGACTAACAGAATAACAATGGTACGGATGAAGGTGGCGAAGTCCGAGCTAACGTTCTCCACTCCGACCTTGGCGAAAATAGCGGTCAGAGCGGCGAAGCAGGCCGAGAGCACCGCCCAGGACTGCCACGAGAGGAGAAGGTACTTCACACTTCTTACCCACAAATTGTACCGATCAGGAACGGCGGCGTCCAGCGCGACAAGCAAGTAAGCCGCTGTCGCGAGAGGTTGAAGACGCGCCCCATCATTACGGCTGTCACGTTCGCCCGCAAAGATGTTGCCGAGCGCAGCCCCGCTTTTTTTGGTGCAACTTGCTCGTTGGGTGGGACAGAAGGCAGCTTTCCACACTAAGCTGACCATCGTGCAGTCCGGCCGAAAGGTCCGGTTCGGTCAGGTCATGACGATGCTCACGCCGACATGAACGTCCGCTCTTGAATATCCGCAGCCTGAAGCTGCCAGTCCGCTCGGCCCCAAACGCGACGTCTGAGTAGCACAATGACCGCTCTTGGCGCTTTGCTGATTTTTGAGCGACGTCAGCTTTCGCCCAAACTGCATCAGCCCTCACACAGCCAAGCTCCCCTGCGCCACCTCCTCCGCATTAGGATCCCCCGGCGCCGTCGCCCAGGCCAATTCCACCAGCGTCACTGTCCGCCTCCCGACCCCGTCAAGCTGGCATACGATCAGCCCCTGCTCCTCGATATAGGTCAGCAGGCGCCGGGCGCGGCGCAGCGAGTGCGAACCATAGGCGCGGGCGATCGCAGCGTCGCTCGGGCAGGGCCAGCCTTCCTTGGCCGCGCGGGCGATCATCATGAACACACCTTGCATATCCTCGGGCAGCAGCGAGGCAAAGGTCTTCCTCAGAAGGGGATAGCTAAGCGGTCGGCGGGAAATAGCCGATCTCGCGCTTGCCTTGCCACGAAACATGCCGTCCGTCAGGCCCCTCCCACCGCATTAATCATTTGCGCACGTTCCCCCGATCAGCGTGGAGCGATCTCTGCGACGATATCGTTCGTCATCTTGACCCCAGCCATGAAGCCGGCGGCATTGAATTCGTTCATGACGAAGAAAGCGCCGACGCCGCGTGTCGGTGCAATCGCAACATAGAGAAACATCCCTTGCAGGCCGCCGCTCTTCTGGAGGATGAGCGGGCGATGCTCGTTGGGGAGCATGATGACCCATCCGAGACCCATGGCGTCCATTGGGCCGCCGTCATCCAGCCCCACCACCGACGCGAGCCCGTCCCGGTACAAAAAGGCCGCGTGGTTCACGAGGCGGAACTCGGCGTCGGCCGCGGAAGGCTTGTTGTCAACATGCCAGTTCATCCAGCGGAGCAGGTCGGCCGCGGTCGAGTACAATCCACCGGCGCACTCCATGGCTGTGCTCGTCGGCACGATGGGCATGGCGCTGCCGTCGAAGTTATGGCCCTGCATCAGGCGCGGCTCGTCCTCCGGTCTTGGGTTGAAAACCGTGTCTTTCATGCCGAGGGGATCGAGGACACGCTCCCGAAGGACCTCGGCATAAGGCTTTCCAGAGACATTCGCGAGCGCCGCTCCGAGGAGGTCGTATCCGAAGTTCGAATAGAGAACGGCGGTGCCCGGCGCGAAGAGCAGCGGATTGTCCTTGAGGGCGGCAATCTGCGCCTCTTTGGTGTTCGTAGAGAAGGGGTCGGAGGGGAGCGCCTCGGCCACTGGCACCTCCCGCGGAAGGCCGGAAGCTTGCGCGACGAGATCGATCAGGCGGAGGGCGCGGCCATCCTTCTCAGGGAGCGTGACGTCCCAGCCAAGGCGATCCTGCAGCCGGTCGGTGAGCTGTACCTTGCCGTCGATCGCCAGCGAGGAAAGCACACTGCCGCAGAACACTTTGCTCACGGACGCGATGCGGAACATTGTGTCGCCGTCGGGCACTTTTTCACTCCCGTCGGCAATCTTGCCGAAACCGGCCAAGGCCGTCTCGCCGTTGCGCACGGCGCCGAAGATCAGGCCAGGCACCTTGGTGGAGAGATACAGGATCGTACCGTTGAACTGCACCGCTTCCGTCAGCAGCTTGTCCTCGGCATGTCCATAAGAGGGAAGGGTGACGGCTGCGATTGCCGTCAAAGCGATGGCCATAAGTCTGCGCGATCGAGACAAACGCATTGCCAAAATCCTTTGATAAAGCTGCAGAATAAAATCTTCGGAAAAAGGGCCGCCGCGTAGTATCTCACCATCTCTCCAGAAGCAGGAGATGTCAACAGAATGAACCGAAGGGGGTAATCGGCGGCGGTAGCATAGTTTCGGCGGCTATTTGCGCTACAGTCCTGCCGTATTTCTTGTCCTTCGTCAGTTGATCGGGGCTGATCTCTTCATTAGCAGACCAGCCCGCGGGTAATTTAGAAAATATGTAAAGCGCCGTCGGCAGGAGGGAGTGCTGTAGCGTCGAGCAACTTACAATAGGCGGATCTGCGTCGCGCCAATCGTCGTCGTATGATGAAGACCGGGCAGAAGAGCTGTGGCGGGCCAGCGAGGCCCTATCTGCGCAAAAAAAGACTCGCCGCTGTACCTGCCGCTTGGCCATACATCGCCTTGATGCGTGGCATTCCCTTTGCGCGCTCGGCCGCCGCCTCACACAGCCAAACTCCCCTGCTCCGCCTCCTCGGCGTTGGGGTCGCCCGGTGCCGTCGCCCAGGCCAGCTCGACCAGCGTTACTGTTCGCCTTCCAACCCCGTCGAGCTGGCACACGATCAGCCCCTGTTCCTCGATATAGGTCAGCAGGCGCCGTGCGCGGCGTAGCGAGTGCGAGCCATAGGCGCGGGCGATCGCCGCGTCGCTGGGGCAGGGCCAGCCCTCCTTCGCCGCGCGGGCGATCATCATGAACAGGCCCTGCATATCCTCGGGCAGCAGCGAGGCGCGGACCGAGACATCCTGCCAGGCGTCATCCCCTGCCATTTCGGAGCCGAGGCCGGCGCGGGCGCGCGTCAGCATGCGGCGGAAGGCGGGCAGGTCCGGCACGACCGAGGCGAGGCCCTCGATGCGGCAGCGGACCACGAACTCCTGATAGAGCACGCCGATGACCCGGAACCCCGCATCGGGCTGCGCCAGCACGGCGCGCAGAATCCGGTCGACGCGCTCACGCCGCTCGGCCAGATCCTCGGCGCTGATTGGCGGCTCCGCCGGTTCGGGGCGAATTTCCAGCGCCGCCGACTTCGCCGCCATCAGCTGATCGAGCAGGTCCGGCGACGACCGGCGCTGCGGCCGGACAGTTTCCGGCGGCGGCGCTGCCAGGATGATCGCGCGGGCATCCTCCAACGCTGCTTCCGGCAGCGGCATCAGGCGCGGCGTGCCATTGCGCGGACTTGTATCGGTCGGGCCGATGCGCAAGCCGAGCGGACGGCGCGACAGCGCCGGGCCCAGCGCCATGAACTGCCCGCGCTCCAGGTCGCGAAAAGCCTCCGCCTGCCGCCGCTCCATGCCGAGAAGGTCGGCGGCGCGCGCCATGTCGATATCGAGAAAAGTCCGGCCCATGAGGAAATTGGACGCCTCGGCGGCGACGTTCTTGGCGAGCTTGGCCAGCCGCTGGGTAGCGATGATCCCGGCCAGCCCGCGTTTGCGGCCACGGCACATCAGATTGGTCATGGCGCCGAGCGAGAGTTTGCGCGCCTCATCCGAAACCTCGCCCGCCACTGCCGGCGCGAACAGCTGCGCCTCGTCCACCACCACCAGCATCGGGTACCAGTGGTCGCGGGCGACCTCGAAAAGCCCGCCGAGAAAGGCGGCAGCGCGGCGCATCTGGTTCTCGGCGTCGAGCCCCTCGAGATTGAGCACCGTGGAGACGCGGTGGATGCGCGCCCGCTCGCCGGCGCTCTGCAGGCCGCGCTCGGTATGATCCTCGGCATCGATCACCAGATGGCCGAAACGGTCGCCCAGCGAGACGAAGTCGCCTTCGGGGTCGATGATGGTCTGCTGCACCCAAGGGGCACTCTGCTCCAGCAGCCGGCGCAGCAGATGGGATTTGCCGGAGCCCGAATTGCCCTGCACCAAAAGGCGCGTCGCCAGCAGCTCCTCAAGATCCAGCGCCGCCGGGGCTCCCGCGGTCGTGTGGCCCATCTCAATCGCAACGGTCATGTCTCGACTCTCCTTGAGGAGAGGGCTTATCAACCGCATCACAGCCCGTCGAGCGCCGATGACCGGCGGCTCGGTGTTGCGCACAGCTCGCGCTGCCGGGACAGCAAGGCCTTGGTGGATCGTTGTCAGTTCGCTGACGTAAGCATAACGGGCGCAACAGGCTGCCGCCTGATCAGGATGATCGCCGAGAAGGCCAGCATGCCAAGCATGCCGACCGCAGCGGTCAACCAGAGCGATGGCTGGACGCCCATGCCCGCCATCGCCATCGCAAGGGCAAATGGCGCAAGTGCCGAAGAGAACTGACGCGCGGCCGTCACCCAGCCGAGCCGGGCGCCGTAGCGCTCCCGTCCGAACAGTTCCAGGGGCAGCGTGCCGCCGACGATGCTGGCGAGGCCCGAGCCCAATCCAAACAGGATGACGAAGGCGATTGCTCCAGGCAACGATGGTGTCGTCGCCAGCAGGGCGACAAGGCCGAGCGGCAGCAGTGTCGCGCCGATCACCGCGAGCCAGGTCTGTGCCAGCCGGCCACCGAACAGCATGTTGATCAGCCGGCTCGCCACCTGGGACGGGCCGAAAAGCGTGGTTACGACGAGCCCGGCGGAGCCAAGCCCGAGCGCCGTCGTCAGCGGCACCATGTGAACGAGGATCGAGGAGAGCACGAAACCCTCGATCGCGAAGCCGCCAAGCATGAGCAGAAACACTCTGCTGCGGTCTCGCGGTGTGAAGGCAACCGGACCGCCTGCCGACCCAATGGCCGCAGGTATCGCCGAAGCGCTTTTGTCCGCCCGACGCGACAGCCGGGCCAGCCAGGCATGGATGGGCAGGCAGACGGCGACATTGATGCCGGCAAAGACCAAATAGACCTCGCGCCAGGTCAGGTATTCGTGCAGTGCCGCCGTCAGCGGCCAGAACAGGGTGGAGGCGAAGCCGGCGATCAGCGTCAGATGGGTGATGCTGCGCTGCGCCTTGGCACCGCCGATCTGGACGATCGCGACGAAAGCGGCGCTGTAGAGCACGAAGGCGGACGCCAGTTCCATCGCCATCAGGGCCAGCACGAAGCTCACCCGGCCGGGTGCCGCCGCGCAAGCGACGAGCGCTGCCGCCGCAGCTGCGGAACCAAAGGTCATCACCCGGCCGGCGCCGAAGCGATCGGCCCAGCGCCCGGCTGTCGGCGCAAACAGGCCACCCGCCAGCAGCGACGCCGACAGGGCGCCGAAAACCCATTGTTCCGGCCAGGCGAACTCGAGCGCGATCGACGGCACCAGGATGCTAAAACTGTAATAGAGCGTGCCGTAGCCGATGACCTGCGTCAGCCCCAACGCCCAGAGTGCGGCAGCCGGGATTTTCCGGTCGCTCATTGAGCGGCGATCTCGAGATCGTCGCTGCGCACTGCTGCGATCGCTTGCGTGCTGCCGCAGCCGCACCCAGACTTGCCGCTCGCCTTTGCCTTGGCATCGTCGACGCAACAGGCGTCGACAGCAGCCGGCGCGGGTCCGCCGCAGCAACCCTGAGATGACGTGCCTGAAAGTGACGCCGGCACAGTGCAGACGCCGGTCTCGGGCAACACCAACTGCACGGCATCGGCGGCAGCCATGTCGCCGGCGAGCGCCGCGGCGATCGAGCGGACCTGCTCATAGCCGGTCAGCAGCAGGAACGTCGGGGCCCGGCCATAGCTTTTGACGCCGACCGTGTAGAAATCAGGCTCGGGGTGGCTGAGCTCGCGATGACCATGCGGCGGCACATCGCCGCATGAGTGCTCGTTGGGATCGATGAGCGGTCCGAGCGCCTTGACGCCTTCGAGCCACGGATCGAGGTCCAGCCGAAGCTCCCGGGTCAAGCCGAGATCGGGCCGCTGCCCCGTCGCGGCGATGATCCGGTCGACGGGTCCGAGCGTGCGCAATCCGTCTTTTGTCTGGCCTTCGACCGCCAGCCGGCCGTCGACCTCGCGAATGGCAACCGTGGCAAAGCCGGTCACCAGCCGCACGCGGCCGCTCTCGGCGAGATGCCGGACATCGGAACCAAGCTCGCCGCGCGCCGGCAGGGCGTCGGCATCGCCGCCGCCGTAGATGCGGACAAGGTCGGTGCTGCGCGTTACCCATAGTGCCGAAGTGCCCGGCTCGGTTTGCGCGAGCCGGTCCAGTTCCAGCAGGGCGTTGGCGGCGGAATGGCCGGCGCCCACCACCAATGTCGTGCGGCCTGCATAGAGATGACGGTCGCGTCCGAGGACATCCGGTATGCCGTAGGCGATGCGGTTTCCAAATTCCGTCTCACCTTCGGCCGGTATGCCGCCCGCGCCGAGCGGGTTCGGCGTCTGCCAGGTGCCGGACGCGTCGAAGACGGCACGGGCGCTGTCCCGGCGCGTGCCTTCCGCCGTTTCCACCAGCAGCATGAACGGCCGCGCCTCCCGCGCCTTGCTCAAGACCTTGTCGGCTCCCCAGCGGGAAATGGCGACGACGCGGGCATTGGTCTCGATCGACGGCGCCAGCTCGGGAAGCTTTGCCAGCGGCGCGAGATACTGGTCGACGATCTCATTGGCGGTAGGGAATGCCTCAAGCTCCGGCATTTGCCAGCCGTGGCTCTCGAGAAGTTTTCGGGCGACCGCATCGACACAATAGCGCCACGGCGTGAAAACCCGCACATGGCCCCAGTCCAGAAGGTTCGACCCAACCGCGGAACCTGCCTCGTAGACCTTGACCGGAAGGCCGCGGCTGACAAGTTGGGCGGCAGCCGCCAGGCCGACAGGTCCGCCGCCGATGATGGCGACCGGGAGATTGTTTTCAGAAACCATGGCACACCTTCTATGTTTCTAGGATTATAGAAATACTGGTCAAAAAAAGAGTTACGCAGCCGCAGGCGGGCCGCATGCGGCATCGGCGCAACATTCGTCGGCAAGAAAGCCAAGGAGATCGTTCATCACAGGGTAATTGGCACGGCAGATCAGCGTTGTTGCCTGGCGTTCCTGGGTGACCAGACCGGTCAGTATGAGCCGGTGGAGATGATGCGACAGGGTCGACGCAGCGATGCCGAGGGCTTCCTGCAGATAACCGACCGGTCGCCCGGCCTCACCTGCCCTCACCAGCGTGCGATAAAGATTGAGCCGCGTCGGATTGCCGAGCGCCTCGAGCTGTTTTGCTGCTTGTTCGAGTTTCATGGAAATAAGGTAGCGCTGAAACAACGCCGCGTCAATACTATTTCGAAAATTTTCGAATTAATGCATGTCGCGCAAAAGCATGCCCTCGGGCCTGACCCGAGTGTGTGCAGCGGTTTTGCGATAACGACATGCATAAAACTAGCCGACGCACCCGCCTCAAATCGACCGCTGGCTGACCCGCTTGGCGACCTCTTCGGCACTTTCGACGCGCTCGGAATACCGATCCGTGAGATAGGCGGACCGATCGCGCAGGAGCAGCGTGAACTTCATCAGCTCCTCCATCACGTCGATGATCCTGTTATAGTATGGCGACGGCTTCATGCGGCCGGCCTCGTCGAACTCGTTGAAAGCCTTGGCTACCGACGACTGGTTGGGGATGGTGACCATCCGCATCCAGCGGCCGAGGATGCGAAGCTGGTTGACGGCGTTGAAACTCTGCGAGCCGCCAGACACCTGCATCACCGCGAGCGTGCGGCCTTGCGTCGTCCTGACGCCGCCGGCCGAGAGCGGCAGCCAATCGATCTGCGCCTTCATGACTCCCGTCATCGAGCCATGCCGCTCGGGCGAGCACCAGACCTGCGCTTCCGACCAGATCGACAGGTCTCGCAGTTCCTGGACTTTGGCGTGGTCGGCCGACGTCGAATCCGGCAGCGGCAAGCCGGAGGGATTGTAGATGCGCACCTCGGCGCCCAGGCGGCGCAAAATGCGAGCGGCCTCCTCCGTCGCGAGCCGGGAGTAGGACCGCTCGCGCAGGGAGCCGTAGAGCATCAGCACGCGAGGCTTGTGGATCGACCGCGGCACGTCGAGCAGCGCCTGCAGGTCGATCGGCCGGAACAGGTCTTCGTCGACGTTCGGCAGCGAGTCTTCGGGCACCGGGTCAGGCAACGCGCTTGCCCTGCGCGTCGATGACGACGTCGCCGTCTTCCTTGGTGAACGGCCCGATATCAGGGTTGGGCAGGATATCGAGAACCGCTTCGGACGGCCGTGCAAGCATGGTGCCGAGCGGTGTGACGACAATCGGCCGGTTGATCAGGATCGGATGCGCCAGCATGAAATCGAGGATCTCGTCGTCGGTCCATTTGGGGTCACCGAGATTGAGTTCGGCGTAAGGCGTACCCTTCTCGCGCAGCAATTCGCGGGGCGTCATCCCCATTGCCTTGATCAGCTCGACCAGCCGTTCTCGCGACGGCGGGTTTTTCAGATACTCGATCACATCAGGCTCTTCGCCGGACTGCCTGATGATGGCGAGCGTGTTGCGCGAGGTGCCGCAGTCGGGGTTGTGATAGATGGTGACGGTCATTTCGCGGCTCTCATCTGTCTGACTGGTTTGGGCTCACTGAGCAGCCATCCTGCCAAGGCCATGGCGAGCAGCGCGCCCAGGAGCTCGGCGAGGATGAACGCCGGCAGGTCTATCGGCCGGATGCCCGCGAAGGTGTTGGAAAGGGCGCGGGCGACGGCGACTGCTGGATTGGCAAACGAGGTCGAAGCCGTGAACCAATAGGCCGCGGTGATGTAGAGGCCGACCAGCCATGGAATGGCATCCGAACGGAAGCGAAGACCGGCAAGAATGGTGAAGACCAGGCCGAAGGCGGCCACCAACTCCGCAATCCATTGTCCGTTGCCGGTCCGCACGGTTTGCGAGATCTGTAGAATCGGTAGTTCGAACATGGCGTGCGCCAGCAGCGATCCGGCGACGCCGCCGACAATCTGGGCGATCACATAGGCCAGTGCAGCGTTCGCTTCGATTTCCCGCCTGAGGGCAAAAACCAGCGTCACCGCCGGATTGAAATGCGCCCCGGAAATCGGTCCGAGTATGGTGATCAGCACCACCAAAATCGCTCCAGTCGGCAACGTGTTGCCGAGCAGGGAGAGACCCACATCATCCGTCAGCCTGTCGGCCATGATGCCCGACCCGACGACCGTCGCGACGAGCATTGCCGTGCCGAGCGCTTCCGCGACGATGCGACGGGACAGGTCGGCCGCCATAATGTTAGCCGGCCTTCGGTAGATCGCGGCCGATTTCATCCAGCCGTTTCTGTAGGGCGAGCTTGTCGATCGTGTTCATCGGCAGGCTGACGAAGATCGAGATCCGGTTGTTGAGCATGCGATAGGCTTCGGCAAAGGCCAGATGCTTTTCGGCGTCCGTGCCGTCCACGGCGGCTGGGTCGGGCACGCCCCAATGCGCCGTCATCGGCTGTCCCGGCCAGACCGGACAGGATTCATTTGCCGCGTTGTCGCAGACGGTGAAAACGAAATTCATCTCGGGGGCGCCGGGAGCCGCAAATTCCTGCCAGTCTTTTGAGCGGGCGAAGGACGTGTCATGGTTGAGGGTTTTCAAAAGCTGGAGCGCGTAGGGATGGACCTCTCCCTTCGGGTGCGATCCGGCCGAATAGGCCCTGAACTTGCCGGCGCCGACACGGTTCAAGATCGCTTCGGCGCCGAATTGCCGGTGCACAGGAACAGAACATTGTATGGCTCGCTCATGGCGTAGTTCTCCCCTCTAACATTTGCAAGTCACGGCCTGAATGACCGGCTGGCAGAGTTCTGGCGCGCCGTTGCAGCAATCCTCCATGAAATAGGCAAGCAGATCGCGAAAACCGGTCATGTCGGCGAAGTAGCGGATCGTCCGGCCGTCACGCTCGGCGCGGACGAGACCGGCATGGTCGAGAACCTTCAGATGCGCCGACATGGTGTTCTGCACCGCACCGAGGCGCGCGGCGATCTCGCCGGCAGGCACACCATCTGCGCCCGCCCGGACCAGCAGGCGAAACACCTCGAGCCTTGTGTCCTGGCCAAGCGCTGCCAATGCGAGAAGAGCGGTGTTCTTATCCATGTATCCTAAAATCCGGAATTATGGATGTATATGGCGGACATATGACAGTGAGATGACAGAGGCAAGAGGCCGGCCACTGCGTCCGGATTGCAGATATATTCCCGAACCACTACACCTTCGTCATCCCATGGTCTGCGCCGCGTCGCTTCCCTCCTTGCTCCGCCCTGGGATGACGAAGTGGAGGATGATTCGGCTAATCCTAGAGGTTGGCGGTTTGCCACTGGACGGAATTGTCGACGTTCGCTGCCGGCCCAGACCTGTCAAAATCACTGTGCCGAGGAACTAGTTGCACAGGGCGAACGTGAACGGCGCCGTCCGAGTTATGCGGGAGCCGAGTTCCGGCGGCGGCTCGGGCACCGAGGCGCCCTGTATGTGCTGAGCGCCGCGCTATCGAGGTCTGGATCGCCGGAGGAACGAGCCAGCCGGGCGGACAGGACCCGGCCGGTCGCGTCGACCGTAAAGGTCACGCTCGCACTACCTTCCGCGCCCCGGGCCTTCGCCGCCCTCGGATAATCTGTGTGCCGTCTTATCCACGCACGCAACTGCGAGTCCCATTTGGGCGAGTTGCCGCGTCTCGCAGCCGCTGCTTTGGCCGATTTCGGGGCGGCCGCCCTGGCTGCGGATGTCGCAGCGACACTGGCCGTCGTCCGCGGCGGTGCGGCCTTTTCCTTTTTCGGACGCTTTTTGGCCTCTTTGACAGGCTTCTTCGCCTTGACCTCGGCCGGCTCCTTTACCTTTGCCTGCTTCTTTGTCTTGGCCTCGACGGGTGCCTCGACCGGTTTCGGCTGCGGCAGCGGAATGACCACTTCCGGCGTGACGGCCTCGGCAATTTCGGGCACGACTTCCTCGAGCGGCGGCTGGTCGACCCGTTCCGCCACGGTCGGCGGGGAGGGCTCGACCGTGTCGGCCGGAACGGCTTCCGACGGCTCGGTGACCGGCTCGGCCTGCTCGACGGGCGGTTCGGGCGGAGGCTCCGTTTCGGCTACCGGCTCCTCGGCCGGATCCGGCTGATCGGGCGCGATCTCATCCGATACCGGGGCCGGCTCGGCCGACGTGAGCGCCATCGGCGACAGCTCGATCACCTGCGCCTGCGGCGGCCCGCCATCGGGCTCGGCCGGGCGCCAGCTTTGCATCGCATAGCCGACCGCGACATGCGTCATCAGGACCAGCGCAGCCGCGCCCGCCCACCAGGCGATCTCGCGCGCGCCGAAACGCCGCTGGTCGGCCATCGGCAGGGCGGCCGCCGGCGACATTATTGGTCCGTCCCGACTTGCGGCGCCGCGGCATCGCCGGGCGCCGCCTCAAGGCCGACCAGCGCGATCTTCAGATAACCGGCGCCGCGCAAAAGGTTCATCACCTCCATCAGCTCCCCATAGCCGACCGCCTTGTCAGCGCGCAGGAAGATGCGCGTCTGCCTGTCGCCTTTTGTCCTGCCGGCGAGCGCGGCGGCGAAGGCTGCGCGCGGCACGGTGCCGTTGCCGATCGCTAGGCTGAGATCGTTCTTCAGCGTCAGGAACAGCGGCGTCTCGGGTCGAGGCGCAGGCGTTGCGGTCGAGCCCGGCAGGTCGACGTTGACGTCCACCGTCGCCAGCGGCGCCGCGACCATGAAGATGATCAGCAGGACCAGGATCACATCGATGAACGGCGTGACGTTGATCTCGTGGTTTTCCTCGAGATCGCCGTCGATGTTCTCTCGAATTCTAGCCGCCATGGCGTCGCTCCGTGCTCATTCCGCGGCCATCGACTTTGCCGGCGCAACCGTGCGGAAATCCAGATCCCGGCTGACCAGCCGTTCGACCCCTGCCGACGCGTCGGCGAGGATCTGCCTGTAGCCGGCTATCGATCGCGCAAAGACGTTGTAGATGACTACCGCCGGGATCGCCGCGACAAGGCCCATCGCGGTGGCCAGCAAGGCTTCCGCAATGCCTGGGGCAACGACGGCGAGATTGGTGGTCTGCGCCTGCGAGATGCCGATGAAGGCGTTCATGATGCCCCAAACGGTGCCGAAAAGGCCGACAAAGGGCGCGGTCGAGCCGATCGTCGCCAGCACGCCGGTGCCGCGCGACATGCGTCGCGCCGCCGCCGCCTCGATGCGCGACAGGCGCGAGGTGACCCGCTCCTTCAGCCCGTCGCCGGACACATGGTCGAGCGAGCCGGCCGAAAGCGCGGTCTCTTCCTCAGCTGCCCGCACCAGCAGGGCGCCAGGACCGTTATTATGGCCAAGCGCGCGGCCGGCCTGGTTCAGCGTCGCGGCATTGCCGATCGCTTGTGCCGCGCGGCGGGCACGCAGCTTGCCGCCAAGGATCTCCAGCGATTTGGCCAGCCATATCGTCCAGGTGACGAAGGACGCAAAGGCCAGCCCGATCATCACCGCTTTCACGACGATGTCGGCCGCCATGAACATGCCCCACGGCGACAGGTCACGCGGCAGGGTCAGGGAGGTTGCCGTCGAAGGGCCCGTCTCGGTGGGCGTTGTCTCGATAAGCGTGGTCTCGGTGGGCGTCGTCACGCCGGGCTGCATCGCCGGTGGCGGGGCCGCGCCTGGCGCAGCCTGCCCAGGCGCGGGAGCCGGCGCCTCGATCGCGGGGGCGGCGCCCGGTTGCTCCTGGGCGGCAGCGGCCGGTTGCTCCTGGGCGGCAGTGCCGCCGGCCGACAGGATGACGGATGCGATCAACGCTGCGAACAAACCATGTCTGGACAAGGGCTTCTTCCTTATTCTCACAGTGGCCTCATTGCACATAGCCGATGGGCTGGCCGGTGACGGGGTGCGCAAACACGCCCATCTCGACACCGAAAATTCCCTTGAGCACCTCGCCCTGCATGATCTGGTCCGGCGTGCCGCGCGTCAGCAGCCTGCCGTCCTTCAGTGCGATCAATTCGTCGCAGTAGCGCGCCGCCATGTTGGGATCGTGCAGCACGACGACGACGCACAGGTCGCGTTTGCGGCTGAGGTCCCTTACCAGCCCCAGCACCTCGACCTGATGGGCGATGTCGAGCGCCGAGATCGGCTCGTCGAGCAGCATGACGCCGGCATTCTGCGCCACCAGCATGGCCAGCCATGCGCGCTGGCGCTCGCCGCCGGACAATTCGTCGACCAGCCGGTCTGTGAAGTCAGCCATATCGGTCAGGACAAGCGCCTCGTCGACATGGCGCCTGTCCTCGTGCCCGAAACGGCCGAGCGCGCCATGCCAGGGATAACGCCCGAGCGTCGCCAGTTCGCGCACGGTCAGGCCGGTCGCCGCCGGCGTCGTCTGCGGCAGATAGGCAAGCGCGCGGGCGAGTTCGCGCGCGCCCCACTGCACCAGCGGCCGCTGCGCGAAGGTGATGCCGCCCGAGCTTGCCGGCTGCTGGCGCGCCAGGAGCTTGATCAGCGTCGATTTGCCCGAGCCGTTGTGCCCGATCAGCCCATAGACGCGCGAGCGTTGCAGTTCGAGCGAGAGAGGACCGAGCAGCGTCCGCTCGCCGACGGCGAACCGCACCGCTTCGACATGGAAGGCAGTCTGGGCATGAATTCCTGCCACGGTCTCGGCCTCACTCCAGCTTTGCGCGTGCATTTCGAAATCCGGTTTTCGGCAGTCCGGTTTGCCGTGCCGATGCCCGGTTGACTATGAAACATGAGTTTACTAGTCAACAATGAAGATGACTTTTTGAGTCAACAAAATGTCGTGACGCGCCGGATTTGCGTCGAAATTCGAAAAGTGGAGCGCGCCGAGATGGTGGCTGGTTTTGGTCGCGGAAGAATTCGAGACGAAATGACTGCGCGCCGAAACCTGCTGATCGCGGCGATGTCGCTGCCGGTGCTGCTTGGCGGCGGCCACGCCGTCGCGCAGGAAGCGACCACAACTCTCGATCCGATCAACATTCAGGAACGCGTCGAAAGCGCCTTTGGGACGGTCGACGGCTATGTCGCCACCCAGGGCTCCACGGCCACCAAGACCGACACACCGCTGATCGAGACGCCGCAGTCGATATCGGTCATCACCAAAGACCAGATGGAAGCGCAGGCGGTGGACAGCCTGAATAGCGCGCTGCGTTATACGCCAGGCGCAAGCGGCAATCTCTACGGCACCGACAATCGTGGCCACGGCTTGCAGATGCGCGGCATTTCGAACTCCAGCGGCGTCTTCTACAAGGACGGGCTGCAGCTCAAGGAAAGCAATTTCACGCTGTTCACCGCGCTCGATTCCTACGGCGCCGAACGCTATGAAATCCTGCGCGGGCCGGCGTCGGTTCTCTACGGCCAGGCAAGTCCTGGCGGCATCATCAACTATGTCAGCAAGCGCCCGACCGAGGAGAACCTCCGCGAAGTCCAGCTCGGCGCCGGAAGTTTCGACCGCTATGAAGGAAAATTCGACTTCAGCGGGGCTGTCAACGCCGACAAGTCGCTGCTGTTCCGCCTCACCGGCGCCGCCCACACCGGCGATACGCAGACAGACTTCGTCGAAGACGACCGCATCTTCATCGCGCCGGCGCTCACCTGGCAGCCCGATGCCGATACCAGCCTGACCATCCTCGCCAACTATCAACGCGACCGGTCTGGTTGGGCGATGCAGTATCTGCCGGCATACGGCACGATCAGGCCGAGCAAGGACGGAAAATACCTGCCGAATAGCATGTTCGTCGGCGAACCGGATTTCGACACCTACAACAACGACCAGGCGTCGATCGGTTACGAATTCGATCACCGCTTCAACGAGACATGGCAGGTTCGCCAGCATGCCCGCTATGTCTATCTGAAGCACTATGAGGAAGGCGTCTTCGGAGCCGGGCTGGTGAACGAAGAGGCTGAACCCTCTGACCCACTCTACGGCACCTATTCCCGCTATGCCGATGCCGGCGGCACCAGGCTCAGCGGCTTCACCATCGACAACCAGGCGCAGGCCGATTTCGACACCGGGCCGCTGGCCCACACGCTGCTTCTCGGCCTCGACTACAAGCGCTACACCTATCGCGACTATGCCTCCGGAGGGTCCGTCGGTGACATCAACATCTTCGACCCGGTCTATGGCAGCCCAATCACTGATCTGACGCCCTACACAGACACCGACACGACCCAATCGCAGGTCGGCCTCTACGCGCAGGACCAGATCAAACTGGGCAACTGGCGGCTGACGCTGGGCGGCCGCCAGGACTGGGCGGACTCGAAAGTCTACGACAATCTGGCCGGCGCTTTCGATCCCCGCCAGAAGGACGACGCCTTCACCAGCCGCGCCGGTCTGCTTTATCTCGCCGACAACGGCCTTGCGCCTTATGTCAGCTATTCCGAATCGTTCCAGCCAGTGTCCGGCCCCGACAGCAACGGCAATCCGCTCGTGCCCGAAACCGGCGAGCAGTACGAGGTCGGCCTGAAATATCAGCCGGTTGGCTGGAACTCCTTCGTCACCGTTTCGGCATTCGATCTGACCCGGCAGAATGTCGTGCGCTATGGCGGTGTTGGCCGGCCCGATGACATCTTCCAGACCGGCGAGATCCGCTCGCGCGGCATCGAGCTGGAAGCTGTTGCGAGCCTTGATTCAGGCTTCGATTTCCGGGCGGCCTATACCTGGCTCGACACCGAGATCACCAGTCCAACCAGCATCAACGAGGATGGAACGAGCAACCAGGGCAACACGCCTTTCGGCGTGCCGGCACACGCGGCCTCGCTGTGGGCAAACTACACTGTCGGCAGCGGCAGATTGGAGGGGCTCGGGCTCGGCGCCGGCATCCGCTATGTCGGCTCGACCTACGGCGACGATGCCAACACTTTCAAAGTGCCGGCAGTCACGCTCGTCGATGCCGCGCTCCACTACAAATGGCAGAACGCCGAGTTGAACCTCAATGTCAGCAATCTGTTCGATAAGCGCTATGTCGCCTCCTGTTTCGCAGAAAGCTTCGGCTGCTTTTATGGCGAGGGTCGCCGGATCAAGGGCTCGGTGAAGTACACATGGTGACCCGCGCGTGCAGGCCCGGACCCAATTGGCGCCACTGACGCGGCGCCGGTGCCTCGCCGGCCTGGCCGCGACGAGCCTCGGTCTGCGCGACGCCCCGGCGCGTGCGGCGCGGACGCCGCGGATCGCCTGCCTCGAATGGACCTCGGCCGAGATGGTTATCTCGCTCGGAATCGGCCCGGTCGCGGTCGCCGACACCAAGGGCTACCGCGACTGGGTCGCGGGTCCGGCTCTTCCCACCGGCTGCCTCGATCTCGGCTCGCGCGGCGAGCCCAATCTCGAACTGCTCCTCGAACTCAAGCCCGACCTTATCACCGGCGCCTATGGCTATGGATTGGACGAAGCTCCGTTCAGGCGGATCGCGCCACTGCACACCGTGCCCTTCTACGATGGTACTGAAGCATCTTGTCTCCGGGCCGAGATTGAAACGCTGAAACTTGGCTCGCAGCTCGGTCGCGCGGCTGAGGCTCAGCGCCTTATCCAGGAGACGGCGGCGGCAATCGCCCAGATCAGGGTACAGTTTTCAGAGCGGGCAAAGCAGCCGCTCGCTGTGGTCAGCATGTTCGACGACCGTCACGTCCGTGTTTACGGCAAGGGCAGTCTGTTCCAGGACGTGCTCGACAGGTTGAGCCTGACCAATGCCTGGACGGCGCCGACCGATAGCTGGGGCTTTGCCGTGCTGGGCATCGAAGAGTTGGTTGCGATCGGCGAGGCACGGCTGATTTCCCTCGATCCGATCCCGCTGCATGTGAAGATCAGGATTGACCAGAGCAGCCTCTGGGCGAATCTTCCCTGCGTCAAGGCCGGCAACGTCAGGACAATCCCGCCGGTATGGCCGTTTGGCGGGCTTGCCGCCGCTGCTCGCTTCGCAACTTTACTGACCCCGGCATGACCGTCATGCAGTCCACGTCCGGCTATCGAGCTCGTTTCATGGGAGGGATGCTCGTCGCCCTTGTCGGCGTGCCGGCGGTGCTCGCCGCATATCTCACCGCTGCCGGGCTTTTGCGCCTATTGCCCGCCGACATGTGGTGGCAGTCGCTCGGGGCGGCGGACTTTGCCGATCCGCGGCAGCTGCTTTACCGCCATGCCTTTCTGCCGCGTCTGGCGATCAGTCTGCTGGCCGGCGCGGCGCTCGGCCTGACCGGCACGCTGCTCCAGCAGGTGCTGCGCAATCCGCTCGCCGAGCCGACGACCATAGGCACCAATGCGGGCTCCACGGTCGCCCTGACGGTCACCACGCTCTACGCGCCATGGCTGCTGGAGCAAGGTCGCGAATGCGTGGCGCTCGCCGGCGGCGCCCTGTCGACGCTCGCGGTTCTGGCGCTGGCCCAGGGCCGGAGTTTTTCGCCGGTCGCGATCATCATTTCCGGCCTGGTGGTCAGCCTCACATGCAGTTCGGCGAGCGCCCTGCTGATGGCGGCCAATCGCGAATATTCCGAGGAACTTTTCATCTGGCAGAGCGGTTCGCTGATCCAGAACGGTGACGCGGTGGTGCTCGGGTTCGTGCCATGGCTGGCGGTGGCCGGCATTGCTGCCTTCCTTCTGCTCCGGCCGCTGCGGCTTCTGGACCTGAGCGACGAGGGAGCGGAAAGCCTCGGGACAAAACCCGTGGTGACACGGCTGGCGGGGATGACTGTCGCCGTCGCGCTGAGCAGCATGGTGGTCGCAGCCGTCGGCGTCATCAGCTTCGTGGCGCTTGCGGCGCCGGCGCTGGTCAGGCTCGCCGGCGCACGGACCTTGCGCCAGCGCATGATCTGGGCGCCCCTCGCGGGCGCCGCGCTGTTATGGCTGACCGACCGGCTGGTGCAGGTCCTACCGTTTACCTCCGAAGTCCCGGCAGGCGTGGCGACTGCATTCCTCGGCGCGCCTTTACTGTTTCTTCTCCTGCCGAAATTGCGCACCAGCCCGGATCGGGACGGCGCCATGCTGTCTTCCATGCGCAGGCGCAGCGGGTGGCCCTATCTGCTGGCTGGGCTCCTCGCGATGGCGCTTCTTCTCTGCGCCGCGCTTGTTGTCGGGCGCGGCGCGACCGGCTGGCACGTGGCCTCGGCCGCCGAACTTGCCGACCTCCTGCCGCTCAGGGCGCCTCGCATCGTTGTCGCGGTTTCCGCTGGTATGATGCTGGGCGTGGTCGGCACGCTGATGCAGAGGATGACCGGCAATCCGATGGCGGCGCCCGAGGTTCTGGGTGTTTCGGGCGGCGCCTCGCTAGGCATTCTGCTGCTCTTCGTCGCGACTTCTGATGTCAGCCGCCCGGCAATGATCGCGGCCGGTCTCGTCGGGGCTCTGGTCAGCCTGGCGATGATTTCGCAGACCGGCCGCCGGCAGTCCATCGCGCATGATCGATTGCTGCTTTCGGGTGTCGCCGTGGCGACGATGGCGTCGGCATTCTCGGCAGTGATGCTCGCCAGCGGCGATCCTCGGCTCGATACGCTCATCGGCTGGTTATCCGGCTCCACCTACCGGGCCACCGCCGCCGATGCCACAATCGCCGCTGTGACGTCAATTGCTCTGCTGGCCATCGTGCCCCTCACCAGCCGCTGGCTGGAAATCCTGCCGCTTGGAGAAGCTGCCTCGCGCGGGCTCGGGCTTAGCCTCTTTCGCGTGCGGGTCATCCTCCTGGTGCTTATTTCGGTGCCGACGACAATAGCCACGCTTGTCATCGGGCCGCTGAGCTTCGTCGGATTGATGGCGCCGCACCTGGCCCGCATGTTCGGCCTCCAACGCGCCATGCCGCAGCTTTTCGCATCGGCGATGCTTGGCGGCCTGATCCTTGTTTCGGCCGACTGGGCCGGCCGCATGCTGATTTTCCCATGGCAGATTCCGGCGGGTTTGCTAGCTGCTCTGGTCGGAGGGCCTTATTTCATGGTGCTGATGTGGAAAGGCCGGCAATGAGCGGCACCGCCAAGCGCTTCGGGCTGGCGGCCACAAAGCGCATAGTCCTGCCACGCTCAGCCGGCACGTGCCTCCCGGATCGCGCGAGACGCAAACGCGCCGGGCTGAGGGACATCGGCCTCGCGGCGCGCCAGAGTGTTGCGCAGCAGCGCGATCGTTTCGCGGCCAGCCATTGCGATCTCGCGTGGCCTGTCGATACCGACGATCATGAATTCTTGGATTCCCAGGGCCGCGTAGGGAAGCAGGGAAAGCGCGACCTGTGCCGGCGGTCCGGCAATTTCGACCGCCTTCTGGCAACAGGCGTTGTCCTCCGAACGGATCCGGATGGGAAGCGCGAAACGCAGCTTGCCGGCCCGGCCGTGTTCGGCGGCGGCACTGCGCACCCGCTCCATCAGCTGCCGGATCTCGCCGAGCGAACCCGGCGCCAGTTCGAAGACATCGGCATGCCGCCCTGCGACCCTGAGCGCCGTTCCGGACTGTCCGCCCATGCGGATGGTCATGCCGGCGCCCTGCGGTCCCTTGCGCGGCACATAGCCGCCCCTGACGCTGTAGAAGGCGCCTTCATGATCGAACGGCCTGTCGTTCGACCACAACCGCTTCAGCAGCACCAGATATTCGTCGATCCGCTGCCAGACGATCGTATGGCCGACCGGACGTGCCTCGGCATCGTCGTCGCTCAACGGCTCGCTGAGCATCCTGAGCGACAGCCGACCGCCTTTTTTTGCGTCGAGGCCCGCCAATTGCCGTGCCGCCACCGTCGGCTCGATCACACCGGCCCAATGCGCGAGAACGACCTCAAGCGATGAGGTGCGGTCCAGCGCCCGGGCGGCAATATCCATATTGGTCAGCAGCCCGGCCGGGTCGTCGACGACGATCTTCTGAAAACCGATGTCCTCGATCAGCGACAGCTTTGTCGCGGTTTCCGCGAAATCGTAGAAAAACGGCACGGTTGAATCTGCAGGGTGGGTTTTACCGGGAACATGCGTGAACTCGATCGGCATTGCCATCTCCTCCATCACGTTGGGGGCTGGGGCGCGCGAAAGCGCACCGGCACTCGGTTCATTCAACTCCGATATTGCGAAACGGCAGGTCGCTGTAAGTCAGGACCCGATGGCTCGGGACCGCATGGTCAAGGGATAAGGCCCAGAACGACTGCCCCGGTGAACACGAACGCAAGGGCAAAGACCAGATAGGCAAAAGCGCCCGCATAGGCCGGCCGCCAAGTCTGCTCAGAACCGAGCCTTTGGCCTTTGCGGGCAGTGTGGGCGTTCTGGAAATAGGACATATCGACCTCCGTTTCGGCGGTTAATCTATTAAATCAGTAGACTTTGTCGAGTGCTATTTTCCAGCGATCCTTGGAATATTTTTCTCAAACCGGATGACAATTTGGTTTGTTTGCTGCTTAGCGCGGCACTTCCGAGCACCGATCGGCCGATGGCAAAAACCGCCAGGCCCATGCAGGCGGAAGACAGGGCGACGGAGCGGCCGCCTATTTGCCGGGCGGCCTGTAAGCTTCCAGGCCGAATAGCATCAGCACGAGCGACACCAGGAAGAACCCAATCGCCACGCCGAGCGCGATCCGGGCGTAGAGTTTATAAACGTCGCTCATGATGGTGCCGAACACCCGTCGCGCCGGACCATTGGCTGGGCGCGATTTCTCATCGAGGTAGAGCCAGACTTCGGTGTGCTTGGGATTCTTGCTGGCTGCGGTCGTGGCTTTCCACATCAGTGCCAGAACCATGGTCAGCGTGAGGAACGCGCCGGAGCGGAAGGCGGACACCGGGTTGAAGGAAAAGCCGACCATGACACAGCCGATGGCAAGCGATCCGAACATGACGGCGCGCCCGATGCACCCCACAGCAACCCGCCTGATCTCATCCATCGGCCGCCTCGGCAACAAACCCGCCGACAATGCGGGAGCGCTGCGACCGTATCAAATCACTTTAAGGGAATGTGCCGCCTGGACGTGCAGACGCGCAGCTCCCGGCGCATCTTTGCAAACGCCATAGCCTGACTTCGGCCATCGACGTCGCCCGCCGGCGCGCTCTATGTTGTTGGAAAGCAAGATCGAACCTTGCCGGCATCGACAGAGCCCTGTCTCGGCAAGCCGGTTATCAGGCAGGGAAGGCTATCGGCTATGCCGAAGAGGACCAAATTGAAGCCGGCGACCGGCGCGACACCGCTGATAGCAATTGCGGCTGCAGCCGTCGACACCGAAACAACCGGGCCCGACGCCACCAAGGCGCGCGTAATCCAGATTGGCGCGATCGGCATCGCGCATGGCAAGGTCGTCCGGCAACCTCGGCTCGATCTCCTCATCGATCCTGGCGAAGCAATCCCGTCCGAGGCTTCGCTCGTCCACGGCTTCACGAATGCCGATGTTGACGGAGCTGGGAGCTTCGTGGATGCATGGGCGCAATTCCAGGAGTTCGTCGCGGACCGCATCCTCGTCGGCCACTCGATCGGCTTCGACCTGGCGGTATTGGAGCGCGAATGCCGACGCGCCCGCTTGCCCTGGAAAAAGCCTCGGGCGCTGTGCGTCCGGCTTCTTGCAACCATAGCAAATCCCAATCTGGCAGACCATTCGCTGGAAACGATCGCCGCCTGGCTTCGCCTGGAGATAGTCGGCCGCCATTCGGCGCTGGGCGATGCGATCGCGGCGGGAGATATCTTTGCCGCGTTGATTCCGGAGTTGCGCAAGCGCAACATCCGAACACTCGGAGAGGCCGAGGTCGCCTGCCTTGCCCTTTCGGACGCTCTTGAAGCCGGCCATCGCGCCGGCTGGGCCGAGCCGGTGTCACGACCCCAGGCTCCCGCGTTTCAGCCGGTCGATCCCTATGCCTATCGCCATCGCGTCGGCAGCCTCATGAGCGGCCCGCCAGTCGTGGTGAAGTCGACCAAACCGACAAGGCAGGTCATCGACCTCATGGTGAAGCGCAAGATCAGTTCGGTCCTCGTGTCCGACCGTGGAACGCCGGATCAACCGATTGAGGAATATGGCATCGTTACCGAGCGTGACGTGCTGCGCCGCATATCGTCCGACGCCGAGCGGGTTTTTGACGTGCCGGTCGGAAGCCTCGCAACGCGACCGCTGATAAGCATCCGCGCCGCCGCCTTCGCTTATCGGGCGATCGGCCGCATGGATCGGCTGAAAGTCCGCCACCTCGCCGTCCGCGACGACGGCGGCATGCTGGTCGGCGTGCTTTCGTCGCGTGACCTGCTGAGGCTCCGCGCCGCCGCTGCCATCGATCTCGACGACACGATCGAACACGCCAAGGACGCCGCCGAACTGGCGGCCACCTGGTCGATGCTGCCGGGCGTAGTACGTTCGCTCATCGGCGAAGCGATCGACCCGCGCGTGGTGGCGGAAATCATCAGCGACGAACTTTGCTCGCTTACCCGCCGCGCCGCCGTGCTTGCCGAACAACAGATGCTAATCGAAGGCCACGGCCCGCCGCCCTGCGCCTATGCCGTGCTCGTGCTCGGCTCGGGCGGCCGTGGCGAAAGCCTGATGGCCCCTGACCAGGACAACGCAATCGTCTTCGCAGATGGCGAGCCGGACGGGCCCGAAGACAGCTGGTTCAAAAATCTCGGCGCCAAGCTCGCCGACATGCTCGACATCTCAGGCGTACCGTATTGCAAAGGCGGGGTAATGGCCGCGAACGCCGCATTCCGCGGAAGCCTCGACACCTGGAAGGGGCGCGTCGAAGATTGGGTTCGCCGCCTACGACCGGAGGACCTGCTCAACGTCGATATCGTCTACGATCTGAGGCCGGTTCACGGCGACACGACGTTGGCCGCGCAGTTCATCGAATATGCCTACGACCGTGGCCACGCCGAGCCGGTGTTCGCGAAGCTTCTCGGCGAGCAGATGGCAACCGGCAATCCCTTCACTGTTTTTGGCGGCTTTCAGCTTGAAAATGGCCGGCTGGACATCAAGAAGCATGGCCTTTTTCCGATCGTCGCGACCACACGCACGCTTGCAATTCGCCACGGCATCCGCGAGCGGAGCACGCGTGCCCGGCTCGAGAAACTGATCGCGCAGGATATTGGTGGCGAGCGCGACATGAAGGCGATGCTGGCTGGCCATTCCATGCTGATCGGCTTTCTGCTCGCTCAGCAGACGCATGACATCTACGCCGGTATACCTGTATCCAACCGCATCGAGATCAATGCCCTGACGCGCGAGCAGCAGGCAGAGCTCAAGGGCCTCCTCAAGCGCCTCCAGTCGGCACCCGACCTGATGAGGGACCTGATGTTCGCATAGCTGGCGACGCTCGGAAGGCGCGAGGCCGAAGGGGGAGCCTTCGATATCGGCGCGCCGGAACAAAGCTCAGATGCGAGCGGCACCAAGCAGCTCGTCGACGAGCGCGCCGCGGTCAGCCTGCGCAAGGAAATCCTCATGCGCGCGCAGCAGATTCATCCTCAGGAAGTTGAAGATATAATCGTAGTCGTTGGTCAGGAGGTTGGGATGGATCGGTACCATCTCGAAAACCGTTCGCGCCAGAGGCTCGGGGATCTCGCGCACCGGCCGCGGCGGACCGATCTGCGTGGCGGCGAGGCGCTGACGGGTGAGCTCGGCGGCGTCCTCCCAGAAAGTGGGGGGCGAGCCCTCCGGAACGGCATATTTGGAGAAGCTTGCCAAGGCGACTTTTTCCAGCGCCGCTGGCAGGCCTCGCTGGCGCAAGCCGGCGGGTTCGCGCAGCGCACCCTCCACCATTTCCGCCACAATGGCGTAGCACGCAGGGTAGGCGCGCCAGCGTGAATGGTTGAGCGCCGCCTGGAACTCCTTCTCGCTGAACAGCTTCTGCCAATAAACCCCTGCTCTAACCCGGCAGAACTCGACGATGCTCTTCTGCGCCAGGAAGGCGGCGCGGGAATCCATGAAGTCAGCCAGGTCGTCGACGCTGACGATCGGCTGCGGCTTGCGCAGGAACTCGGGCAACAGGTCGTTCAGCAGGCCCATGACGCTCTCCGTTCGGTTTTGTTCCAACCGATGTTGACCGTGTAGCCCCCGCCACGCCGCACCGCCAGCCCTTCCACCGATTCAAGTCCTCTCACTGATTCTCCAGTCCTCTCACCGATTCTAAAGTCGTATGAACAGCAGCGACAAGAAGTGATACTCATACAAAGTTACGGTCGGCTGATTCTATACCTGGCCGCGACATATGCCGGAGGGCTTCCGCGTTAGCGGAAGAGGCAAGCTTTAAACGGCGCCTTGCGGTCGAGACGGTTCGCAAGCTGCCAACCAAGGGAGGGTTCAAGCTATGGCGACGCCAGACCGCGTAAGTTATTGGAACAAGACCAAGAGCCTCATGTTCGTCATGCTCGGCCTGTGGGTGTTCTTCGGTTACGTCATCCACATGTTCGTGGAGCAACTCAACAGCTTCGTCATTTTTGGTTTTCCGCTCGGCTTCTACATGGCCGCTCAGGGTTCGCTCATCGCCTTCGTCGTCATGCTGTTCTGGTTCGCACGGCGCCAGAACGCGATCGACGAAGAGCATGGCGTCCATGAAGATTGATCGGGGGAACGTCAATGGCTAACACGACATCTACCACCGCAGGCGGAGGCGACTTCACCTCCAATCTTGGCCGCATCTACGGCATCTACACCGGCGGCTTCATAGCCTTCATCATCTTGATGGCTATCTTGAGCGCCATGGGCGTCGAAAATGTTGTAATCGGCTACCTGTTCATGGGCTTTACCATCGTCATCTACGCGGTAATCGGCATCCTGAGCCGCACCATGCACGTCGGCGAATATTACGTCGCCGGGCGCCGCGTACCGGCGCTCTACAACGGCATGGCGACCGGCGCCGACTGGATGTCAGCGGCCTCCTTCATCGGCATGGCCGGTTCGCTCTACCTGCTCGGCTATGACGGCCTCGGTTTCGTGCTCGGCTGGACCGGCGGCTACGTGCTCGTGGCCATCCTCGTTGCGCCCTATCTGCGCAAGTTCGGCGCCTACACCGTTCCCGACTTCCTGTCGGCGCGCTACGGCGGCAATCTTGCCCGCTTCATCGGCGTGATCGTTCTGTTCTCCTGCTCGTTTACCTATGTGGTCGCGCAGATTTTCGGCACCGGGCTGATCTCGGCTCGCTTCCTTGGCATCGACTTCAACGTCGCGGTCTATGTCGGTCTTGCCGGCATCCTGGTGTGCTCCATGCTGGGCGGCATGCGCGCCGTCACCTGGACGCAGGTCGCCCAGTACATCGTGCTGATCATCGCCTATCTCATCCCTGTCATCTGGATGTCGACGGTGAAAACCGGCGTGCCGATCCCACAATTGATGCAAGGCCAGGCGCTGGCGAACATCACCGCGCTTGAGACGGCGCAGGGCATCACCGTGCATCACATCACGCCGTTCGTGCATGGCGGCTATGATGCCAAGAACTACTTCCTGCTGATCCTCTGCCTGATGGTCGGAACGGCGTCATTGCCGCACGTCCTGATGCGCTACTTCACCACCCCGTCGGTGCGTGAAGCGCGTGTTTCGGTCGCCTGGTCGCTGCTGTTCATCTTCATCCTCTACTTCACCGCGCCCGCCTATGCTGCGTTCGCCAAGTGGACGATGCTCGACCTGGTGGCGTCGGGTCTGACGCCCGAAAACATCGCCGAGAAAGCCGGATGGATGATGCGCTGGGCCGCTGCCGACAATACGCTCGTGCAGATCTGCGGCAAGGCGGCGACAGACTCCGCGGCGATCGTCGCGGCCTGCGCCGAAAAGGGCGTGACGGCACTTTCGTTTGCCGACATCAACCTCAACGCCGACATGATCGTGCTGGCGACGCCGGAAATGGCCGGAATGCCTTACGTCATCTCGGGCCTCGTCGCCGCCGGCGGTCTTGCCGCCGCGCTGTCGACGGCGGACGGTCTCCTGCTGGCCATCGCCAACGCGCTCAGCCACGACATCTACTACAAGATGATCGACCAGAATGCGCCTACGTCGCGGCGCCTGATCGTGTCCCGCATCTTGCTGGTTATGGTTGCCGTGCTGGCCGCCTACGTCGCATCGACCAAGCCGTCGGACATCCTGTCGATGGTGTCATGGGCCTTCTCTCTTGCCGCCGGCGGGCTCTTCCCGGCGCTGGTGCTCGGCGTCTGGTGGAAGCGGGCCAACTCGGCCGGTGCGGTCGCCGGCATGATCGCGGGCTTCGGCATCACCATCTTCTACCTTGTCATGACGCAGTACGGCGCCGACTTCGACAAGGCGACGCCCAATATGGAACTGTGGTGGGGCGTGAAGAATATTTCGTCGGCGGCCTTCGGGCTGCCGGTGGGCTTCGCCGTGATGATCATCGTCAGCCTTCTCACCAGGGCGCCGTCCCGGGCTATGCAGGATTTCATCGAGGAAATCCGCGTCCCTCGCGGCAAGCAGATGATGGAAGAAAAGACCGCCTGATCGAGCATAGCGATCGGCGCTCGAAGCGGGGTCCGGCGACGGACCCCGCTTTCATTTCGGAGGCGCCGCTGGCATAACGCGGCGCCGCCGCTGCTTGGAAAATCCCACATGAACGATTTCTGGTCCTATTGGTATTTCCACATTCCGAATTTCATCCTCGCCGCGGTGATGTACACGCTGATGGGGCGTCTCGTGCTCGGCCTCTTCGTGCCCGAAAGCTGGGACAACTACATCTGGCGCTTCTTCAAAACCGTCACGGACCCGTTCCTGCGGATCGTGCGGACCATCACGCCGTCGATCCTGACCCAGCCGGTGCTGATCGTCTTCAGCGTGCTCTGGCTCATGGCCTTGCGCGTGGGCTATCTCGTCTTGCTGATCAATTTCGGCGTTGCGCCGATGGCTTCACAGGGGGGTTGAGGCAATGGACAGAAACGCTCTTGTGCCGGTCATGGCGGTCGCCATCGTCAACGGTATCTTTTCGCCGTGGGTGCTGATGGTGTTCCTGTTCTATCCGGTCTGGTATCCGGGCTGGGCGCCTCCCTTAAGCCAGATCGTTTATATGACAAGTGCGCTGATCCTGTCGACGATGACGATCATGCTCGCCGGCGTGCCAGCCGCGCTCTATGAGCGCTGGTCGGCGCGCCCCAGGAGCATCGTCGTCTCGTCTATCTGGCTTGCCGGCACGGTTTTGTTGACGCTGCCGGCGCTGCCGAATGTGATGCGGGCGCTAAGCGGCGGCTGATAATTTCCCGCCCCGGACTGTCAGCGCTCTTCCCGGCGGAACGGCTTGAGCAGCGCCGAAGGCGCGACGGCATTGCGCGACATTACCGCCATGGCGACGATGGTGAAGATGAAGGGCAGCATCAGGAACGCCTCATAGGGGATGTGGCCGAGCCCGCTCGCCTGCATGCGCAATTGCAATGCATCGACGAAGGCGAACAGCAGGGCGGCCCCTGCCGAACGCCAGGGATCCCAGCGGCCGAAGACAACCAGCGCGATCGCCACCCAGCCACGCCCTGAAACGAGACCGAAGGTGAATGCGTTGAACTGCACCATCGACAGGAAAGCCCCGGCCAGCCCCATCAGCGCGCCGCCGAGGATTACCGCCTGGAAGCGCGTGGCGATGACCCCGACGCCGGCCGAATCGGCGGCGCGTGGATTTTCGCCGACCATGCGCACCGACAGGCCCCACGGCGTCCGATAGAGCACGAAGGCGGCCAGGGGAACGGCTGCCATCGCCATGTAGACCAGCGAAAACTGGTTGAATACCGCCGGTCCGAGCACCGGGATGTCGGAGAGAACAAGGATCGGCAGCGTTTCGAAACTCTTGATGCTGGGCGGCACCGATTGCTGGCCGAAGATCAGCCGGTAGAGGAAATAGGCGAGGCCCGACGAGAACAGCGTGACGCCGATGCCGCAGACATGCTGGCTGAGGCCGAGCGCCACCGTGAACAGCGCATGCAGAGCACCCATCAGCGCACCGGTCAGCATCGCCGCAAGCACGCCGAGCCACAGGCTGCCGCTGAGGCTGGTCGCGGTGAAGCCGGTCATCGCCGACAACAGCATGATGCCTTCGATGCCGAGATTGAGCACACCGGCCCGCTCGGAGAACATCTCGCCCAGCGTTGCGAAAGCCAAAGGCGTGGCAATGCGGATGATGGCGGCGAGGAAGCCGACCTGAAAAATCTGTTCGAGCACCACGCTCATCGTCCGGCTCCGACGCGGCGGACGCGGTAAGCGGTGAACAGCAGCGCCACCAGCATGGCGAGCAGCGCGGTTCCCTGGATGACGTCGCTGAGAAAAGCCGGAACGCCGGTGGCCCGCGACATCGCCTCGGCGCCGGTCATGACGGCGGCGAGGAAGAGCGCCGCCGGCACCACGCCGAGCGGGTTGAGCCTCGCCAGCATGGCGACGACAATGCCGGAATAGCCATAGCCCGGCGAGATGTCGCTCATCACCTGGAAATGCACGCCGCCGACCTCGCCGACCCCGGCAAGGCCAGCCAGCGCGCCGGACAGCAGCGCCGTCGAGATCAGCACGCGCTCGACATGAATGCCGCCATAGCGCGCGGCTTCGGGATTTTCCCCAATCACCCTGATCCTGAAGCCGAGCGTGGTGCGCGCAATCAGGAACCAGATGACCGGCGCGGCAAGGAAAGCCGCCACGACGCCGAGATGCAGCCGCGTGCCTTCAAGCAGCACCGGGAAATTCGCTGAATCCTCGATCGGCGGCGAGATCGGGTAGCCGCTGAAACTGTCTTTCCACGGGCCTTCGATCAGCGCCATCAGGGCGTAGAAGATGACCGAGTTGAGCAGCAGCGAGCTGACCACGTCATCAACCCTAAAGTTTACGCGCAGCGTCGCCGGCACCAAGGCGACCGCCGCGCCGGCGGCCGCGCCCGCCAATGCCATCAGCAGCATGGCGAGCGGCCCCGGCATCGGGATGGCGCCGACGGCGCAGCTCGCCACCGCACCGGCAAGCAACTGCCCCTCGGCGCCGATGTTCCAGAATTTGGCCCGGAAGGCGACGGCGACGGCAAGCCCGGTAAAGATCATCGGGGTTGCGCGCACCAGCGTTTCGGTGATGGCGTAGCTGTCGCCCAGCGACGCCGAGAACATCACGCCATATGCTTCGATCACCCCGGCGCCGGCCAATGCGATCAGACCGCTGCACAGCACCAATGTCGCGCCGATCGCCAGCAACGGCAGAGCCAGATTAAACCAGGCGGGCGTGCTGGTGCGGGCTTCAAGGCGGAACATCAACTATGGCCCTCCGCCCCGGTCATCATCAGGCCGAGCCGCGCGATGGTGGCATCGGCGCTGTCGAGCGTTCCGACGATGCGTCCCTCATACATCACCGCAATACGGTCGCAGAGCATCAGCAGCTCTTCGAGATCCTCGCCGATGACGATGATGCCGCAGCCCCTAGCGCGCATGTCGAGGAACTTTTCGTGGATGAAGCGCGCTGCACCGATGTCGAGGCCGCGCGTCGGCTGCGACACGATCAGCACCTTGGGGTCGAAGGCGAGCTCGCGCGCCAGCAGCGCCTTTTGCAGATTGCCGCCGGAAAGCGCCCCGGCCCTCGTCATCGGCCCGGGGCAGCGTATGTCATAGGCCTTTATCTGCGCCTCGGCGAAGGCGCGGATCGCGTCGGGCCTGAGCAGGCCGTTGCGGCTGAACGCCCCCGTGCCGATGCGCGGCAGCACCATCGAATCGGCAAGCGGCAGGTTGGTGACCAGTCCCGTCGTCATCCGGTCTTCTGGTATACGCCCGAGACCAAGCGCCTGCACCTCGCGCGGCGAGAATCGCGAGACCATTTTGCCGGCTATCGTCATCCGGCCGGCACCGGGCGCACGAATGCCGGAGACTACCTCCGCCAGCGCCCGCTGGCCATTGCCCGCGACACCGGCAATGCCGAGGATCTCGCCTGCTCGCACAGAGAGTGAGACGTCGCGCAGCGCCATGCCGGAATGGCGCGAGGTCGAGATGCCGTCAAGGGTCAGCACAGCCTCACCTGGCGTCGATGGTCCCCTGGCCGGCGGAACGATCTCGTGGCCGCACATCAGACGCGCCATCTCCGAGGATGTCGTGCCTGCGGGGGGTATCGACGCGCCCGGTCACGCGGCCATGCCGCAGCACCACGCAGCGATGGGTCAGCGCGCGCACCTCGTTGAGTTTATGCGAGATGAAGATGACGCCGAGACCCTGGGCCGCCATCGACCGCAGCGCCGAAAACAGCCCGTCGACCTCTGTCGGCGCCAGCACCGCCGTCGGCTCGTCGAGGATCAGCAGCCTTGCACCGCGAAACAACGCCTTGACGATTTCGAGCCGCTGCTGCTCGCCGATCGACAACGCCGAGACGGGAAGGTCCGGCTCAAGCGTGAGCCCATGCTGGCGGCCGATCTCCGCCAGTCGCGCCAGCCCGCTGGCGCGGTCGATCCGGCCCGACTTTCCGGGGATGCCGATCAGCAGATTTTCCAGCACCGAGAGCCGCGGTGCGAGATGAAAGTGCTGGTGCACCATGCCGATGCCGGCGGCGAGCGCATCGGCCGAACTGTTGATCGCCACCGGCCGGCCCTGGACCAGGATCTCGCCGGCGTCCGGCGCATAGGCGCCGAACAGCACGTTCATCAGCGTCGTCTTGCCGGCGCCATTTTCACCCAGCAGCCCGAGAATCTCGCCCGGCGCAACGCTGAGATCGACAGCTTCGTTCGCCATGACGGCGCCGAAGCTCTTGGAGATGCCGCGCATTTCGATGAGAGGGGCGGGCGTTGACAAGGGTGCTCCTGGTGAGAGATGGCGCTGACACCCCTCCCCCTTGAGGGGCGGGTGCCGAGCGAAGCGAGGCGGGAGGGGTCACCTCAGCTGCCTCGACCTTTAGACCGATAAGGATGGAGCGCATCACAGCGGACCCCACCCGGCCCTTCGGGCCACCCTCCCCTCAAGGGGGAGGGCTGCACCGCTCAATCCGAAACCGGCGTTTCCTCGTCGACGTTGACGCGGAAATTGCCGTCGAGGATTTCTGCCTTTTTCTTTTCGACCAGCTCCTTGATGTCGGCGGGCAGCGTCTTGTCGAATTTGTGATACGACGCCAGAAAGGAGCCGCCCTTGGCCATGCGCGAGAAATCGCCGTAGTCCTGCGCGGTGAAGACACCGGCCTTGACCAGCTTGATCGCGTGCTCGACCGTCGGATACATGTCCCAGACCGGGCCGGTGATCACCGTGTCCGGGCCGAGGTTGGATTGGTCGGACATGTTGGAGATGGCGAGGATCTTCCTCTCGACCGCCGCTTCGATGACGCCGAAACGTTCGGCATAGATCACGTCGACGCCGGCGTCGATCTGGGCGATAGCCGCTTCCTTCGCCTTTGGTGGGTCGAAGAAGGAGCCGATAAAAGCGACCTTCCTCTTGATATCAGGATTGACCTCCCGGGCGCCGGCAAAGAAGGCATTGACCAGCCGGTTGACCTCGGGAATGCCCATCGCCGCGACGGCGCCAATCGTGCCTGATTTCGACATCTTTCCGGCGATCAGGCCGGAGAGATAGGCCGGCTCGTGGATCCAGTTGTCGAAAACTGCGAAATTCGGCTCGGCCGGCCCGGCGCCGGAGCCGAACAGGAAGGCGACCTTCGGAAACTGCTTGGCCGTGCGGCGGGATTCGCGCTCGGCCGCGAATGCATCGCCGAGAACCAGCTCATAGCCGCCTTGCGCATATTCGCGCATGACACGGCTGAAATCGGCCGTCTGCACCTTCTCCGACCATTTGTATTCGATGCCGAGTTCCTTCTCGGCTCTCTGCAGGGCGACATGAATCTGGTGGACCCATGGCTCCTCGGTCGGCGTGGCGAAGATCGCCGCCACCTTCAGCTTCTTGTCCTGCGCCAAGGCACTGCCCGGCAGCATGGCTGCCGCCAGGCCAAGCGCGCCGAGTTCCAGCACGTTGCGTCGCGAAAGTCCTTCGCGTTTCAATTGGATTCTGCTCTTCCCATTTTCCATTGCATGCCCCTCTGATTGGCGCCGTGTCGAGCCGGCTGTTTCTTTGAACTATCAGCGAGGGAACTATGGAACGGAGCCCCACCTTTGTCCACATGGTCAAATTTGTCGGCGGGAAGCTGCAGCTGGCGCCTACCGTCGGCAAAACCACCGCGGCGGTGGATCGCTTGCGATCAATGCTTGATGCGATCGCGCATGGCGTACCAGAGCATGCCGAGCACATAGAGCGGACCACGCAGCGTGGTGCCGCCGGGAAACGGCATTGGCCTCAGCGTCGAAAACAGATCGAGCCGCGAAGTATCGCCGGTGATCGCCTCGGCAAGAAGCTTTCCCGACAGCGTCGACAGGATCACGCCCTTGCCGGAATAGCCATGCGCAAAATAGACCTCGCCATAGTGGCCGACATCCGGCAGGCGCGATGTCGTCACCGAGACCAGCCCGCCCCAGGCATGATCGATGCGGCGGCCGCGCAATTGCGGAAAAGTTTTCTCCATATGCGGCCGCACGAAGCCGGCAAGGTCTGCGGGCGGCGACGGCGTGTAGCGCTCGCCGCCGCCGAACAGCAGGCGGCCGTCCGCCGACAGCCGGTAGTAGTTGACGACGAAGCGTGTGTCGGAGACGGCGACATTGCTTGGAATGACGTCGCTGGTGTCATCCAGCGGCTCGGTCGCGACGATGTAGTTGCCGACCGGCATGATGCGGCTGTTGACGCGCGGCTCGAGCCCCTGGAGCAGCGCATCGCCGGCCAGCACGACATGCGTGGCCCGGACCGAGCCCTTGGCCGTCGAAACCCTGATGGAGGGCTCCCGCTCCAGCCGCAGCGCCACCGAATTTTCGTGGATGGTGACGCCCGCCGCTGCTGCCGCGCGGGCAAGACCCAGCGTATAGTTCAGCGGATGCATGTGGCCGCCGAGCTTCTCGTACATCGCGCCGTGATAGGGCGTGTTCACCATTGCGCGCGCCTGCTCCGCCGACAGCATCTCGACGTCATGAAAGTTCATCACGGTGGCAAGGCACTCGACCTCTTCTTCGAGATCGCGCAGGTCGGAGCCGTTGACCGCACCGGCCAGATGGCCGGTCAGCCTGAGGTCGCAATCGAAGGCGTGACGCTTGATCAGGTCGAGCACCAGTCCGCGCGCCTCGAAGGCGAGATCGAACAGCGCCCGCGCCCGTTCGGGCCCATAAAGCTTGACCAGACCCTTGGCGCCCTTGCGCAGGCCAGGGATGATCTGGCCGCCATTGCGCCCCGACGCCCCCCAGCCGATCTTGCCGCCTTCCAGGAGCACGACCTTCAGCCCGCGCTCGGCCGCATGAAGGGCTGCGGACAGGCCGGTACAGCCGCCGCCGACCACCACCAGATCGGCGTCGATGTCGCCCTGCAGCGCCGGATGATCCGGAGCCGGATTGGCCGTTGCGACATAATAGGATTTGCCGATATCGAGGCCGGAGTTGAACCCGCCAGAATTGAAGCCCATCATTAAACCTTGAGCAGCAGATGGTCGCGTTCCCAGCTCGTGACGACGCTCTGGAACAGGTCGAGCTCGACGCTCTTGACGCGCAGATAGGTCTGGAAGAAATCCTCGCCGAGCAACTCCCGAACCGGACTGCACGCAGCGAAACGGTCGAGCGCCTCCTCCATGGTTTTCGGCAGCGTGCTCTTGCAGCGATAGGCATTGCCCGATGCCTCGGGCGAACGCGAGAGCTTTTCCTCGACGCCGAGATAGCCACAGAGCAGCGAGCCGGCCATCGCCAGATAGGGGTTGGCATCGGCGCCCGGCAGCCGATTTTCCACCCGCCGCGCGGCCCGCCCGCCGGCCGGCACGCGCAGGCCGCAGGAGCGATTGTCATGCGACCACTCGATGTTGGCGGGGGCGCTGTGGTTCGGCCGGATGCGGCGGAACGAATTCACGTTCGGCGCAAACAGCGGCATCACCTCGGGAATGTATTTCTGCAGCCCGCCAATGAAATGCCCGAACATCTCGGTGTCGGCATCGTCACGCCCGGCAAACAGCGTATTCCCGGCCTCGTCGATGACCGACATGTGGAGATGCATGGAGCTGCCGGCTTGCGCGGCGATCGGCTTGGCCATGAAGGTCGCATGCATGCCACCTTCCTGCGCGGCCTGGCGCGTCAACCGCTTGAACAGCAGCACCTTGTCGGCCAGCGGCAGCGCGTCGCCATGCAGGAAATTGATCTCGAGCTGCGCCGTGCCCGATTCGTGGATCAGCGTGTCGAGCGGCAGCCCGGCCGCGGCGGCATAGTCGTAGAGGCGCCGGATCACCGGCTCGAATTCCTCCAGCGCCGCCATGTCATAGGGATGCTGTACGGTTTCGGAGCGGCCATTGCGCCCGACCGGCGCGCTCAACGGCCGATCGGGATCGGGATTGGGCGCGGTCAGGTAGAATTCGAGCTCCGGTGCCACCACCGCCCGCCAGCCGCGCTGGCGATAGAGATCGAGCACGGCCCTCAAGACATGACGTGGCGAGGCCATCCACGGCCGATCGTCCATGTGAAACGCATCGGCAAAGACATAGGCCTTGCCTGCTCCGGCGCCAGGCGCAAGGCAGATCGTCGCAACATCCGGCACCATCCGCATGTCGGGGTCCTGATAGCCAAAACCCTCGTCGTTGGAACCGGAATAGCGGCCGTCGATGCAGACCAGGAAGGCGCTGCTCGGCAGGTAGAGCGCGCGATCTTCGAGCGACTTCAGGAACTTGGCCGTCGGCAAGGCCTTGCCACGCAACACGCCATTCACATCCGGCACCAGGCACTCGACTTCCCTGATCCCCTGCTGCTCCAGCCATCCCTTCGGATCCTCCGTTGGGGTCATTTGCGGTGCATCCGTTGTCGTGGTGTTGAGCATCAGGTCACGTCCTTACGAGGGCGAGAATGGATTCGGCGGCGATTTCGGTTCCCGGCACCCGTGCCATGGTGGCCGCATTCTCCTTGAGGCGAAAGCGCATCTCGCCGTCGGCCATTAGGCCAAGAATGGCCTTTTCCAGTTCGTCGTCGCTCCAGCCATCGCGGCTGATGTGGCCGCCGACTCCGGTTTCCTCGGCGCGTCGCGCATTGTCATGCCCGTCCCAGCAATAGGGCATGATCAGCGACGGCACGCCGAAACGCAGCGCTTCGCAAAAGCTGTTGTTGCCGCCGTGATGGATGAAGAGGTCGGATTTCGCAACGACCGACGGCTGCGGAAACCAGGCGTCGAGATAGACATTGTCCGGAACCGCGCGATAGGTGTCACGCAGGCCACCGACATTGACGATGAAGCGGGCCGGAAGCCGGTCGAACAAGGTGAGCATGCGCTCGATCAGGCCGACATCCATGGCGCCCAGGCTGCCGAAGCTGAGATAGACCAGCGGCCCGTCATTGCGCGGAAAGACCGGCACGTCGAACGGCCCTTCCGAGCGGACGCAGCCTTCAAGATAGACGAAGCGGGCCGGGTCGAGCGGCTCTGCCCGCTCCCTGCGCACGATCGTCGGAGTCAGCAGCAAATTGAGGTAAGGCGAAGCTTCCAGAAAAAGACCCTTCGGCAAGGGCGCAAGTCCAGCGTCGGTCCGAAGCCGGTTGAACCGATCATGCGCCGGAGCGACCGCTGCCAGATAACGGACCTCGAAGGCCGCACGGCTCGGGTCGTCGGCGGCGAGCCCGGACAGATAGGGGGGTACATCGGCGTCGGGCAGCTCGGTCTCGGCGCAGGAGACGACGCGCACCCAGGGGCAGCCGGCGGCAGCCAGCGCCGGAAACATGATGACGTTGTCGAGCACCACGGCATCCGGCTTCAGCCTGGCCAGCAATTGGCGCAGCGGCGCCTCGGCATTGACCGCGGTATCGACGATCGCTTCCCAGGTCGGGGCGACGTAGGTTTCGAGCTGATCGATCGGGCTCAGCCTGAAATGCGGCAGATGGCGGCGCACGAACGCCTGCCAGTAGTTCTGGCGCTCGCTGTCGGTCAGCGGATCGTCGGTCGGCAACTGGTATTCCTGAAACCCGTAGTCGGCAAACACGCCGGAGAAGCCGGCATGGCAGATGAACACCGGCCGGGCGCCCCTTGCGCGCAAGGCCTGTGCGATGCCGACGCAATTGAGCGCGGCGCCGAAGCTCGCTTCGGGAAACAGCGCGATGGTCGGGCTGGCTTTGCGCATGTTCCTCGTTATTCCGGCCGGCTGATCATGCCGAACAATGCGGGGGCCCCGCGACTGGCCGCCTGCGGCCGCTGGCTGCGGGACAACCGCAGGTGGACGCGAAGCAGATCGGCTGCAACCTCATACTGCCGGCTTTCCAATTGGTCGAGTATGGCCAGGTGCTCGCGCAGCGATTGCTTCAGCCGGAAGACGTTGACGCCGGCATAGGTCCCCGGCAGCCGGCGCAGCCTGAGATGGTCGGACAGCGCGTCGGTGACGAACCGGTTGGCGGCGCCATCGGCGATTAGGCCGTGAAAGTCGATGTCCAGCCGCTGGAACTCTTTGATATCGAACGCGGCGTCGGGCAGCGCCAGCAGCGTTTCCATGCCCTGGCGCAAGGCTGCCGCGCGGGTCCCGTCCAGCCGAAAGCCAGGCGCCAGAATGGCGGCGGGTTCGAGCAGCAGGCGGAACTCGTAGCTTTCCCCTTGTGCCTCTGGATCGTCAGGCGCCCGCCTGAACAGCCAGGCCTGTCCCGGTGCCCGGTCCAGAAGATTTTCATCTGTCAGTTTCTTTAGCGCTTTTAGTACCGTCTTTCGCTCGGCATCATACCGCCGCATCAGCGCGCCGATAGTCACCGTCTGATCCAGTCGGCGCGCCGACCGGTCACGCAGGATCATCTCCGCGAGTTCGTCTTCTTCGGCGCTCGGCAGGTCGGCGGCAACGGTCGCCTGGTTGGTGAGGTCGACGGCCAGCCGATAGCCGGATTCAGCTTCCCAGCGCACCACGCCTTTTTCGGTGAGCAGGCGCAATGCGGCCCGCACCGGGGTCCGCGAGACGTTGCAGAGAGAAGCGATCTGCTGTTCCGGGAGATGAGCGCCGGCCTCGAAGCCGCGTTGCCGGGCCACATCGAGAATGCGCTGAGCGAGATCGAGATGGTTGGTACGTGGTCGTCTGGCAACGGCTTGCATGGTGATTCTCATGAACGGGCATGACCGCTGCGGTTTGACCGATCGCCCTTGTAGACACAATCGGCGATTTCGCAGCGATCTGGCAAATTATGGATTGACGTACTTTTTTCTGCAATAGTACTGTGACGTCAATCGGCAAAAAAAAAGACCGGGGAACAGGATCGAAGCGGCGGCATGATCGCAAGCGCTGGTCCGACGATTGATTGAATTCGACGATCAACCAGAATGGGAGTCTGTCATGACCGCCACCACCCTGCGGCACCGTTCGTTAAAAACATCCTCGATCGCGCTTGGCCTCGCCATGGCGCTGTCGGCGCCGGCGGCCGCCGCCGACCTCGTCATTTCCAACTGGGACGGCTACATGGCGCCGGATGCCATGGCCGCCTTCAAGGCGGCGACCGGCGTTTCCGGCGAGGTCGTCGTTCACGCCACCAATGAGGAGATCATGGGCAAGCTCGTCGCGTCGGGTGGCAAGGGCTATGACGTGGTTTTCGTCTCCTCGCCCTTCGCCGAAGTGCTGAACAAGCTCGGCCTGATCGAGACGATCGACCACGCCAAGGTCCCCAACCTCGCCAATCTCTATCCCGAGGCGGCGAAGCTGCCGCACGACGACGGCAACAATTTTTCCGTGCCTTACACCTGGGGCACCACCGGCCTCTGCTACCGCTCGGATCTGGTCAAGACTGAACCGGCCAGCTGGAACGATCTTCTCGCCCCGTCCGATGCGCTCAAGGGCAAGACCACCATGCTGGCAACCGACCGCTGGCTACTTGCCGCCGGCCAGCTCGCCAAAGGCTATTCGGTCAACGAGACCGATCCGGCCAAGCTCGCCGAGGTCAAGGACCTGCTGATCTCGGCCAAGAAGACCTTGCTCGCCTATGACGACACCACCTTCTATTCGAAGCTGGTCTCGGGCGAGGCGCTGATGGTGCAGGCATGGGATGGCTGGTGCAATTACGGCATCGCCGAAAATCCTGAGATTAAATACACCATACCCAAGGAAGGCTCGGACCTGTGGGTCGACACGATGGTGGTGATGAAGGCATCGGCCAACAAGGACGCCGCCTTCCAGTTCATCAACTTCATGCTGGACGCCAAGAACCACGCCTGGGCGGCCCAGAACATCGACTACAAGGTGCCGAACAAGCCGGCTATGGAAAGCCTGCCGGCCGATTTCCTCGCCAAATTCCCCAATATGGCCATGCCGGTGGCCGAGCTGGTCAAGTTCGAGCAGTTGCGCGACGTCGGCGATGCCCAGCGCGACTATTCGAAGATCGTCAGCGAGATCAAGGCCGCGCAATAGTTTCGGCATCTGGAATCAGGCTTGCGTTCCTTCACGCCCCCCTCTGTCCTGCCGGACATCTCCCCCTCAAGGGGGGAGATCGGCTGGATTGCGGCCTGTCGCCAATCTCCGGCGCAGCACCCCCTCATCCGGCCGCGGAGCCTGTCCTCGGGCTTGCCGGAGGCAAGACCCGTGGGCGGCCACCTTCTCTCCGCTGGGGAGAAGAGGCAGGCGCCAGCGCCGACGATCTCCTCTCCCCTCGGGGAGAGGTCGGATTGCCCCGAATTGCCCTTCGCAATTCGGTTGGCAATCCGGGTGAGGGGGCGCCTGTCCAAACACAAATTCGATGCCTTTGAGATGGCCGGCAGGCCAGAGGGGGGTACTCCTCAATGAGATCTTTCGTCCCCTCTCGCTCCTCATTGCTGATGGCGCCGGCGCTGGCCTGGCTCACCGCCTTGATGGTGGTGCCATGCGCGTTGGTGCTGGCGCTCGCCTTCTTCCGGCGCGGCATCTATGGTGGCATCGAATACACCTTCACGCTGGAGAATTTCGGGCTGGTCTTCGACCCGCTCTATGCCGGCATCTTCCTCAATTCGGCGCGCATCGCCGGCACGGCAACCCTGATCGCCGTGGTGATCGGCTATGCCGCCGCCTATGCGATCGCGGCGGCACCGCGCCGGCTGCAGCCGGTATTCCTGTTCTTCGCCGTATTGCCGTTCTGGTCCAACTACCTGATCCGCACCTATGCCTGGATCGTGCTGCTCAACCGTGAAGGCCTGATCACCCAACTCTTGCGCTGGTTCGGCTACACCGGCGAGCCGCCGTCGATGCTTTACACCGAAGGCGCCGTCATCGCCGGGCTGGTCTACAATTATCTGCCCTTCGTCATCCTGGCCTGCTACGCGCCGCTGTCGCGGCTCAATCCGGAACTCGCCGAGGCATCGCGCGATCTTGGCGCTTCGGCCATGACCACATTTCGCCGGGTCATCCTGCCGCTGACGGTGCCGGGTATCGCCGCCGGGGCGGTCTTCGTCTTCGTGCTGTCGATCGGCAATTTCGTAACGCCCGCACTGCTCGGCGGCGGCCGTTTCCAGATGATCGGCAATCTCGTCTACGACCAGTTCCTGACCGCCAATGACTGGCCGTTCGGCGCAGCACTGGCGATGGCGCTGATCGCCATCATGCTGCTGGTGCTGACGGCGCAGGCCTTGGCAGCCGATCGCGCCGCCGGCCGTATCGCCGAAGCGAAAGGAGGCGCCGATGGCTGAGCGCTCCCCCGCCACACGGCGCACGCTCTGGCTCATGCTTTCGCTGGTCTTCGCCTTCCTCTACATTCCGATCGCCGTGCTGGCGGCGCTGTCTTTCAATCAAGGCGGGCTGCCGACCGTCTGGTCGGGCTTTTCGCTGAAATGGTATGCCTCGCTCGCCGGAAACTCCGCGATCCTTTCCGCCGCCCTCAACACGCTGATCGTGGCACTGGTCTCGACCGCCATCGCCACGCTGCTCGGCACGCTGCTGGCGATCGGCGTCGAAATACGCCGGCAATATGGGAGCGGCCTCGAGGCGCTGATCTTTGCGCCGATGATCATTCCTGACATCGTGCTGGCGATCGCGCTGCTCAGCTTCTTCTCTTTGCTCGATTTCACCCTGGGCCTGCACACCATCATCCTCGCCCATGTCGTCTTCAACCTCGCCTTCGTCTGTTCGGTGGTGCGCGCGCGGCTGAAGAGCTTCGACTGGTCGATCGTCGAGGCCTCCGCCGATCTCGGCGCTTCCGCAATCACCACCTTCAGGCGGGTGACATTGCCGGTCATCCTGCCGGCGGTCGTCGCCGGTGCGCTGCTCGCCTTCACGCTTTCGGTCGACGAGTTCATCATCGCCTTCTTCACATCAGGCGCCGGCCGTGCCTCGACCACGCTGCCGATGCAGATCTATTCGATGATCCGCTTCGGCATCACCCCGGAGATAAACGCATTGGCGACCATCGTCATGGCGGTCTCAATCACCGCGCTGACCCTGTCGCAGCGGCTCAACCGCGGGGTGATCGGCCAATGAGCGCACCCCGCACGCTGCTGGCAATCGACAAGGTGTCGAAGAATTTCGGCCGGGTCACGGCCGTGGACGGCATCTCGCTCGATATCCGCGAGAACGAGTTCTTCGCCTTGCTTGGACCTTCGGGCTGCGGCAAGACCACGCTGCTGCGCATGCTGGCCGGCTTCGAGACGCCCAATCACGGGCGCATCCTGCTCGACGGCCGCGACATCGCCAAAACCCCGCCCAACAAGCGGCCGGTCAATCTGATGTTCCAGTCCTATGCGCTGTTTCCGCATATGAGCGTCAGGGCCAATGTCTCCTACGGCCTCGAAATGGAACGTTTGCCGGCAAATGAAATTCGCTCCCGCGTCGACGCCATCCTGGCGACGACCGAGCTCATTCCTTTCGCCGACCGCAAGCCGGAGCAATTGTCGGGCGGCCAGAAACAGCGCGTCGCGCTTGCCCGGGCGTTGGTCAAGCGGCCGCGGCTGCTGCTGCTCGACGAGCCGCTCGGCGCGCTCGACAAGAAGTTGCGCGGCGCCATGCAGCTGGAGCTGAAGCGCCTGCAGCACGAGGTCGGCATCACCTTCGTCATCGTCACCCATGATCAGGAGGAATCGCTTGTCATGGCCGACCGCATGGCGGTGCTCAGGGACGGCAAGCTGCTGCAATGCGACACACCGCACGCTGTCTACGAGCGTCCGGCCGACCGTTTCGTCGCCGACTTCATCGGCGTCATGAATTTCGTGCCGGGCAAGGCCACCGCCGACGGGGTGATGGCAGCGGACGGCACACGGATCGCCGGCACGGTTCCCGCAATACTTTCACCCGGCGCTGCGGCGGTCGCTTCGGTGCGGCCCGAACGCATCCGGCTTTTCCCGTCGCCAGAGACAGCCAATCGGATCGCCGGCACCGTCGAGGCGCTCGCCTATCACGGGCTCGACCTGCAGCTGCATGTCCGCACCGCTCTGTCGCCAAAGCTATTCCTGGTGCGCGTCACCGCCGACGCCGCCGACCGGCGCCCGGTCTCGTCAGGCGATGCGGTCGAACTTGGCTGGGATGCCGCCGACGTCAGAATTTTCGCAGATTGATCGAAGGAGAACTTTCATGGCGCAGAAGACGATCGCGTTTTTTCCGGAAGCGGCCTACGGCCCGGCGCTCAATTCCGTCGGCATCGCCCAGGCGGTCGAGGCGCGCGGCCACAGAGCGGTATTCCTGTCGGACCCTGGCTTCGTCGACGTCTACAAGGGCTACGGCTTCGAGGCTCATCCGGTGAACCTGTCCGAGCCGATGCCGCCCGAGCAGATGGCCAAGTTCTGGGAAGACTTCATCAACGGCCATATCCCGAACTTCCGCAAGTCGCCCTACGACCAGATCGACAACTACGTGAAGGACTGTTGGACGGCGATCGTCGACAGCGCCAAATGGGCTGAGAAGGATCTGCCTGGCGTGCTTGCGACGATCAAGCCCGATGTCATCTGCGTCGACAATGTCATCCTGTTTCCGGCGATCAAGCAGTACGGCAAGCCGTGGGTGCGCGTCATCTCCTGCTCGGAAAACGAGATCGAGGACGAGGATATCCCGCCGCATCTGTCCGGCTGCGGCGAGAACGACCACGCCTGTCATGAGCGCTACCGCAACCATTTCAACGCCGTCATCAAGCCGATCCATGACGACTTCAATGCATTTTTGAAAGCGAACAACGAAACGCCTTATCCGATCGGCCAGTTCTTCGAGGCCTCGCCCTACCTCAACCTGCTGCTCTATCCCGAGGCGGCAAAGTTCAAGCGCCGCCGTCCGCTCGACCCGGCAAAGTTCCAGTATCTGGAAGGCTGCGTGCGGCAGGAGAAGCCCTACACCGTGCCGACCTTCGCGAAAAACAATGACGGGCCGCTGCTCTATGTTTCCTTCGGCAGCCTTGGCGCCGGCGATGTCGACCTGCTGAAGCGCATCATCGCGACGCTGGGCAAGACGCGCTACCGGGCGCTGGTCAATGTCGGCGGCTACAAGGACCAGTACGCGCAAGTGCCCGAAAACGTCATCGTCGAGAGCTGGTTCCCGCAACCCTCGGTCATCCCGCAGGTCGACGCTGTAATCCACCATGGCGGCAACAATTCGTTCACCGAGTGTCTCTACTTCGGCAAGCCGGCGATCATCATGCCCTATGTCTGGGATGGCCACGACAACGCAACGCGGGTCGAGGAAACCGGCCACGGCTTCGGCATGCCGCGCTACGACTGGACCGACGCCGAGCTGATCGCCAGGATCGAAACCTGCCTGACCGACCCGGCAATCAAGGCCAAGCTGGCGAAAACGTCGGCGCAGATGCGGGCGCAGAACGGCCCGGAGAAAGCGGCTGCTTTGCTGGAGACATTGCTGTGAGCGGGCTGATGGGTATGGCGTTCCTTCGCGCCCCCCTCTGTCCTGCCCTCTTTGCTAAAACTTGGCATCTCCCCCACTTGGGGGGAGATTGGCCGGCATCACTGATTTCGCCAATCACAAAGGTCGCAAGAAGAGTGCCGTCGCCGGAGCTGCCAATCTCCCCCCTCGTGGGGGAGATGGCCGGCAGGCCAGAGGGGGGCGCCGTAGGGCGAAAGCCTCTCGAAAATGAGCGTCGCGCTGGCGGAGCACCCGCATGACCTCCTCCGTGCCACATCTCCACCAAGCCTCGACCCGCACCGACCTCGTCGACTGGGGCGCACAGCCGGATGCGCTGGAAGGCGCTTCGCACTCCACCGGCAGGCTCGTCCACAAGGGGCCGAACAACCAGCCGGAATCCGGCATTTGGGTCTGCACGCACGGCCGCTGGCGGCTGGCGATCCCGCGCGACGAATTGTGCCATTTCGTTGCCGGCCGCGCGACCTACCGATCGGACGACGGCGAGGTGATAGACGTCTCCGCCGCCACGGTGGTCATGTTCCCGGCCGGCTGGGCGGGCGAATGCACCGTACACGAGACCATCCGCAACATTTACATGCTGGCCTGAAGCCAGCCACTGGAGCTTTACGACATGCCGACACCGATCATGAAATCGCCGCTCGCCCTCACCGACCTCGTCGACTGGGGCGTCATCCCTACCATGATCGAGGGAGAATCCCGCACCTCCGGCAAATTGCTGCACAAGGGACCTGAGGGCCGCTCCGAATGTGGGTTGTGGGTCTGCACGCCGGGCAAATGGCACTGCCACGTCACCCGCGACGAGTTCTGCCATTTCCTCGAGGGCCGCTGCACCTATGTCCACGAATCCGGCGAGGTGATCGACATCGAACCGGACACCGCAGCGTTCTTTCCGCAGGACTGGAAGGGCGTCTGCACCGTCCACGAGACCGTCAAGAAGGTCTACATGATCCGCTGAGCCTTCTCGATAATTCTACCTCTGCCGGACACCTGACGTGGTTTTCTCCGCTTCCGATGCTCACGGACTCCAACGTCCGCTCCGCTTCGGTTCTCGAAAACCACGTCATCTGTCTCGGCAGGGCGACTTCTCAAAAAGGCTCCGTGCACACGGGAGGACAGAATGGATTTTTCACCTGACCGGCCGACCTTCTTCGTCAATCCCGATTATCGGCCGATGACCGGCGCAGCAAAACCGGTGATCGATCCGGCGACGCTGGAAACCGTCGGTGCGATCACCGCAGCCAGCGATGGCGAGATCGATGCGGTGCTCACCGCGGCGACGAAGGCGCAGGCGGCGTGGAAAAAACTCGACGCCAAGAGCCGCGCCAGGCATCTGCATGCTGTCGCCAACGCCATCGAGGCGGCCGACTTCACGCGCTGCGCCGAGCTGATGGTGCGCGAGATGGGCAAGCCCTATCCGGAAGCAATCGGCGAGATCGCCAACTGTGCACCGATCTTCCGCTACTACGCCGAAATGGCGCGTGACGATGCCGGCAAGATTGCCGGCACGACGCAGACCGGATCGTTCCAATATGCGCGCTACGAGCCTTACGGCACGTCGGTGCACATCATGCCCTACAACTTTCCGATCCTGTTGATGTGCTGGACCGTCGCCGCCTCGCTCGCCGCCGGCAATGCCTGCGTCATCAAGCCGGCCGAGGCGACGACACTGTCGACGCTGGATTACATGACCGTGTTCCGCTCACTGCCGGAGGGCCTGGTTTCCTGCCTGCCGGGTGGTGCGGCTACCGCGCAGGCGCTGATCGCTTCGGACCGCACGCATGCGGTCGCCTTTACCGGCTCGGTCGCCGCCGGCAAGGCTGTAGCCGTCGCTTGCGCCGAACGCATGAAGCCTTGCGTTATCGAGGCCGGCGGCAGCGATCCGCTGATAATCAGCCAACACGCCCCGCTGGAGGTGGCGGCGGCCGGCAGCGTCACCGCCGCTTTCCATCTTACGGGCCAGGTCTGCACCTCGGCCGAACGGTTCTTTGTCGTCGATGCCGTTCACGACCGTTTTGTCGAGCTGTTTGCCGAGAAGACACGTGCGCTGCGCATCGGCAACGGGCTGGACAAGACCGAGATCGGACCGCTGGTCAGCGAGGCGGCGCGGGCGAAAGTCATGCGGCTGGTCGATGATGCGATCCGCAGCGGCGCCAAGGCGATCACCGGCGGGCGCATTCCACCGGCGCATAATGTCGGCTGGTTCTACGAGCCGACAATCCTGGCCGGCGTCACGCCTGATATGGCGATCGTGCGCGAAGAGTGTTTCGGGCCGGTCGCCGCGATCTGCCGGGTCAAGGATTTCGATGAGGCGATAGCGCTTGCCAATGATAGCCCGTTCGGGCTCGGCGCCTCGGTCTTCACCACCGATCTCGCCGAAGCGCATGAGGCTGCGGAGCGGCTCGAGGCCGGCATGGTCTGGATCAACAATCCGCTGATCGACAATGACGCGCTGCCGTTCGGTGGCTGGAAGGCGTCGGGCCTCGGCCGCGAGCTTGGGCGCCAAGGGCTGGATGCCTTCCGCCGCTCGAAGATGGTGATCATCGACCACAAGCCAGCGATCCAGGGCTGGTGGTATCCTTATCCCGACCGCTGGTTCCGTGAGGCCGGCGGCCGCAAGCACGTGTGAGGTGACACGGAAGGAGCGTGGTCAGCGCCGCCCTTCATTGATCGTCGGATAGAGCGTGATCTGATCTCGTGGTCGCCGATCGCGCGGCGCGATGCCCTTCTCTGCGGCCTTGTCAAGGATCAGCGCTCCGACATCGGGGGTGACGCCACTTCAGCGCAACGCCTTCTGGCCGCCCGCGGCGGTGATGACGCCGACGATGATCAGTCCGGTCAGCAGCAGCCGGACGCCGGCGCTGACGCCGAACGTGTTGAGCATGGTCAAGAGCAGCACCAGGAACAGCGCCGCGCCCCAGACGCCCGGCACATTGGCCTTGCCGCCGGCCACCGACGTGCCGCCGATGACGACCACGGCGATAGAGGCCAGTAGGTACTCATTGCCGATATCGACATTGGCGCCGCGGAAATAGCCGGCGAGCAGCGCCCCGTCAAGGCCGCCGAGCGCGCCCGACAGCGTGTAGGTGAGGAAGCGGATGCGGCTGACATTGATGCCGGCAAGCCACGCGGCGCGAATGTTCTGGCCGATCGCCAGCACCGAACGGCCATAGATCATGCGCTGCAGCGCGATTGCAGCGCCGATAGTGAACAGCACGGTGAGGATCGCCAGCACCGGAACGCCAAGAATCTGCCGGTTGGTGAAATCGGCGAAGCCTGGCGGCGGCTTGATCTGCAAGCCGCGTCCGTAGCTGATGTCGATCGACTGGATGATGAAGCTGGCCGACAGAGTGGCGATGATCGGCGGAATGCGCAGCGCCCAGATCAAGAGATAATTGGCGGCGCCGATCGCCATGCCGCAGGCCAGCGCCGCCAGCAGCCCGACGGCGATCATCGAATCGTTGCCGTCCATCACCTTCATGGCGACGGCGCTGGCGAGGCCGATATTGGCCGGCAGCGACAGGTCGACATTGCCCGGCCCGAGCGTGATCACGAACATCTGGCCGACACCGACGATGACGGTGAAGACGGCGAGCGAAAGTGCCGCCGTGATCATGCCGCCGCCGCCATAGCCGCCCGTGAAGGCGACCGTCGCCAGCCACACCAGCAGCGCGCCGATGAAGGACCAGATCCAGGGTTTGGCGAGCAGCAACCGCAACGAGGCCATCGCTCACCTCTCCCTGCGGCTGATCAGCACCCGGGCCGCCAGCACGATGATCAGGATGGCGCCATTGGCGGCCACCTGCCAGTCGGGCGGAATGTGCATGAAGGTCAGCAGCGGCGACGCCGCCAGCGCCAACGTCAGCGCGCCGATCACCGCGCCGATCGGCGACACCCGGCCGCCGACGAATTCGCCGCCGCCGAGGATGACGCCGGCGATCGAAAGCAGCGTATAGCCATTGCCGATATTGGCATCGCCCGAGGTGGTGATGCCGATCAGGGCCATGCCGGACAAAACGCCGAACAGGCCGGTCAATGCGAACAGCACGACCTTGGTCTTGAGCAGCGACCAGCCGGCACGGCTGAGGGCCGCGGCATTGCCGCCCGATCCGCGCAGGATCACGCCATAGGAGGTTCGCATCAGCCCGAAATGAACGACCGCCGCGATCAGCAGCGCCGCAATGATCGGAAAGGGAACAAAAGGCGGCTTGAAGGCCATCAGCGATAGCAGCCAGTCCGGCGCCTTGCCGCCGGGCTTCGGCAGGATGAGGATGGCGAGGCCCTGCCAGACAAAACTCATGCCGAGCGTCACCACGATCGAAGGCAGATTGCGCAAGTGGATCAGCGCGCCGAGCAGCGCATAGACGCCGATCGATCCGAGCAGGATCGCGACGCCGACCAGCGGCGCCTCCTTCAGCCACGTCGCCGTGACGCAGCCGACGAAGCCAACGAAGGTGCCGATCGACAGGTCCAGCTCGTTGCCGGCGATGACGAACATCTGCGCGATCGTCGCCAACGCGATCGGGATCGCCAGGTTGAGCATCAGGCTGAAGCCGAAATAGCTGATGGCGCGCGGGTTGAGCCAGGCGATCGCCAGCAGCACCAGCACCAGCGACAATGCCGGCAGCAGCCCGCGCAGCAGGCGCGCCCGCGCCAGCGCGCTGCGCTCGGAAGAACTCTTGGGGCCGGTCTCGACGGGTGCTGCCGTCATCTCAGGCCGCATCGCCGAACGAGGACTGGATGATCTTTTCCTCCGTCAGCTCGTCGCGACCAAGGTTGGCGACGATCCGGCCGTTCTTGAAGACATAGATTTGGTGGCAATTGTCGAGCTCTTCGGTTTCCGTGGTGTACCAGAGGAAGGTACGGCCGCGGCCAGCCTCTTCGCGCACAAGGTCGTAGACCTCGAGCTTGGTGCCGATATCGACGCCGCGCATCGGGTCGTCCATCAGCACGATCTTCGCGTCGGAACCGAGCGCCCGGGCAAACAGGGCCTTCTGCTGGTTGCCGCCGGACAGCGAATAGATGTTGTTGTTCATGTCGGGCGTGCGGATGCCGATCTTTTTTTGCCAAAAAGTTGCGAGCTCGGCTTCGCGCTGCGGCGAGATCAGCAGGCCGTTGCGCAATCGCGCCAGCGAACGGATGCCGATGTTTTGCGCAATCGACCATTGCGGAAAGATCCCGTCAGACTGGCGGTCGCCGGCCACCAGCGCCACCGGCGCGGTGACCTCGATGCCGGTTTTAGCGCGCGCCGCGGCGGCGAAGATCGCGAGCAGCAGGTCCGTCTGTCCATGGCCGGCAAGCCCGGCAAGGCCGATGATCTCGCCCGCATGCGCCACAAGTTCGTTGCCGTCCTCTTGCCGCGCCGGGCGGGCCCGGACCCGCAACGGGCCGGTCTCCGGCTTCTGGGTCGCGATTTTGGCTGCGATCTTCTCACGCGCTTCCGCTCCACCCATGGTCGTCACCAGCCTGTCGCGATCGAAAGCGTTCGCCGCATCTGACGCAACGACCTTGCCGTCGCGCATCACCACGATGCGGTCGGCATTCCCGAGCACCTCGCCCAGAACATGCGAGATCAGGATGCAGCTCCGGCCAGCGGCGACAAAGCGCCGGACGAAGGCCAGCAACTGGCCGGCCGTGTGCGCGTCGAGCGAGGACGTCGGCTCGTCGAGGATGACCAATTCGAGCGGATCCTGAGTCACCGTGAAGGCGCGCGCCACCTCGACCATCTGCCGTCTGCCGATGGACAGGTCGCTGGCGATATCGGAGGCGGAGATGCTGTGGCCCGGGAATATCTCGTCGAGCTTGGCAGCGATGAGATCGGCCGCCTTGCGCCGCCAGCCGAGGCCGCGCAGCGCCGGGTGGTTGATGCGCGTGTTCTCGGCTACGCTGAGGTTAGGGCACAGCGACAGCTCCTGAAACACGCAACGAATGCCGAGCTGTTGCGCGCGAGGCACCGAATAGTGGTCCTCGATGGCGCCACGCACCGCGATCCGACCGCTGTCGGGCAGGAGCGTGCCCGCCACCATATGCATGAGCGTCGACTTGCCCGCGCCATTGTGGCCGACGAGGCCGACGCATTCGCCGGCACCAACGTGGAAGTCGACGCCGGCGAGCGCCCTGACGGCGCCGAAACGTTTTTCGGTGCCGTCCAGTCTGATGATGTCGATATTGGCGGCGCCGAAATGTTTCTCGGCGCCGTCCAGCCTGACGATGTCGGCGTTACCCCTAGGCATCCCTAGCGATATCCAGTTGGCGATGCAGCTGGCAACGTGCCACGCTCACTTGATGTTGGCTTTGATCGCCGCGATGGCGTCTTCCTGCGTGTATTCGTGGCTGGCGACACCACCCTTGGGGATTTTCGGCAGCGCAGCCTCGAAATCATCCTGGGTGAAGGCGAGGTAGGGCACCAAGAGATCATGCGGGACGTCAGTGCGGCCGTCGAGCACCTGCTGCGCCACCCAGAAGGCCAGCGACGATACGCCCGGCGCGATGGACGCCGACCAGGTCTGGTAGCCGTCCTTGTCCTTCTGTTCCTTCCACCATTGCAGCTCGTCCTGACGGTTGCCCATGATGATGGTCGGACGCGGTTTGCCGGCTGCGGCGAAGGCTTGCGCCGCGCCATAGCCGTCGCCGCCCTGATCGACGACGCCGACGATTTCCGGCAGCGATGGCAGGATCGTCGCGACCGCCTTCTGTGCTGTGGTCTGATCCCAGTCGCCGGTTACCGAACCGACGATCTTGAACTCGGGATGAGCGGCGACGCCCTCCAGAATTCCGGCATGGATGGCGTCATCGATCGAGGTGCCGGCAAGGCCGCGGATTTCCAGCAGATTGCCGCCCTTAGGCTGGAATTTGGCCATCTGCTCGACTTCCTGCCTGCCCATGTCCTTGAAGTCGACGACCACGCGGTAGGCGCAGGGCTCGGTGACGATGCCGTCGAAGGAGACGACGACGATGCCGGCGTCGCAGGCCTGCTTGATGGCGCCGTTGAGTGCGTCCGGCGAGGCGGCGTTGATGACGATCGCATCATAGCCTTGCAGGATCAGGTTCTGGACCTGGGCTGCCTGGGTCGGCACTTCCTTGTCGGCCGTCGTGAAAATGTCCGCGGCTGCGACCACCCCGTCGGCGACCGCCTTCTTGGTGACGATGCCATAGCTGTCGAGCATCGCCTGTCGCCACGAATTGCCGGCATAATTGTTGGAAAAGGCGATCTTCTTGTCGCTGGTGTCGGCAAACGCGGTGCCTGACGCGAGCATCGCCGCAAGGGCACTCAAGACGAGTATCTTCTTCATATGTTATCCTCCCATGGATTGCTGGTCGTTGTTGGCTGCTGGTGGCTGTTATGACGACCCTCGTTTCAATATTGTCAGACAAATTTAGAAGGGCGCACTTGTCAACAGCGATCGGTGACGGTTTGACGATCAACTTGCGGTGCAATGATTGAAAAGGCTTCGGCTCCTGGTCTAGGGGTGGGGGCAGGAGACCGAAATCGAGATGGCAGCGACGCCGACTGATGCGCTGGGCGCACCCGGAATTCCGGCGCGCTGGACGTCAAGCGCCAAGAGCGGGGTCGGAACCGCGCTGTCTCCGGCCTGCCCTATCTGGTTCACGATCAGCCACGGCATTCTCAACGAGGTCTATTACCCCGGCCTCGACAGCGCCTGCACCCGAGACATGGGGCTGGTCGTCACCGGCCCCGGCGGCTATTTCTCGGAAGAAAAGCGCGATGCCGTGCACAGCGTCGAGCCGTTCGAGGATGGGGTGCCCGCCTACAGGCTGGTCAACACCGCCGCCGATGACACCTACCGGATCGAAAAGCGTATCGTTACGGACCCGGAACGTCCCGCTTTGCTGCAGGAAATCAGCTTCACGCTGCTGACAGGCGCGGTTGCCGACCACCGCGTCTACGCATTGCTGGCGCCGCATCTGGTCAACGCCGGCATGGCCAACACCGCCTGGGTCGCCGACTACGAGGGAAAGCCTGTCCTGTTTGCATCGGGACGTGGCGTCTGCCTGGCACTCGCCTCGTCGCTGCCCTGGGGAGCATGCTCCGCCGGCTATGTCGGTGTCTCCGACGGCTGGCAGCAGCTCCGTCGCGGCGGCCGGCTCGACCCGGCCTGCCGTAGGGCCGACGACGGCAATGTCGCGCTGACCGGCGAGATCGGCTTTTCGGCTGCGAACCCGAAGGCGTTGCTGGCGCTGGGTTTCGGAACGACGCCGCAAGAGGCGGCGGAAAATGCCTCGGCCAGCCTGAAGTGGGGTTTTGAGCCCGCGGCCAAATCGTATGTCGAGAAATGGCGGGATTGGCAGGCTAGCTTGCTGCCGTTGGACCGGCATATAGCAGGGATAAACACCTATCGCGTCAGCACGGCGGTTCTGGCGACACACCGCTCATCCACCGGAGCGGCCGTCGCCAGCCTGTCGATTCCCTGGGGCTTCAGCATGGGCGACGACGATCTCGGCGGCTATCATCTGGTCTGGCCGCGCGATCTGGTCGAGACCGCGGGCGGCTTCCTGGCCGCCGGCGATCCGGCGCAAGCGCTTGAGATCCTCGCTTATCTCCGCTCCATCCAGCAGCCTGACGGCCATTGGCCGCAGAATGCTTGGCTCGACGGGTCTGCCTATTGGCGCGGCATCCAGATGGACGAATGCGCCTTCCCACTGCTGCTCGCAGACGCGCTGCGCCGGGCTGGGCACCTGCCGCGCGCCAGGTTGCTCGCCTTCATGCCGATGGTCGAACGCGCCGCTTCCTATGTCGTACGCAACGGTCCGGTCACCGGCGAAGACCGCTGGGAAGAGGATGCCGGCTACAGCCCGTTCACGCTCGCCGTCGAGATCGCCGCACTGCTTGCCGCGGCGGACATGTTCGAAATTTGTGACAAAGGAGAGCCGGCAAACTATCTGCGTGAAACCGCCGATGTCTGGAACGACCAGATCGAGCGCTGGACCTATGTCGCCGGCACTTCCCTCTGCGAAGAGGTCGGCATCGAAGGCTATTACGTCCGCATCGCGCCGCCCGACACCGCCGGTGCGGCCTCGCCGAAGGACGGCTATGTGCCGATCAAGAACCGGCCGCCCGGCGACGCGGACCGGCCGGCCGAGGCGATCGTCAGCCCGGATGCGCTGGCGCTCGCCCGCTTCGGCCTCAGGGCCGCCGACGATCCGCGCATCGTCGACACAGTCAAGGTCATCGACGCGCGGCTGCGCCGCGACCTGCCGCAGGGCCCCGTCTGGTATCGCTATACCGGCGACGGCTATGGCGAACATGCCGACGGCGCGCCCTTCGACGGGACCGGCCAGGGCCGGCCCTGGCCGCTGTTGGTCGGCGAGCGCGCCCATTACGAACTGGCGGCGGGGCGCAAGGACAAAGCAGCGAGCCTGCTCAAGACGTTCGAAGGCTCGGCCGGGCCTGGCGGCCTGATGCCCGAGCAGGTCTGGGATGGTCTCGACATGCCGGAACGCGAACTGCGGCACGGTGGACCGTCGGGCAGCGCCATGCCGCTGGTCTGGGCACATTCGGAGCACATCAAGCTGCTGCGTTCGCTCAGTGAAGGCGCCGTCTTCGACATGCCGCCGCAAGGCGTGAAGCGCTACATCGAGGACAGGACCGTGGCGCCGCGCCGGACATGGCGCTTCAACCACAAGGTCCGCACCATGCCCGCCGGCAAGATGCTGCGCGTCGAACTGCTGGCCCGGGCGGTGGTCCATTGGAGCAGCGACGGGTGGGCGACCATCCATGACGCCGCGACGACTGAGAATGCCTTCGGCCTTCATCTTACGGACCTGCCCGTTGCCGATGTTCCGCCGGGCAGTACGATCGTCTTTACTTTTTTCTGGCCCGATGCCGGCCGTTGGGAGAATGTCGACTTTTCCGTCGGTGTCGACAAAAGCATGATCCCGAACCGAAGGTCCGCGTTAGCGAAAAGTGGCAACCGGTTTTCGGAAAAGGTCATGCTCCAAAGATAGAGCAAGTAAATCTTCTATCCCTCAAGAACCAGGACGAGAAACATGCAGATCGGAATGATGGGACTGGGCAGGATGGGCGCCAACATGGTGCGGCGCCTGCTGCGCGATGGCCACGAATGCGTGGTCTACGACATCAACCCGGCCAGCGTTGCAGCCCTTGTGACAGCTGGCGCGATCGGAGCGGCTTCGATGGAGGAGTTCGTCGGCAAGCTGACCAAGCCGCGCAGCGCGTGGCTGATGCTGCCGGCGGCAATCACCAGCCGGATCGTCGATCAGGTGGCCGACCTGATGGAGCCGGGCGACATCATCATCGACGGCGGCAATTCCTATTATCACGAGGCTGTCGACCACGCAGCGCGCCTGGCATTGAAGGGCCTGAGCTATGTCGATGTCGGCACCAGCGGCGGCGTCTGGGGCCTCGAGCGGGGCTACTGCCTGATGATCGGCGGCCCCGACAGCGCGGTCCAGCATCTCGACCCTGTCTTCGCCACCTTGGCGCCGGGCGCCGATGCCGGGGTGCCCGCCCCCGGCAAGGCCGCAGGAACCGCCCCCTTCGGCTATCTCCATTGCGGACCGAGCGGCGCCGGCCATTTCGTCAAGATGGTCCACAACGGCATCGAGTACGGCGTCATGGCCGCCTATGCCGAAGGCATGAACATCCTGAAGTCGGCGAATGCGGGCAAGAGGCAGCGGACGGCCGACGCCGAAACCAGCCCGCTGGAAAACCCTCAATATTACCAGTTCGACATCGACATCGCCGAGGTGGCCGAGGTCTGGCGGCATGGCAGCGTCATCGGCTCCTGGCTGCTCGACCTGACGGCAGGCGCGTTGAAGGCCGACTCGGCCCTGACGCAGTTTGGCGGACGGGTCTCGGACTCCGGCGAAGGCCGCTGGACGCTGAAGGCGGCGATCGACACCGGCGTGCCGGCGCCGGTTCTGTCCTCGGCCCTGTTTGACCGGTTCTCCTCGCAAGGCGAATCCGAATTCGCAGACAAGCTCCTGTCCGCCATGCGCTACGCTTTCGGCGGCCATGTGGAAAAGCCGAAGACCGGCTCGTGACGGGGAAGACACGCTCATGAACCAGGAACGATCCGACACGCTGGTGCTTTTCGGGGCGACCGGCGACCTCGCCCACAAGAAGATCTTCCCCGCACTTTACGCCATGGTCGCCAAGGGAACGCTGACCGAGCCGGTGATCGGCGTCGCTTTCGACGCCTGGGACCTGAAGCAGTTGGAGGCGCGCGCCCGCGACGGCATCGTCAAGGCCATCGGCAAGATCGACGAAAAAATCTTCGCGAAACTCGCCTCGCTGCTTCGCTATGTCAGCGGCGACTACCGCAGCGCCGCGACATTCGAGAAGCTGAAAAACGCGCTCGGAACCGCGCAGCACCCGCTGCACTATCTGGCGGTGCCGCCGACCATGTTCGAGACGGTCATCCAGGGGCTGGAGCAGTCGCGCGCAGCCCAGGACGCGCGCCTGATGGTGGAAAAGCCTTTCGGTCACGATCTGCAATCGGCGCGCTGGCTGAACCGGGTCCTGCACCTGGTATTCGACGAGCAGTCGATCTTTCGCATCGACCACTATCTCGGCAAGGAGGCGATCCAGAACCTGCTCTATTTCCGCTTCGCCAATTCCTTCCTCGAGCCGATCTGGAACCGCAATTTCGTCGAGAGCGTGCAGATCACCATGGCCGAGGATTTCGGCGTCGAGGGCCGCGGCCGCTTCTACGACGAGGTCGGCTGCATCCGCGACGTCATCGAGAATCATCTGCTCAACATCCTGCTGCTGCTTGCCATGGAGCCGCCCGTTGGTCGCTCGGCCGACGATCTGATCGACGAGAAGGTACAGGTGCTGCGGGCGATCCGGACGCTGACCAAAGACGATGTCGTGCGCGGCCAATTCAAAGGCTATCTCAGCGAGCCGGGCGTCGCGCCAAACTCGCCGGTCGAGACCTTCGCGGCGGTGCGGTTTTTCGTCGACACCTGGCGCTGGCAGGACGTCCCCTTCTTCATCCGCGCCGGCAAATCAATGCCGGTGCACGCCACCGAGGTCATTGTCCGGCTGAAGCGGCCGCCGCTCGACGTCTTCGACCCGATCAAACCGGGCGACGCCAACTACGTGCGCTTCCGCATCGACCCGCAGGTGGCGATCTCGATCGGCGCCCAGCGCAAGGCCGCCGGTGACGACATGATCGGCGAGCAGGTCGAACTGACCGCGCTCGACGACAGCAAGGGCGACATGCCGCCCTATGAGCGGCTGATCGGTGACGCCATGAACGGCAACGGCCAGTTGTTCACCCGCCAGGATGCCAGCGAGCTTGCCTGGCGGATCGTTGGCCCGGTGCTTGGCGACACCACGCCGCCTCAGCTTTATGAGCCGGGGACATGGGGCCCTGCCGATGCGATGGCCGGGTTCGGACCGCCGAACGGCTGGATCAATCCGGCAAAATGAACTCGAGAGGCGACGCAATGGCTAAAGCGGCGAAAAAGCCGGCACAGGACAGCGAAAAGATCGTGCTTGCGATCGATATTGGCGGCTCCCATGTCAAGATCCTCACCAGTGCCGGCGGCGAGGAGCGCAGAACCGATTCCGGACCCGGCCTGACGCCGCAGCAGATGATCGCGACCGTGCAGACGCTCGCCGATGGCTTGCCCTATGACGTCATCTCGATGGGTTATCCCGGCCCGGTGCACCACAACAGGCCGCTGACCGACCCCGCCAATCTCGGCAAGGGCTGGGTCGGATGCGACTTTGCAACGCAGTTCGGTAAACCGGTGAAAATCGTCAATGACGCGCTGATGCAGGCAGTCGGCAGCTATGAAGGCGGGCGCATGCTGTTCCTGGGTCTGGGAACAGGCTTGGGTGCGGCGATGATCGTTGACAACGTCGCCCAGCCGATGGAACTCGCGCATCTTCCCTACAAGAAGGGCGGCAGCTTCGAGGACTATGTCGGCGAATGCGGTCTTGAAAAGCGCGGCAAGAAGAAGTGGCGCAAACACGTCTTCGACGTCGTCGAGCGGCTGCGCGCCGCCATGCAGCCTGACTATGTGGTCATCGGCGGCGGCAATGTCGACGAGTTGGACGAATTGCCTGCCGGTTGCAGGCGCGGCGACAACACACGCGCCTTCGAAGGAGGATTTCGACTGTGGCGCGACAAATCCCTGATTATCTGATATTATAATGGTTTGGGATCAGACCTGTTGATCTGGCCCGGGCGTTAGTATTGTTATTCAAAATAATGTGTGGCGTGGTGCGGCGTCATTGCGTTACGCAGATTTGCCGACTAGGAATTCTGCGACCCCACTAACGGAGAAAATAGATTGACCGACGACAGCAACAAGGCCCGCAAGGACATCGACCTTCTCGAGCTGACCGCTCACATCGTGTCCGCTTACGTCGAGAAGAACCGCTTGCCCGCTTCCGGCCTCGGCGATCTCATCGCCAGCGTCAGCGCGTCGATAAGTGGACTCGGACAACCCGCCGCTCCGGTGGCAGCGCCGCTGATCCCCGCCGTCAATCCTAAGAAATCGGTGACGCCGGACTACATCATCTGCCTCGAAGACGGCAAGAAGTTCAAATCCCTGAAGCGCCATATCGGCGTTCATTTCGGGCTGACGCCGGATGCCTACCGCGCCAAATGGGGCTTGCCTGCCGACTATCCGATGGTTGCCCCCAATTATGCGGCCTCGCGCTCGCAACTGGCGAAGGCGATCGGCCTTGGCCGCAAGGCCGCCCCGCCGGCGCCGGTCAAGAAGGCCAGGAAGCCCAAAGCCACGGTCTGACACGTCGTTCGAAGCCCGGCAAACGCAAGCTTCAAAGATTGGCGAGTCAGAGAGGGCGCGAAGGAACTCGACCTGCGCGCCCAATAGCCTCTCCACCTCCGCCGAGCGCGTTTGCCCCCATGCAATTAGCATGGTAGCCCGGAAATCCTCGATCCAGAGCCGATTTTTGCGCGCGCCCCGCACCGAACTGCGCTAAAAGCGCTGTGGTTGGACCAGCGCCCTTCGTGGAAGAGCCCCGCCGGCCGATACACAATCTCGTCGGGGCCATTCACAAATGACAGCCGAACAGACATCGCCCGACCGGCGCTATGCCGCCTTCCGCCACAAACCCTTCCTGAGTTATTGGGCGGCACGCTTCCTCTCCACATTCGCCACCCAGATCGTATCCGTCGCCGTCGGCTGGCAGGTGTACGACCTGACCCGCGATCCATTCGATCTCGGCCTTGTCGGCATTGTCCAGTTCTTGCCTTCGCTGCTGCTGGTGTTGGTCACCGGGGTGGTCGCCGACCGTTTCGGCCGCCGCCTGATCATGGCGCTGACCGCACTGCTGGAGGCGATCTGCGCGTTGGTGTTGCTGCTGCTGACGCTGCGCGGCCTTAGCGGGCCGGGGTTGATCTTCGGCGTGCTCGCCATGTTCGGCATCGCGCGCGCCTTCTTCGGACCGGCGGCAGCGTCGCTGTTCGCCAACCTCGTGCCACCTGAGGATTTCGGCAACGCGATCGCCTGGAATTCGTCAGCCTGGCAGACGGCGACCGTCGTCGGACCGGTCGCCGGTGGCTTGCTCTACGGGCTTTCGGCGGAAGCGGCATACGGCACCGCAGCCGTTCTGATGTTTGTCGCCGCGGTGCTGGTCTTTACTATCCCGAAGCCTGCCCAGCGCAGCGAAACCGACAGGCCGACGATGCAGACCCTGTTTGCCGGCTTCGGCTATATCTGGAGCGAGAAGATCGTGCTCGGCGCCATTTCGCTCGATTTGTTCGCCGTGCTTTTGTCCGGCGCCACGGCACTGCTGCCGGTCTACGCGCGCGACATCCTCGAACTCGGCCCATGGGGCCTGGGACTGTTGCGCTCGGCACCGGGCATCGGCGCCATCTGCGTTGCCATCTGGCTGGCCGGACATCCGATCCGCAACCATGCCGGCGTGGTCATGCTCGGCTTCGTCGCGCTGTTCGGCGCCTCTACCGTGCTGTTCGGCCTCTCCACCATCACCTGGCTGTCGATCGCAGCACTCGCCTTGCTCGGCGCCACCGATATGTTCAGCGTCTACATCAGAGAGACGCTGATCCAGCTGTGGACGCCGGACCAGGTGCGCGGCCGCGTCAACGCCGTCAACCAGGTTTTCGTCGGCGCCTCTAACGAGCTCGGCGAATTCCGCGCCGGCACCATGGCGGCATTGATCGGCACCGTGCCTGCGGTGGTGATCGGCGGCGTCGGCGCAGTCGTTGTCGCCGGGCTGTGGGCGGTGCTGTTCCCGCAACTGCGCAAGGTGCGCCACCTCAACGGGCGAAACTGATCCAGGGCATACTGACCCAGACGCTGCCCCCCCCGCGACGTCTCAGCACTCATCGATCGGGAAGGATGCTATTCGGGTGTAGCAACGCGAATCGCGCGGGTGCCGATCTTTGCCCCTGTGACGGCATCCACGGCCACCGGCTCGATTTCTGCTCCTGTCTCAGCGTCGATGTATCGCGCCAACCTGCCTTCGCCACGGTACTCGCGTCCCCACGCACCCAGTAAGATCAGCACCGGCAAGAAATCGCGTCCGGCGGCGGTCAGCACGTACTCATCGCGCGGAGGCCGCTCCGAGTAGCGTCGCTTTTCCAGAAGTCCCTCCTCCGTCAGCGTCGCCAACCGCCGGGTCAGGATGGTTGGGGCGATGCCCAAACTTTTCCGGAATTCGTCGAAGCGGGTGAGGCCCAGGCTCGCGTCGCGAAGGATCAACATGCTCCACGCATCGCCGACGCAGGTCAGGCCGCGGGCGATCGGGCAAGAGGCATCGCAAAAATTTTTCATGTTCATATCATTTTGATAGTGACTTCATATCGAAATGATAGTAACATCCTTTTGAAATGCAATCCAGCACAAAGAAAGGAGTGACTTCCATGAACAGGACCAACCTTGGCGTCCCCCATCCGGAACGCAACCGTCAGCGCGTGCAATCGGCACATCATGTCGCCGCGGGCCAGCCGAGATCGGCATCATCCAAACGGAGCGTCGCAATGATCAACCTCATCGGTGGCGTGGCGGCATTCTTCCTGGCCGCGTCTCCGTTGCATGCCGGCGAGCTGTCGGTCATGGCCGGGGAGAGTATCGATCTCGGCGGTTTTCGCGGCGTGTTGCACTACACCGACGAAAATGACGGCTATCGGGTGATCGCAACGATAGCCGATGGTGAGGCCGGGCTCCCGGTGCGTTTCTCGGCCACGCTCGCCGAAGGGCAGTCGGCTAGGATATCCGTGCCGCGGAAATTGGGCGAACCTGAGCAAAGCCTCGAGATTTCGCGCTCCGGCGACAAGCTTACCGTCACCGAGCTGGGGTCGGTGTCCAACCAGCGAACTGGGGCCCTTGCCGACTAATGCCGCTCATCGGATCGCCGAGGCGTGCGCCACATCTCCATTTGGCGCGCATGCCTGCAGCCGCCAATCCAACACAAAGAAAGAAGTGACTTCCATGAACAAGACCAATCCTGGCGTCGCCCTGGTGACAGGGGCATCCACCGGCATCGGGCGCGCAACGGCCATTGCTTTGCAAACCGCCGGCTTTCGCGTGTTCGGCACCAGCCGTCGCGCGGTCGCCGATCGATCCGACGGCGTTACCATGCTGACCTGCGACGTCACCGATGACGCGTCGGTGGCGAAACTGGTCGATGACGTGTTGGCCGAGGCCGGGCGTATCGACCTGCTCGTCAACAATGCCGGCATCGGCCTGCTCGGCGGCGCCGAGGAGTCCTCGACCACTCAGGCTCGGGCACTGTTCGACGTGAACGTCTTCGGCGTACTCCGCGTGACCAACGCGGTCCTGCCGATAATGCGCCGTCAAGGAACGGGCAGGATCGTCAATTTGAGTTCGGTATTGGGGTTAATCCCAGCACCCTATTCCGCGCTCTATGCGTCGACCAAACATGCCATCGAAGGCTATTCCGAATCGCTCGACCACGAACTGCGCCCTTTCGGAATTCGCGTCGTGTTGGTCGAACCCGCCTATACCCGCACGTCCTTCGAAGATAATCTCGCCAAGCCGGACCAGTTGCTTGATATCTATGACGCTGCGCGCGCTGGCATGAACGCAGTCGTGCGGAAAGCAATGGAAAAAGGCGATGCTCCCGAAATCGTAGCCGAGACGGTCTTGAAGGCTGCGACCGATCGCGCTCCGAAGAGGCGCTATGCGGCGGGAAAAATGGCGCGCCAGGTCAGTTTCCTGCGCCGTTTCGTCCCGGCATCCGCATTCGACAAGAGCCTGCGAAAGCAGAACGGGCTGCCGGTCTGACGTCGGCAACGACGTCCTGCTTCGGTCGAACCGGCAGGCCACAGCAGACTGCTGTCGCTCGGTTCACCGCTCGGCAGGCAGGCCTTGCCGGTCCGGTGGCTTGACGCAACCCTTGGCTCATTGTCGGGCTCCAGCGGTGGCAGGACAGTTTGCGTTTTATAGGCGGAAACTAGATCAGGACCGCGCGAGCCTGCCGAAAATCGTCTGCAGGAATTCGCCGAGCCAGCGTTTGAGATGCATGTCCCAGATCAGCCGGCCGCCGAGATGGTCGCGGCCGGGCTGCGCGCCGGGCAACTCGAAGCGATGCGCGCCGCGAACGACCCAGCGCTGCATCATCGCCCTGGTCAGTTCGCCATGGAACTGGATGCCCCAGGCATTGTCGCCATAACGAAAGGCCTGGTTGGGATAGGTTTCGGCCGTCGCCAGCAGCGTCGCGTCCCGCGGCAGCGAAAAACCTTCGCGGTGAAACTGGTAAACCATGTCAGGCCAGTGCATCAGCTTCTTGCCATCCTCGGTCGCCTTCAGCGGATACCAGCCGATCTCAACCAGCCCCTCGCCATGACCCTCGACCTTGCCGCCAAGATGGTTGACCAGCATCTGCGCGCCGAGGCAGATGCCAAGCAATGGCCGGTTTTCCCTGAGTGGAACTTTCAGCCAGTCGGTCTCGCGGCGGACGAAATCGTCCTCGTCATTGGCGCTCATCGGTCCGCCGAACACCACGGTCCCGGCGTGACCGTCCAGTGTTTCCGGCAAGGTGTCGCCGAGCGGCGGGCAGCGGAGATCGAGGTCGAAGCCTTCTTCGATAAGCATGTGGCCAACGCGCCCGGGGCTCGAACTCTCCTGATGCAGCACGATCAGGATTTTTGGTCTCGGCCTCGGCATGGATGGCATCGGAATCCCGTCTATTCGTCGCTCGACGTTCCAGTGGCGCCCGGCGCTTCGGCGGCCGCCTTGCGGCGTGCCTCGACGCGGTCATGGCGTTCGACATCCATCAACTCGGCGACCCGCCAGACGATATTGTCCTCGAGTTCGTGCAATTCGCCATCGGCATAGACGATCTCCCACATCAGGCCGATGAAGGCTTTTCGCGCGTCTGGATCGAGCTGGCGCTTCAACACGCTGGTGAAGGCGTAGAGGTCGATCGCCTCATTGTCGGCCCGCTCGCCGGCAGCGGCAAGCGCGTCGAGCTCGTCGCCACTGATCGAATAGCTTTCCGCCAGAACTGCCTTGAACCGCTCCCATTCGGCATCCTGACGCACGCCGTCGGCACTCATCACATGATAGAGAAGGGCGGATGCGGCAACGCGCGGATCATCGGCGTCGTTGCGGGCGCTGCCAGCTGCCGGCAGGTCCTTCAGAAACGACAGAACGCGTTCGAACATGTGATTCCTACTTCCCATCGGCCAAAACTAGCAAGCTCAGCCAAATCAGAACAATCGAAATTTGCGTGGTGATTTTTGGTCTTCGTCGTCCGGATCGACGCCGGGGTCGTCGGGCAGCCGGGCCAGTTCCTCCGCCGGTTCGACAGCTTCGGCATCCGGCGCGCTGACCGGCGTAACATCGTCTTCGCCGCTTTCCGATCCCGTCGCGGTGGTCGGTTTTTCCGACGAAACAGCGGGGTTCAGCTCGATGACATTTTCCTTTGCCGGCTTGATGGGCGCCGCAATGGTCGGCACCGCGGCGTCCGGCGCGTCCTCGTCACTGTCGATGAGCTGGCCGAGCCGCTCCATCGGCGCCCGCCATTCGAAGGCGTCTAGCTTGCCGGTGATCGGCGAGACCGGCGCCCAACGTTCGGAGACGACGCCGTCGGCAACCCAGGCCGGATCGCGCGGTGCACGCACTGCCTTGGACAAAAGCTGCCGCACCTTGCCCTGATCGCCGGTCTCGGCCTCCTCGATGTCGGCCAGAAGCAGATAGGCGCCTTCGCGGCGATCCATGCGAATGGCCGCCTCGGCCTCTTTACGGGCGGTTGAAAAGTCCTGCGCGTCGAGCGCGGCGCGCGCCACCGCCAGCGAGGATTCGGCGTGGTTCTTCTTCATCTCCTGCAGCTTCTTCGCCCGATTCAGGCGGTCGAGCACGGCATCGCCCGGCCGGGCGTGTGTGTAAAGCTCGGCGATCTCCGGATGCGGCTCGGCTTTCCATGCCGCTTCGAGTATTTTCGCGCCCTTGCGCACCTCGTTCTGCCTGAACAGCAGTTTGGCTGCGACGACCGCCGCCGGGGCGAAATCCGGCCGCAGCCGGTTGGCCTCGAGAGCAGCGGTTTTGGCGGCATTGGGATCGCTGTCGATCAGCGACTGCGCCTTTGCGGTGAACAGCACGGCGCGACGCCGGTTGGCGGCGTCGCGCTCGATCTGGCGCGTCGATTTCTGCGCGTCGACCAGTTTCAGCGCGCCGTCCCAGTCGCCACGCCCGGTCAGGTCTTCCAGCGTCGATTCGGCGGCCCAGGCCAGTTGCGGCGCCATCACCGCGGCACGGCCGGCATAGTGCCGCGCAGCGTTGCGATCGCCGAGGCGCTCGGCCTCGAGATAAAGCCCGCGCAGGCCGAGCAGCCGCATTTCCGGATCGTCGAGCATGGTCTCGAACTTTTCGCGCGCACCCTCGTGGTCGCCTTCCAGCAGCGAAGCCTGCGCCTCCAGCAATTGGATCAACGGCTCCTGGTCGGAGCGGATCAGCTTTGCCGCTTCCTTGGTCTTCTTGCGGGCGAGCGCTCCGTCACCGGCGCCGGCGGCGATCATGCCGGTTGACAGTGCCTGATAGCCACGATCGCGACGGCGCACGCGGAAATAACGCGAGATGGTGTAGGGACTGTTCCACAGCGCCTTGAGCAGCCACCAGACGATCATCATCGCGGCAACCACGGCGACAACCGCCACCGCCGCCACCATCAGGCTGACCTGGTACTGATAGCCGCTGAAGGTGACGACCATCTCGCCCGGCCGGTCGGCCAACCAGGCGAGACCCAGGGCGAGCGCGAAAACGACGGCAAGGAAAAGCAGAATGCGAATCATCGGGTTTCCCTCACGCCTTCATCGCACCTGAAATCAGCGCGTCGACCTGCTTCTCGACCTCGATTCGCGCCTTCAATCTGCCGGCAAAATCGGCGCCGGCAGCCTTCACCGCCTCGGGCAGCGTATCGTATTCGCTGAGCGCCTTGGCGTAGTCGCCCTGGTTGACCGCCACTTCCATGCGGGCGACGGTTTCCGGAGCGCCAGCGCCTTCGACGGCACCGATCGGCCTGACCTTGACCAGCGATTCGGCGCTCGACAGCAGGCTTTGCAGGAAGCCGGCATTCTGGTCGACGGGCTCGGAGGCAGCGACCATGGCATTGGCGGCGGCAGGCATTTCGGCGGCGATCTCCGCACGGGTCGGAACGCCCTTTTCGGCGTAGGCACGTAAGCCTGCGATCTCGGGTGCATCCGGTGAAATCGCCGCAAAGGTTTCGAGTTCAGCAATGAATGGCGCACCGCGGTCGAGGGCAGCCTTCAGCGCCGAAGCGGCGATGGCGAGCGCAACCTTCGGCTGCCCGGCCTGTGCCTCGACTTTGCCGGAAAGCTGCGCCACCGACTGTTCCAGCGCCGCAAGCCGGCGGTCCTGCGCCGTCGCCGTCTCACCCGCGGATTTTACCGCCGCGTCGAGCCCGGCCAGCTTTTCGTTGAGCGGTCCGAGATCGACCGGCGCCGTATTGCCGGCCTGGCCAAGGGCAGCGACCGCCGTCTCGATCTGCCTGACCTTGTCGCCAAGCGCTGCAAGCCCGGCAGTGTCGCCTGCACCGCCCTGCTCGACCGCCGATTTCAGCGCCGCGACATCCGTCTTGACCTGATCCAGCGCCGACGACAGCCCGTCCACCTTGGCCGACGCATCATTGTTGCCGGCCGTGTCCTTGAGCCCTGCGATCTCGCTCTTCAGCGAAGCGATTTCGCCATTGACGCCATCGAGCGACACGCCGTCCGAGGAGACATCGCCAGCCCCTGGCGCGCCGAGCAGGCCGGCAAACTGCAGCCCTCCGGCGGCAGCGAGCGCGATGACGCCGCCGATAATGCCGGCAGCGATACCGTTGATGCCGCCACGCTTCGGCTGCGCTGCCATCTCTTCATTCCCTGTCTGGGTTTGTTTCGGCGCTTCATCGGTCCCGCTGCTGGTCCCCGTCCCGCTGGCCCCTCTCCCACTGGCTTTGGCGGATCCGTCGTCGAAGCCATAGTCGAAGGCCCGGTTCGCTGATGCCTCCGAGCCGGCCGGATAAGTCGGTTTGGGTCCTTCGGGACCTTTGGCGCCGCCCTCTGCCGGCCCTTCCGAGCCGGCCGGCGGGGCCGCGTCGGCATGTTCCCACGGCTCGATGTCGGTCTGATCGGCATGCACGGGTTCTTCAGGCGCTTCCGGCTGCGACGCGTTTGCCGCTTCCTCCGCCTTCGCCTCGTCGGTCCGCCCGTTGGCGGCATCCTCGTCGGCAACGCGCGACACAGCGCCGGGTTCGAGCTCGATGGTCACCGGCTCGCGACGGCTTTTCGAATGCCGCATCTTCGGCGTCTTGACCATGCTTAGGCTCCGCAAAATTCGCTTCGGGATGGTTCAGAAGGGTCTAGCACATCACCAAGCGGTGAAAAGGGGCGGCGTGATGACACGGGGTCAACGCCACGTCCGCAAAAGCTCCAGCAGTGCCTCCTCGCTGGGCTCCGGCGCAACGCGGAGCTTTTCTGAGGCGACAGTTTCCAAGGCTGCGGCAATACGTCCGGACAGCGCGAAAAACCATGTCTCTTCAAAAAGATCGCGCAGCGCCGGCCGTTCGGTCAGGGCCTGCATCGCTGCCGCCGCCTTGGCCGAATAGAGCAGCACCGCTTCAGCCGGCTGGCCGGACAGGCGCGCAAGGATCGCAGCGTCCGAATAGCTTGGCGCAACGGTGTCGTAGGTCTCGATGGCGCGGACGTGGACACAAGCGGCCTTCAGCCGCGCCTCGAACGCCGGAAACCGCACCCGTCCGCACAGATAGACGATGGTCTGTCCGGCGTAACCGGCGGCAAGCGCATCGGCCAGCGCCTCGGCGTCGCCCGGCCCTTCGCTGACGGACAGGAATCCCACCGTGCGGGCCGATTCCGCTGTCCGTCTGCCGACGGCATGGCAGGGCAAGGCGGCGAGCGCCGCGATGATTTCCTTCGGCGCGTGGCGCACGGCATTGGCGCTGGTGACCGCAACGGCCGCGGACTTGTATGCGACCCCGTCCGCATCGACCGGCAGCGCCACCGTTTCGGTCAGCGGCAGCAGGATCGGCTGAAAGCCCTGGTCTCGCAGCCGCTGTGCCGTGCGCGAGGCGCCTGGTTCCGGCCTCGTCACCAGGACGCGAACCATGTCAGGCCCAGCCGTCGAAGAATTTTTCGCCGGCCCTGGCCCGCACGGTCCTGGCGGCGTCCTCGCCGATGCAGGCGGCATCCTGCGCCGGGCCTTCCGCCCTGACCTCATGGGATTGCGTGCCGTCCGGCGAGATGATCAGCCCGGCGAAGAAAACCGTTCCGCCCGATATCGTCGCATGGCCGGCGATTGGCGTGCGGCACGACCCGTCGAGCGCCGCAAGGAAGGCGCGCTCGCAGGCCAGCGCCTGTCCGGTCGGCACGTCGTGGATTGCCGTCAGCATCCTTTCCACATCGAGGTCGCCGACGCGGCTTTCGATGCAGATCGCGCCTTGCCCCGGCGCCGGCGGAAAGGTGTCGAGCGGCATCAGGTCGGTGATGACATTCTCGAGCCCGAGCCGCTTCAGCCCGGCATAGGCGAGGATGGTGCCGTCGGCGACGCCCTCGTCGAGCTTGCGCAGCCGCGTCTGCACATTGCCGCGAAACATCACCACCTCGAGGTCCGGCCGCATCCGCCGGATCAGCGCCTGGCGCCTGAGCGAGGACGAGCCGACCCTCGCGCACTGCGGCAATCCGGCGATTGTTTTCGCCGCCTTGCCGACGAAAGCGTCGCGGGCGTCCTCGCGCGGCAGGAAGGCGGACAGTTCCAGCCCGTCGGGCAACCCCGTCGGCATGTCTTTTGACGAATGTACGGCGATGTCGATGCGGCGCGCCAGCAGCGCATCCTCGATCTCTTTGGTGAACAGGCCCTTGCCGCCGGCTTCCGCCAGCGGCCGGTCCTGGATGCGGTCGCCGCTGGTCGAGATGACGACCACTTCGAACGCCTCAACCGGCATGCCGTGCGCCGCCATCAGCCGCGCTTGCGTTTCATGCGCCTGCGCCAGCGCCAGCGGGCTGCCGCGTGTTCCGATTTTCAAGGTTGTTTGCATGGCGCGCCGTCCGTGATAACCCCCGGCAGATTGAGGCCGCTTTCCCGGCTTTCTCCTAACGGGGAAAGGCTGGTTGCACAATCTCTAGGGATGGCGACGAATTGATCCGCGTTCTGGGTATTGAGACGAGTTGCGACGAGACCGCCGCCAGCGTGGTAGCGCTGGACGCCGGCGGCGCACCCAAAATCCTGTCAGATATCGTGCTCAGCCAGATCGAGGAGCATGCAGCCTTTGGCGGCGTCGTGCCGGAAATCGCCGCGCGCGCCCATGTCGAGGCGCTGGACGGCATCATCGAGGCAGCGCTCGCCGATTCGGGCGTCGAACTCGCCGACATCGACGCAATCGCCGCGACTGCCGGCCCCGGCCTGGTCGGCGGGCTGATCGTCGGGCTGATGACGGCGAAAGCCATTGCCGCGGCCGCAAACAAGCCGCTGATCGCAATCAACCACCTCGAAGGCCATGCGCTGACCGCGCGGTTGACCGACGGGCTCGACTTTCCCTACCTGTTGCTGCTGGTGTCCGGCGGCCACACCCAGATCGTCGCGGTGCGTGGCGTTGGCGACTACCAGCGCTGGGCGACAACCATCGACGATGCGCTTGGCGAAGCCTTCGACAAGACGGCCAAGATGCTCGGCCTGCCCTATCCTGGCGGACCGAATGTCGAGAAGGCGGCGGCGACCGGCGATGCCGCGCGCTTCGCCTTCCCGCGGCCGATGAAGGGCTCGGCGCAGCCCGATTTCTCCTTTTCCGGGCTGAAGACCGCCGTGCGCCAGGCGGCGACGGCCATTGCTCCGTTGAGCGACCAGGACGTCGCCGACATCTGCGCCTCGTTCCAGGCGGCGGTGGCGGATGCGCTGGACGATCGCGTTGCGAGGGCGCTGAACCGATTCCGTCAGGAATTTCCAGGCGAACTGAAGCCTGCGCTCGTTGTTGCCGGCGGCGTCGCGGCCAACCGGACGATTAAGACGACGCTCGAAGCCCTGTGCGAGAAAGCCGGCTTTGCTTTCGTCGCGCCGCCGCTCAAACTCTGCACCGACAATGCGGCGATGATCGCCTGGGCCGGCATCGAGCGGTTTCGCGCTGGCATCGCGGGTGAAAACACCGCCGATTTCGTGCCGCGCTCGCGCTGGCCGCTGGACAGCATCTCTGCCCCGATGGTCGGCTCGGGCCGGCGCGGGGCCAAGGCATGACCGGCAGCGGGCACAAGGCGCCAAGCGGCTGGCGCATTGCCGTACTCGGCGGCGGTGCCTGGGGCACGGCGCTGGCGCTGGCCATGTTGCGAGCCGGTCATTTCGTCCGCCTCTATGCGCGCGACCCGGAGACCGTCGCCGCGATCGACCGTGGCGAAAATCCGCGCTATCTGCCGGGCATCGCGCTCCAGGCCGGCATCGTGGCAACGAGCGACATCGAGGCTGCGCTCGACGGCGCCGATTGCGTGCTGGCGGTGGCGCCGGCGCAGTCGCTGCGCGCCATGCTGACCACCGCGAAAACCCATATGCCCAAAGACGTCCCGCTGGTCCTCTGCGCCAAGGGCATCGAGCGTGACACCGGCGCTTTGCTGTCGGCGATCGTCGACGAGATCCTGCCTAAAAATCCGGTCGCCGCCCTGTCCGGCCCGAGCTTCGCCACCGACGTCGCTAGAGGTCTGCCGACGGCCGTGGTGGTCGCCGCCCGCAACGAGGGTCTGGCGGCCGATCTTGCCGCCCGCTTCTCGGCGCAGAACCTGCGCTGCTATTCGAGCGACGATCTCATCGGCGTCGAGATCGGCGGTGCGCTGAAGAACGTCTTCGCCATTGCCGCCGGCGCGGTCACCGGCGCTGGGCTCGGCGCCAGCGCCCAGGCCGCCATGGTGACGCGAGGCTTTGTCGAATTGCGCCGCATCGGTGCTGCCTTCGGCGCCAGGCCCGAAACGCTGATGGGGCTTTCCGGCCTCGGCGATCTGCTGCTGACCTGCTCGTCCGCCCAGTCGCGCAATTTCGCCTACGGGCTGGCGCTGGGGCAAGGCAAGCCGCTTGCCGGGCTGCGCTTGGCCGAAGGCGTGCCGACGGCGGCGATCGCCGCCCGCATCGCCACCGAACGCAAGATCGACGCGCCGATCATCGCCGCCGTCGCCGCCATACTGGACGGCACGATCACCATCCGGCAGGCTGTGTCGGCGCTGATGACAAGGCCGCTGAAGACCGAAAGCGACGTGTAACCTCGAACGATCCGGAGATGGAAGATGCTGTTTGCTTTGATTTGCAAGGACAGGGCCGGACGCCTGCAGGTGCGGCTGGATACGCGGCCCGAGCATGTTGCCTTCCTGGAAGGATTGAACGGCGAGAAGAAGCTGGCCTTCGCCGGTCCGTTCCTCGACACCGACGGCAAGCCGAACGGCAGTCTCGTCGTGGTCGAGGCGCCCGATCTGGCCGCGGCAGAGGCGCTATCGGCAGCAGACCCCTACGCCAAGGCCGGGCTGTTCGAAAGCGTCGAAATCCGGCAATGGAATTGGACCTTCAACAAGCCGGCGAGCGCATGACCCCGAAAATCGGAATCGATTTCGGAAAGGATCATGCGCAAAATCAAAGTGCCACAGCGTCCTTTGCGCGTCTGAAAGACGCGCGGCGCTGTAGCTGATTCTCAGCCGCCAGGAGGAGCAAAAACGATGAACTACTGGCTGTTCAAATCCGAACCCTCGGTCTTCTCCTTCGAGGACCTCAAGGCGAAGGGCAAGGCCGGCACGCAATGGGACGGCGTGCGCAATTATGCGGCGCGCAACAACATGAAGGCGATGCAGATCGGCGATCTCGGCTTCTTCTACCATTCCAACGACGGGCTCGACGTGGTCGGCATCGTCGAGGTCTGCGCGCTGGCCCATCAGGACACCACGTCAGATGATCCACGCTGGGAATGCGTCGATATCCGCGCCGTCAAGGATGTGCCGAAGCCGGTGACGCTGGAACAGGTCAAGGCCAATCCCAAGCTTGCCGAGATGGCACTGGTCCGGCTCGGACGGCTTTCCGTGCAGCCGGTGACGCCGGCCGAATGGAAAGAGGTCTGCCGCATGGGCGGCCTGACGCCGGCTCCGTGACGGCGCTGACGCCAAACAGCGCGAGAAACTTCATCCTCGACAACACGGCGCTGATGGCGCCGCCGCATGTGCCGGAGATCCTGCTGCATATGGCCGACGAAGCGCATGAATTGTGGCAGCGGACCGAGGACGAACTGGCCGAAATCGGCCTGCCGCCGCCTTTCTGGGCCTTCGCCTGGGCCGGCGGCCAAGGCCTTGCCCGCTACATCCTCGACAATCCGGCTGATGTGCAGGGCAAGCGCGTGCTCGACTTTGCCTCCGGTTCCGGCCTTGTCGCCTTTGCGGCGGCGAAGGCCGGCGCGGCAGAGGTGATCGCCGCCGACATCGACCCGTTCTGCGCGACGGCGATCCGCCTCAACGCCGAGGCCAATGATGTCGGAATAAAGTTCCTCGGCTCGGACTGCATCGGAACCGATGCGGGTTGGGATGTGGTTCTGGCCGGCGACGTCTTCTACGACAAATCCTTCGCCGACCGGCTTATGCCATGGTTCGCGACGCTGAAGGCGCGCGGCGCCGACATCCTCGTTGGCGATCCCGGCCGCTCCTATCTGCCGAAGACGGGGCTGGAACCGCTTGCCGTCTATGAAGTGGCGGTAACCCGGGCGCTGGAAGACGCCCTGGTCAAGCGCACGACCGTCTGGCGGTTTGCTTGATGGCACCGCCGAACAGGCGTTCCATCGCGCATCGATTTTGAGAATACGCATGTCGTTGTCCCAAAACCGCTGGGCACCCCCGGTTCGGGCCCGGGGGCATGCTTTTGGGCGACATGCTTCCGGGGAGGGAAATCATGGATTTCTCAGCAGTGAACTGGCTGGCGGTGATCGTCGCCGCGGTGGTGGCGTGGTTGTTCGGCGCTGCCTGGTACATGGGCCTGAGCAAGCCGTGGCTCAAGGCCGCCAAGCTTGATCCGGCGACCATGGGTAAATCGCCGTTGCCCTTCGTCATCAGCTTCATCGCGGAACTTGTTATGGCGCTCGTCATGTCTCTGGTCATTGGAGCGATGACCGGTGGCGAACCGAGCCTCATTGCCGGGCTCGTCTTCGGCTTCGTTCTCTGGCTCGGATTCGTCGCCACGACGCTTTCCGTCAATCATCGCTACCAAGGTTTCGGCTGGGATCTGACCATCATCGACGGCAGCCACTGGCTTGGCGTGCTGCTGATCATCGGCGCGGTGATCGGCTGGTTCGGCGCGGCGGAAGTTGCCGGCTGACCCTGCCGCCACGAAATAGGTCGACGACCGCCGGCTGGCCAACTCAGAGCGACGTAAAGCTCATCCCAGCGTCGGGTCCGGCTGCGGGTTGTGAACTTCGTTCAGGAGCCAATCCCTGAACGCCACGATCCTGGGGTCGTTGGCCGAGGCGATGGGATAGACCAGGAAGTAGGCGAAGTCGGGCGGAACCTTGATGCCAAGTTCGAAGGGCCGGATCAGCCGGCCCTCGGAAAGGTCGTTTGCCACCATGGCAAAATCGGCGAGTGCGACGGCATTGCCGTCGAGCGCGGCCTGTACGGCGTCGGTCGAGGTGTTGAACACGATTGTCCGGCTGTCGTCGAAATCGTCGACGCCGGCCGCCGCCATCCACATCCGCCAATTCGGCCAGGTCACGCCTTGTCGCGCCCACTCGATATGGGCGAGCGTGTGATGGAAGAGATCGCGTGGCTCGCGCAGCGGCGGGCCGGAGGCCAGCAGGCTGGGGCTGCACACAGGTATGATGACATTTTCGAACAGCCGGTGGGTGCAAAGGCCCGGATATTTTCCCGCGCCGAATCGGATGCCGACATCGACGTCGTCCAGGTCGAAATCGCGCAATTCGGAGGCAATGTCGAAGCGGAGCTCGATGCCAGGCCGCTGCTTGCGAAAATCATCGACGCGCCGCATAAGCCATTTTGTCGCGAACTGGGCGTCGAGGGTCACTTTCAGCAGCGCCGTTCCGCGCGCCATCTTGTGCGCCCGTGAGACGGCCCGGCCAAGCAGGTCGAGCGCGTCGGTCGAGGCCTCGAACAACACCGCGCCCGCCTCCGTCAGCCGGATCGTGCGGCTGGTGCGCGTGAACAGCACGATGCCGAGCTGATCCTCGATTTCCTTGATCTGGTGGCTGACCGCGGCCGGCGTCAGGCCGAGCTCGTCTGCGGCGCGGGTGAAATTGAGGTGCCGGGCCGCCGCCTCCAGCGTCCGCAGTGCACGGGTTCCGGGCAGCAGGCGAGCCATCAGAGTAGGACGAGAAGAGGCCGGTCGAGCATTTCCAATCCTCAAACAAAACTTGAAGATGGAGAGAAAACTACTCGTTTCTCGTTTTATTTTCAATCCGTCATGATGTGACCATCGAATAAACATCAAGCCGGATTTGATATCCGGAGAAGCGGATTGCACGATGTCTCACATTGCCTTGAGCTCTGAAACCGTCCGCCCGGCCTGGCTGTGCGCGACGCTTGACTGGTTTCGCCATGCGAAAGTTGCGGTCAACCTCCCGCATGAAAAAGTCGAGGATCTTCCGGACCGCCAATTGCGCGACATCGGCGCCGAACGCAAGGATGTCGCGCACGTGATGGACCGGGAACTCGGCCGGTTGGGTCTGCTCGACATCGGCTGGCAGAGGCCGCGGACGTAGGGGGAGTAGGGCAGTAGGGCAGTAGGGCAGTAGGGCAGTAGGGCAGTAGGGCAGTAGGGCAGTAGGGCAGTAGGAAAACGAATAGGCAAGCGGCGCGCCTGCGCAATCCTACTGACACTTTGTTCCTTCCCTATTCCCCTATCCCCCTATTCCCCTACCTCACCACCCTCATCACCGTGCGGTCCGACAGCAGCGGCAGCAGCCGGGCCATCGTGCGCGCCGTCACCGCGACGCAGCCTTGCGTCGGCGTGAAGCCGGGGCGCGCCAGATGAAAGAAGATGGCGCTGCCGCGCCCGCGGCGGCGCGGCGAAATGTTCCAGTCGAGCACCAGGCAGGCATCATAGAGCCGGTCGGCGCGCAGCATCCGCTCGTGGCTGGCGCCATAGGGAATCTTGACCGGACGGTTGTAGTTGCGGTCCTCAGGCACTTCGCACCAGCCGAGATCGGGACCGATCGGTGTCATCGCCAGCCGGGTTTTGCGGCCGCCGGAGAAATGATCGTTACGGAAATAGCCCGACAGGATCCTCATCGAACCAAGCGGCGTGGCGCCGTCGCCTTCGCGTTTGCCGGCCGATATGCCGCCGCGTCCCAGCGCACAGGAAAACACCAGTTTGCCGGCCTGCAGGAGCCCCTGGCTGGCGTGGCCGGGCCTGGCACGCACCGTGAGAACACGAAGCCCTTTTCGCAAAAATGCGCTCGCCTCATTGCACGCGCGTTTTTTCTTGTATGATCGTGCCACGGAACAAATCATTGTGATCGGCTGTTGTGCCGGTCAGCTTCCGCATAAACAGGCAGCGGTCAACTGAATTTTCTTTTCAAAACAACGGATTGATCCATGACTTCACGCACCATTCTGATCGTCGATGACGATGACGACCTGCGCGGCACGCTCGTTGAGCAATTGTCTCTCTATGAGGAATTCGATGTCCTGCAGGAATCAACCGCCGCCAAAGGCGTCGCCACGGCCCGCGGCGGCCTCATCGATCTGCTCATCATGGATGTCGGCCTGCCCGACATGGATGGCCGGGAGGCGGTGAAGATACTACGCAAGGGCGGCTACAAGTCGCCCATCATTATGCTGACGGGACACGACACCGATTCCGACACGATTCTCGGCCTCGAAGCCGGCGCCAACGACTATGTGACCAAGCCGTTCCGCTTCGCGGTTCTCTTGGCCCGTATCCGTGCCCAGCTTCGCCAGCATGAGCAGAGCGAAGACGCCACCTTTTCGGTCGGCCCCTACACTTTCAAGCCCAGCCAGAAGCTTCTGATCGACCAGCGCGGCGCCAAGGTGCGGCTAACCGAAAAGGAAGCCTCGATCATCAAGTATCTCTATCGCGCCGACCAGAAGGTGGTGACGCGCGACGTGCTGCTCGAGGAAGTCTGGGGCTACAATTCCGGCGTCACCACGCACACGCTGGAAACCCATGTCTATCGGCTGCGCCAGAAGATCGAGCGCGATCCTTCCAATGCAGAAATTCTTGTGACAGAAAGCGGCGGCTACAAGCTGGTTCCTTAAACATTTAATCATTCAATCAGCGGTCGGGGCAGGGGCCGCTTTCGGGGTACGATCCTGAGACTGGAGGTGGTTCTGGATCGAACTCGCTGACGCATCGGCCCAAAAATCGGTTCGATTTTTGGAAAGCACGGTGGGTCAAGTTCAAAGCGTTCGAGCGTCCTTTGCGCGTCGAAAGGAGGCTCGGCGCTCTAAGGGAGGGATTGGACTGGCCGTTCGGGGACATAGCTAGATGGCGTTGGATGACGACATCCGCATCCTGTCCGCCGTGAGGCTCTTCGAGGGCTTCACGCAGGAACAGTTGCGTCTGCTCGCCTTTGGCGCGGAAACCACCAGCCTGCAGGCCGACCACAAGCTCTACCGCGAGGACGACGAGGCCGATTGCGCCTACATCGTGGTCAGCGGGCGCATCGTGCTCTATCGCGAGCAGGATGGCGCCCGCGTGCCGATAGGCACGGCCGGCCCCGGTACCATGTTGAGCGAACTGGCGCTGATCGCCGACACCAACCGGCTGACCAGCGCATCCGCCGAAATCGATTCGGAAGTGCTGCGGCTCAGCCGCAAGATGTTCCACCGCATCCTGGAGGAATATCCCGATATCGCGGTCCATCTGCACCAGCGCATCTCGGAGGATTTTCAGGCATTGATCCGCCGCATCGAGAAACTGGCGCCGCGTTTCGACAACTGAACCGGATGCTTTTCAACTCGCCCTCGCAACCAACAGACCGTGAAAGCCAATCGGATCAGGGCGGCAAGGGCTGAGGTGTGTCGAGATTCAGATCAGGCAGAGCCGGAGTCGAAGACGGGCGCGAAGCGACCAGAATGGTGGGGTCCGAGAACCGTACTTTTGGGTACGTGAGCACCGGAAGCGCAGGAGACCACCATTCGCAGGCCGGCCTCATCTGAATATCGATACACCTAATCCAGGTCGAACCGCGCGATCACCGGCACATGGTCCGAAGGCCGTTCCCAGCCGCGGGCCGGCCGCAGGATTTCGTAGCCGGCAAAGCTCGGCACCAGATTTGGCGACGACCAGACATGGTCGAGCCGCCGGCCGCGATCCGACGCTTCCCAATCCTGCGCGCGATAGCTCCACCAGGTGTAGAGCTTTTGCTCATAAGGCACGTTGAGCCGCATCAGGTCGACCCACTCGCCGGCGAGCCGCATCGCCTCGAAACTTTCCGTCTCGACCGGCGTATGGCTGACCACTTTCAATAGCTGCTTGTGCGACCAGACATCGTGCTCGAGCGGCGCGATGTTGAGGTCGCCGACCAGGATCGAACCGGACATTTCGCCATGCTCGGCGCGGATGGCGTTCATCTCGGCGACGAAATCCAGCTTGTGCTTGAACTTGCGGTTGATGATCGGATCGGGCTCGTCGCCGCCGGCCGGAACGTAGAAATTGTGCAGCAGGATCGCCTTGCCGCCGGCCCGGACGGTGACCGACAGATGCCGGCAGTCCTCGATCTCGCAGAAGCGGCGCTTGTCGACAATCGCGATCGGCCGGCGCGACACCGTCGCTACGCCGTGATAGCCTTTCTGACCATGGAAGGCGATGTGGTCGTAGCCGAGCTTGCGGAAGGCCTTCTCGGGGAACAATTCGTCGGGAACTTTGGTTTCCTGCAGGCAGAGCACATCTGGCGCCTGTTCCTCGAGCAGGCGCTCGACGATTGGCATGCGCAGGCGGACGGAATTGATGTTCCAGGTGGCGATGGAAAAGGGCATGCACAGGATCCAGGGCAGCGCATGGCCGCCAGAGGTGAACGCCTTGGCGAGTCATGCGCCCATGAAAGAGTCGGGCCGGAACCTGCCAGCGGAGCGCGGCAAAAACAAGCCGGCCCACGCTCGAAGCGCGGCCTGGGCTGGCACCAGGGTTCGCTGAGATTCAGGTCAGGCCGAGCCGAAAATGATGGGTTCCGAGAACAGGAGCGGAGCGTACTTTTGGTACGTGAGCACCGGAAGCGCAGGAACCCGCCATTTGCAGGCCGGCATCACCTGAATATCAACATACCTTAGCGCGACTTGGTATTGAGTTCCCGGTTCGCCGTATAGTCGATGGCAAAAGTGTCGGGGGCGAAGCTTACGCCTTCCCTGACGTTGAAGATCATCACCGTCGTGTCCTTGCCTTGCGCATCGGTGATCGTCCACTGGCGCAATTCGTAGGTTTTCGGATCGAACATCATGGTGATCTTCGAACTGCCGAACACCGATTTGTCGGCGAGTTGAATGGTGGTGACGTCGTTCTCTTCCTTGACGCTTTTGACGCGGCCGCCGGAGAGGTCGATCTTGGTGTCGAGCAGCAGCTTGAGCGGCGTCTTCGATAGCGGGTAGAGATCGGACGTTTTCAGCCGCTTGTTGAGGATGACCACCGACTTGCCGTCGGAGATCACCCGGAAATTCGACGTCCCGTCATAGTTGAAGCGGATCTTGCCCGGCCGTTCCAGAAAGAACTTGCCGCCGGTCTGTTCGCCCTTGGGTCCGAACTGCACGAATTCGCCGGCCATCGATTTGACCGAGGAAAAATGGTCGGCGATCTTCTGCGCGGTGGGTGGCACCGCCGCTTGCGCCGACGCCAGCAACTGGACCCCGGGCACGACGTTGATGGCCGCAGCACCTGCCAGGACCAGGCCGAGGCCAAGCAGCTGGCGGCGGGTCGGGGCAAAGTCGCTGATCGTGGCAAAAGAAGAATTTTTCATGCCGGTCACTCTCGTCTGGTTTATCTGTTGTCGCAGTGTTTGGCCCCCCAGTTGGGCTTAAGTTTGACGGCCGAACAGCGCTTGGTCGTTGCAAACGCGCCAGAAGGTTCAAAGTTGCCGCCGTCAGGTTGCAGCCGCGAAAATCCTATCGGTTGGTGCCGGGGCGGATCAGAACTTGTCGTCCTCCGTCGGCACCAGAATCTCGCGTTTTCCGGCATGGTTGGCCGGGCCGACAATACCTTCCTTCTCCATCTTCTCGATGATCGAGGCGGCGCGGTTGTAGCCGATGCCGAGCCGGCGCTGGATGTAGCTGGTCGAGGCCTTGCCGTCGCGCAGCACCACGGCAACCGCCTGGTCGTAGGGATCGTCGGAATCCTCGAAATTGCCGCCGCCACCGCCCGAACCACCCTTGCCCGACGGCTCGTCGTCGTCCTCATCGTCATCCTCGGTAATGGCGTCGAGATATTCCGGCACGCCCTGCAGCTTCAGATGAGCGACGATCTTCTCGACCTCGTCATCGGAAACAAAGGGGCCGTGTACGCGCTGGATGCGGCCGCCGCCGGCCATGTAGAGCATGTCGCCCATGCCAAGCAGCTGTTCGGCGCCCTGCTCGCCCAGGATGGTGCGGCTGTCGATCTTCGACGTCACCTGGAAGGAGATGCGGGTCGGGAAGTTGGCCTTGATCGTGCCGGTGATGACGTCGACCGACGGCCGCTGCGTCGCCATGATGACGTGGATGCCGGCGGCGCGCGCCATCTGCGCCAGGCGCTGCACCGCGCCTTCGATGTCCTTGCCGGCGACCATCATCAAATCGGCCATCTCGTCGATGATGACGACGATGTAGGGCATCGGCTCGAGATCGAGGTTTTCGGTCTCGTAGACCGCTTCGCCGGTCTGGCGGTCGAAGCCGGTCTGCACGGTGCGCGAGATTTTCTCGCCTTTCTTCTCCGCCTGCTGCACCCGCGCGTTGAAACCGTCGATGTTGCGGACGCCGACCTTGGACATCTTGCGGTAGCGGTCCTCCATCTCGCGCACGGTCCATTTCAGCGCCACCACCGCCTTCTTCGGGTCGGTGACGACAGGCGTCAGAAGATGCGGGATGCCGTCATAGACCGAGAGCTCCAGCATTTTCGGGTCGATCATGATCAGTCGGCAGTCCTGCGGCGTCAGCCGGTAGAGCAGCGACAGGATCATGGTGTTGATGGCGACAGACTTGCCCGAACCGGTGGTGCCGGCGACCAGCACGTGCGGCATCTTGGCGATGTCGACGATGACCGCCTCGCCATTGATGGTTTTGCCGAGCGCCAGCGCCAGCTTGGCCTTGGTGGTCTCGAAATCGCGGCTGGCCATGATTTCCCTGAGATAGACGGTCTCGCGCTTGGCGTTCGGCAGCTCGATGCCGATGGCGTTGCGGCCGGGCACCACCGCGACGCGGCAGGCGATCGCGCTCATCGAGCGGGCGATGTCGTCGGACAGGCCGATGACCCGCGACGATTTGATGCCGGGCGCCGGCTCCAGCTCGTAAAGCGTGACGACCGGGCCGGGGCGGACATGGATGATCTCGCCCTTGACGCCGAAATCCTCCAGCACGCCCTCGAGCAGACGGGCATTCTGCTCGAGCGCGTCCTTGGACAGGCTGGCGTCGCGCACGACGTTCTTCGGTTCGGACAGGAAATGCAGCGACGGCATTTCGAATTGTTCGGAGCCGATCAGCGAGGTCTGGGCTTCGCGCTGGACACGAGCGCCCGGAACGGGTCGGGGCGCCGGCGCCGCGACGCGTGTGGCCGCATCGGAGCGGAACGGCTGCACCTTCGCATTGGGCGCAGTGCTGCGCTGGCCCACGGGCTCCGGCGCAAAATCCATGTCGTCGTCATCGTCAAAAACATCGGCGTCGTCGGGATCGAGCGAGGCGCTGCGGTCGTTGACCATGGCGGCGAAGAATTCCGGCTCGACGCGGGCGCGGCCATCGGGGCTCATCCGCGCTTCGGCGAACTCGGCCGATTCGACCCTCTCGGCAGCGCGGCGCCAGGCGCTGGCGCGCGGTTCCATCTCCGGTTCGAAATCGTCGCGTTCCCGGCGGCGCGCGGCGCGGCGGCGCAGATAGGCACGCAACGACAGCCACCAATGCGTGATCGCGCCAAGCGCCAGAATGCCCTCGTCGCCTTCGTCCTCGTCATTGTCGAAAAGCAGGTCGTCCTGGTCCCTCGGATCGGGTGCAGCCGGTTGCTCCAGGACGGCGAAACCGTTCTGGCGCGCAATCAGCGCCGAGCCATAGGCAAACAGCCACAGTGCCGGGGCGGCGAGAAGCACGGCGAGCACGCTGGCGATGAGACCTGTCGGGTAGCCGCCGACGACGAGACCGGGAATCTGGAGCACCATGTCGCCGAACACGCCGCCGAGACCGGTCGGCAGCGGCCAGGTCTTCGGCGGCACCACGCAGCCGGCGATGGCCGCAGCAAGCACCGCGTAGCCAAACCAGGCGAGCCCGCGCTTCGGCAGCCTGTCGACGCCGCGCGCCGAAAACAGCAGAAATCCCCAGACCACCGCCGGCACCAGGGCCGCGACGGCAGCAAGGCCGAAGAACTGCATGGCAAGGTCGGAGAACACAGCGCCCACATAGCCCATGGCGTTGGTGACGATGTTATCGGTGGCGTGGGAGAAGCTTGGGTCGGCGACGTTCCAGGTGGCGAGGCTGGCGATACCGAAGGCGACCAGCGCAAACAGGCCGGCGCCGACCAGCCGGCCGACCTGACGCCGTGCGAATGCCCCGATGCCGTGCCCCGTATCGGCCAGCGCGAGCGGTGCTGAAGCCCCTGAACGCATGCTCTTCCCCGTCTATCATTGCCCGGCCGATAGCGCAGGCGCAACTCGGCAGATTCGAGCACCAGACTATCGGCGGGAAGGTTAAGGCAGCATTAACTATAAGGGGTTGAGGGAAGTATCTTGCGGCGAGTAGCTGGCACGGCCATGCGCGCAAAAAAAGAGGCCCGGAAACGTTCCGGGCCTCAATGCGTGAGCCCTTTCGGGAGCGTCACGACGGGATGGGAGAATGCGGAGCGGCCAAGGCCGCCCCAGACATGACTTACGGGTGATAGGCCGCTTCGCCATGCGCGGTGAGGTCGAGCCCTTCACGCTCTGCATCGGCTGTCGGGCGCAAGCCTACGATCATATCGACGATCTTGTAGAGGATGGCGCTGCCGATACCCGACCACAGCACGGTTACCAGGACACCCTTGAACTGCGACCACAGCTGGGTCGCCGTGCCGGCATAGCCGGCGGCGAAGTCGGCTGTCGAATAATCGACGATGCCAGCGCCGCCGAGGGCGGGATTGACCAGGATGCCGGTGCCGAGTGCGCCGATGATGCCGCCGATGCAGTGAATGCCGAAGACATCGAGGCTGTCGTCGTAGCCGAACTTGTTCTTCACTACTGAGACGAAGAAGTAGCAGACACAGGTGGCGACGATGCCGAGCACGATGGCGCCCATCGGTCCGGCAAAACCGGCGGCGGGCGTGACGGCGACAAGGCCGGTAACAGCGCCCGAAACCGCACCAAGCATGGACGCCTTGCCGCGCAGCAGCGTTTCAAGCACGATCCAGGTCACTGCCGCCGCCGCCGTGGCGACGAAGGTGTTGACCATGGCCAGCACCGCATAGGCGTTGGCTTCGAGGTTCGAACCGGCGTTGAAGCCGAACCAGCCGACCCACAGCAGCGAAGCGCCGACCATGGTCAGCGTCATGGAGTGCGGCGCCATGACGTCCTTGTTGTAGCCAATGCGCTTGCCGATCATGAGCGCCCCGACTAGGCCGGCGATGCCCGCATTGATGTGAACGACGGTGCCGCCGGCGAAGTCGATGGCGCCGAAGCCGAAGATGAGCCCCGACGGGTCGCTATAAGCGCTCGGGCCACCCCAGAACCAGACCATATGCGCGATCGGGAAGTAGACGAATGTGACCCAGAGGATGGTGAAAAGGATCACGGCGGAGAACTTGACGCGTTCGGCGAATGCGCCGACGATCAGGGCGGGCGTGATGCAGGCGAAAGTCATCTGGAAGAGGACGAACACCAGTTCAGGAATGGCGACGCCCTTGGTGAAGGTTTCCGACACCGTCGTCACGTCGACCCCGGCAAGAAACATCTTGGAAAGGCCGCCGACGAAGGCATTGCCTGGGGTGAAGGCAAGGCTGTAGCCGTAGAAAACCCAGACGATCATGACCACGCTGGTGATGGTGAAGACCTGCATCAGCACCGACAGCATATTTTTGGCGCGAACCAGGCCGCCGTAGAAAAGGGCAAGGCCGGGAATGGTCATCAACAGCACCAGGATGGTGGAAATCATCATCCACGTCGTGTCGCCCTTGTCGACGGTAAAGGCCGGCGCGGCTGGGGCTGCCGGTGCGGCCGGCGCCGCTTCCTGCGCGAATGCGGCGACCGTGCCCAGTGCTGTGACAACGAGCGAGCCCAGCAGCGCGGTGCGCGCCGCCGACTTCAAAGTAGCAGAAATATTCATTGAACTCTCCATTTGGAATACGTGTCCGCAGCTCAAAGCGCGTCGGTGTCTGTTTCGCCGGTGCGAATGCGCACCGCCTGGTCGATGCCGAAAACGAAGATCTTGCCGTCGCCGATCTGACCGGTCTTGGCCGCCGCGGTGATGGCTTCGACGGCCTTGTCGACCATGTCCAGGCCGACCGCGACTTCGATCTTGATCTTCGGCAGGAAGCTGACCGCGTATTCCGCCCCGCGATAGATTTCCGTGTGTCCCTTCTGACGCCCATAGCCTTTGACTTCGGTGACGGTCAGGCCCTGGATGCCGACTGCGGTAAGCGCTTCGCGCACCTCGTCGAGCTTGAACGGCTTGATGATTGCCATCACGATTTTCATAAGGTTTCACCCTTTGCTGTTGCGGGTCCCCGCGTTTGTACGACTTCGCCGATCCCCATGAGAGCCGGAGAGTGCCCGCTAGGATTCAAGCTCCGTGCCAATTGCCGAAGCAGGGTGTTAACCTATTGTTAAATAACGAATTGGGGAAGGTTTGTCGGCTGACTGTTCATAGTCGCGTCAGCACAGCTGACTAAAAAATAGGCAATTTTGCAAAATTGCCTATTCGGCAGGCGGCCGCTTCAGGCGGATCAGCCCTTCTTGGGCAACCGAGGCGATCAACGTGCCGTCGCGAGCAAACAGCGACCCGCGGGTGAACCCCCGCGACCCTTGCGTCGACGGGCTGTCCTGCGTGTAGAGCATCCAGTCGTCGAGCGGATGGCTGCGGTGGAACCACATGGCGTGATCGAGGCTCGCCGCCTGGATGTCGCTATCGAAAATGGCGCGGCCATGCGCAAAGGTTGAAGTATCGAGCAGCGTCATGTCGGAAAGATAGGCAAGCACTGCCGCCTGCGTGGCGCGATCGGCCGGAACCGGGCCGGTCGTGCGGATCCAGATGTTCTGCTTCGGCTCCAGCTTTTCCCGGCTGGTGTAATGCTCCAGCATCACCGGCTTCATCTCGATCGGCCGGTCACGCTCCCAGTAGCGCCTGATGCCGTCGGGCACGGCCTCGCCGAACTTGCCAATCAGTTCGCGCTGCGACAGCAATGTGTCGGGCGCCGGCACCTCCTGCGGCATCGGCACCTGATGCTCGAGCCCGACCTCTTCCTGCTGGAACGAGGCTTCCAGCGAAAAGATCGCCTGGCCGTGCTGGACCGCCACGACACGGCGCGTGGTGAAGGAGCCGCCGTCGCGAATGCGGTCGACCTGATAGATGATCGGCACCTTGGTGTCGCCGGGCCGCATGAAATAGCCGTGCAGCGAATGCACGTGGCGTTCGGGCTCCACCGTTCGCTGGGCGGCGACCAGCGCCTGGGCGATGGTCTGGCCACCGAAAACACGCTGCCAGTCGAGTTTGGGGCTGCGACCCCGGTACAGGTTGTGTTCCAGCTGCTCGAGGTCAAGAATGCCGAGAAGCTCGTCCATGGCCGCCGTCATGTTTCGCGCCCTCGCCGTAGAAGTGTTATTGCTTTCCGACAGGAATGACGGGCAGTCAAGGCCGGAAGGGAATTTGGCCGGAAAGGAATTTGCCATGGTGGATCGCAAGGCGGATGCAAAAAACCGAACCGCGCTCGACATTCTGGTCGCCGGCGCCGGCTATGTCGGCCTTGCCGCTGCGGTATCGCTGAAACAGGCGCGGCCGAGCCTCGCCGTCGCTGTCGTCGACGCCGCGCCCGCCGGCGTCTGGCAAAAGGACGGCCGCGCCTCGGCCATCGCCGCTGCCGCTTGCCGCATGCTCGACCAGCTCGGCGTCTGGGCCGAAATCGCGCCCGAGGCGCAGGCGATCACCGAGATGATCGTCACCGATTCGCGCACTTCCGATCCGGTGCGGCCGGTGTTTCTCACTTTCGATGGAGAGGTCGCGCCCGGCGAAGCCTTTGCGCATATGGTCGCCAATAGGGATTTGAACGGCGCCTTGCGCCGACGCGCTGAAAAACTCGGCATCGACATCATCGAAGGCGTCGCAGTCAGTGCCTTCGACGTGAACGGCGCCGGCATCACCGTGCATCTTGCCGACGGCGCGACGCTGAAGGCGCGGCTGCTGGTCGCCGCCGACGGCGTCAACTCGAAGCTGCGCGACATGGCCGGCATCAAGACGGTGAAATGGGAGTACGGCCAGTCCGGCATCGTCTGCACCGTGGCGCATGAACGGCCGCACAATGGTCGCGCCGAAGAGCATTTTCTGCCAGCCGGCCCGTTTGCCACGCTGCCGCTCAAGCCGGACACGGACGGCACCAACCGCTCGTCGATCGTCTGGGTCGAGCGGTCGGAAGATGCCGAAAAACTGGTCGACAGCGACGACCTCGTCTTCGAGCACGAGCTGGAACAGCGGTTTGGCCTGAAGCTCGGCGAAATTCACGTCGCCGACAGGCCACGCGCCTGGCCGCTCGGCCTGACGCTTGCCCGCGCCTTCGTCGCGCCGCGCATTGCGCTCGCCGGCGACGCCGCCCACGGCATCCACCCGATCGCCGGCCAGGGCCTGAATCTCGGCTTCAAGGATGTGGCGGCTCTTGCCGAGGTGGTGGTCGAGGCCGACCGGCTCGGCCAGGATATCGGCGCGCTCGACGTGCTCGAGCGCTACCAGCAGTGGCGGCGTTTCGACACGCTGCAGATGGGCATCACCACCGATGTCCTGAACCGGCTGTTTTCCAACGACATCGGCCCGTTGCGCGCCGTCCGCGACATCGGCCTCGGCCTCGTCGAACGCATGCCGCGCTTGAAGGATTTCTTCATTCGCCAGGCGTCCGGACTGTCCGGCGACACGCCGAAACTGCTCAAGGGCGAGGCGATCTAATCTAAGCGCCCGCCTCACGGACATGCCAGGGCGCGTTGAGATTCAGGTCAGGCCGAGCCGAGAACGGTGAGTTCCGAGAACCGGAGCGGAGCGTACTTTTCGTACGTGAGCCAGCGCATGACCTTTCCGAAATCGAATTCGATTTCGGAAAGGTCATGCGCAAAATCAGAGTTCTACAGCGTCCTTTGCGCGCCCAATAGGCGCGCGGCACTGTAGTAAGCGCAGGAAGTCGCCGTTCGCAGGCCGGCATCACCTGAATATCAGCACACCCTAGTTGACCTCGAAGCCCAGCTTCTGCCGCAGCCGCAGTACCCGCTGGTCGGATATCTTCAGGGGCTGCTCACCAGCCTGCGCCGCGCGGTTCACCATCTGCAGCAAATCGTTTCGCTCAGTCACATCCAGACGATCGCGCAGGAACGGCGCCAGCTTGTCGATGACGATCGTGGCATCGTCGATCTGTGACGCCGCCCATTTGGCGTAGACCACGGCCTCATCGGTCTTCTTGTCGTCCGCAATCTCCGAAATCACCGACCGAATCGCGGCTTCGCGCTGCGGCAGGACAGGGCCGTTCTCGGAAACGATGGCGGTGATCAGCGTCGCGGCCGCCACGACCGGATCGTCGATCGCCGTCAGCGGTGAGAGCGCCGCCTGCTTGCGCAGTCTCTTGCGGCGAATGTTCCCTTGCACACGCCCGACGACGTCCGCGACCTCGCGCGCCGCATCGTTCATGGCCTTCATCCGATACCACCAGAACGCCGCCGCTCCCAACAGCCCAATTGCAGCAATCAGTATATGCATGCCGGTGATCCCCAAACCGCAGCGACGATAGGAGAAGTGCTGCCTCGCTTCAACACGCAAAAGTTGCGCCCGCCGAAGAAATTTGATTCAGCCGGACGCAAAACAGAATAATCGCTAGGACCCCGGCACGTCGTAGATCGCCCTGACCTCGATCGTGCCGATTTCGGCCAGCGGGATGCCGCCGGCAATCTCCAGCGCCTCGTCGATATCCCCGGCCTCGATCATGACGAAGCCGAGCAATTGCTCCTTGGTCTCGGCGAAGGGGCCGTCTGTAATCAGTCGCTTGCCCTTGCGCCGACGCACGATTTTCGCGGTCTTCACCGACTGCAGCGCTTGCGCGATGATCAGCCGACCGCTTTGCTCTACCGATTTGTCGTAGGCCAGCGAGTCAGCGTCGAGCTTGGCCAGCCTCTCCGGGCTCATTGCATAAAGGTCTTTTTCCTCACCATAGACCAGGCAAACGTATTTCATCTCTCATCTTCCTTGTTGTGGGGAACCATAGGATGCGGCCACCTCGGTGTCAGCCGCGCCTATGCCGGTCGCCGCGTGATCGAGAACGCATGCCGCGACCCCGATGATGGCGACCGCCGCCAGAAGCCGGCCGAAACCGAACGGCGGCGGATGCAGCCAGTAATCTTCCCGCCGTTCGGGCTTGCAGCCCGAGCTCTTCCACAGTGCGATGAACAAACCATCCATGTGAACCTCCATCCGGCCGCGAAATCCGTGACCGCCCGCAGGACGGTCGAGGCCGATGGAAGTCGACATTTTTGCACGCGCATTTTTTTAACGCCTGGCCATTGGCGCGAAAGCACGGGTGGCCTTCGTGCCCACGCGCGCTATAGTCGATCAGACGCCGATCACGGCTCAGCCACCACATCAAGGAGGAATTCATGGACCGCACCGCAAACGCCGTCTGGAAAGGCAATCTGAAAGAGGGCAAGGGCACGCTCGACACGCAGAGCGGGGCTCTGAAAGGCACGCCCTACTCGTTCAAGATGCGCTTCGAGGACGAGAGCGGCAAATCCGGCACCAATCCGGAGGAACTGATCGCGGCGGCGCATGCCGGTTGCTTTGCCATGCAGCTTTCGCATGTCCTGGCCGAGAACGGCACCCCCGCCACCGAACTCGACGCCAAGGCCGTGGTGACGCTGGTTCCAGGCACCGGCATCACCGGCAGCGCGCTCACGCTGGTCGGCAAGGTGCCGGGCATCGATGCCGCGAAATTCCAGGAGCTGGCCGAACAGGCCAAGGCTGGGTGTCCGGTTTCGAAGGCGCTCGGCGCCATCAAGGTTTCGCTCGACGCCAAGCTCGGTTGAGCAGATGGCATGAAGTGATAAACGCCGGCTCCAGGGCTAGCGTTTTCATTTGTGGGGCGTCGGTGATCCTTCACACCCCCTCTGTCCTGCAGGACAGACGGGGTGCTGTCCATCCGACGCCTCAAAAGGTCGTTAGCTTCCTTCGCCGGTCAGCGCGTCAATTCGTGCGCGCAATTGTGCGACCTCTTCCTCGAGAGCCTGCACGCGCGCTTCGAGGTCCGAAGCCGGCGACGGTGATTGCAGGGGCGTTGCAGCCACCGCTGGCGTCTGCACTGGCCCGCCCAAGAGATGCACATAGCGGTCCTCACGCTGGCCGGGACCACGATCGATCTGCTGAACGAGCGGCGGCTTGCGGCCGATCAACAGGTCGAGATTGCTGCGAAGCTCGTCGATGGAGGGTAACCGCGCCATGCGCTCGCTGCGCGCCAGCAATTCATGCGCGGTCTGCGGACCGCGCAGCAACAGCAGCCCAAGCAGAGCGATCTGCGCCGAAGTCAGCGAAAAGCGCTGCGCAACGACATGCTCGTAACGCTCGACGCGCGAGGCAAAGACCTGCCTGACTAGGCCCTTGTGCTCAAGCTGGCCAAGTGCTCGTCTCACCTCGACAAGCTCGACCGACATCACCGGCTCGCGCGCCGTCTTCTGGTTGGCGGCGGCATGCGCTGCATTGAGCGTCAGCGGGTAGATATCGGGCGTCAGTTCCTTCTTTTCGATCAGGCAACCGAGCACGCGCGCTTCGACGGGAGAGAGGATGGGGAGATCGGTATCGGTCATTGGATAGCTATTGCTGCTGGTTTTTTGGCACTGTGATGTTCTTTGGCACTGTGATTTTGACAGACATCCGAGCGTTACGACAGAGCCTCTCAATGTCGGCAGGACAGAGGGGGGCGCGAAGGATCGCTGCCTATGAGAGACGAGGCAGAAACTGCCGGGGTCAGACCCTTCTCTCCACCATCATCTTCTTGATCTCGGCGATCGCCTTGGCCGGGTTGAGGCCCTTGGGACAGGTCTGGGCGCAGTTCATGATGGTATGGCAGCGATAGAGCCGGAACGGGTCTTCGAGATTGTCGAGCCGTTCGCCCGTGGCCTCGTCCCGGGAATCGATCAGCCAGCGATAGGCCTGCAACAGCGTCGCCGGGCCGAGATAGCGATCGCCGTTCCACCAGTAGCTCGGGCATGAGGTCGAGCAGCAGGCGCATAAGATGCATTCATAGAGCCCGTCGAGCTTTTCGCGGTCCTCATGGCTCTGCAGCCATTCTTTGGCCGGCTCGGGCGACACCGTCTTCAGCCATGGCTCGATCGAAGCGTGCTGGGCGTAGAAATTGGTGAGGTCGGGCACCAGATCCTTGACCACTTGCATATGCGGCAGCGGGTAGACCTTGATCGCGCCGGAAATGTCGTCGCAGCCCTTGGTGCAGGCGAGCGTGTTGGAACCGTCGATATTCATGGCGCAGGAGCCGCAAATGCCCTCGCGGCAGGAGCGGCGCAGCGTCAGCGTCGGGTCGATCTTGTTCTTGATGTAGAGCAGCGCGTCGAGCACCATCGGCCCGCAATCGTCCATGTCGACGAAATAGGTGTCCATGCGCGGGTTCTCGTCATCGTCCGGCGACCAGCGGTAGATGCGGTACTCCCGCAGATTGGTAGCATTCTCCGGCTTCGGCCAGGTTTTCCCGGCCTTGATCTTTGAGTTCTTGGGAAGCGTGAGTTCGACCATTACCTCAGGTCCTTTCGGATGACGAGCTTCAGCCCGGACCAAGTCCCGTTCACGGCGGCCATCGTCAATACACCCTCGCCTTGGGAGCGATCTTGGCCGGGTTGATGCCGCCGTCTGCTTCCCTAAGCAGCGGCTCGGTGTGCACCGGCCGGTAGCTGAGCGACACCTCGCCGGTCTCGCTGAGCCGGGCCAGCGTGTGCTTGCGCCAGTTCGCATCGTCGCGCGCCGAAAAATCTTCCCGCGCATGCGCGCCGCGGCTCTCCTTGCGCGCTTCGGCGCCGTAGACCGTGGTGATGGCGTTGGCCATCAGGTTTTCCAACTCCAGCGTCTCGACCAGGTCGGAGTTCCAGATCATCGAGCGGTCGAACACTTTTACATCGTTGAGTTCGCCCCAGATCTGCGAAATGCGCCTGCAGCCGCTTTCCAGCGAATCCTGCGTGCGGAACACCGCCGCATCGTCCTGCATCGCCTTCTGCATCTTTTCACGCAGCACCGCCGTCGGCGTCGAGCCGTTGGCGTGACGCAGCCGGTCGAAGCGGTCCATGATCTTCTCGACCGAGGCTTCGTTGGGCGACGGGATCGCGGCGTTGCGGTCGATCACCTGGCCTGCCCGGATCGCGGCCGCGCGGCCGAACACCACCAGATCGATCAGCGAGTTCGAGCCCAGCCGGTTGGCGCCGTGGACGGAGGCGCAGCCGGCTTCGCCGACCGCCATCAGCCCGGGCGACACCTGGTCCGGGTTCAAGGCAGTGGGGCTGAGCACCTCGCCCCAGTAATTGGTCGGCACGCCGCCCATATTGTAGTGGACCGTCGGCAGCACCGGGATCGGCTCCTTGGTCAGGTCGACGCCGGCAAAGATTTTTGCTGACTCCGAAATCCCCGGAAGTCTCTCGTGCAAAACGGCCGGATCGAGGTGGTCGAGGTGGAGAAAAATATGGTCCTTCCTCGGTCCGACGCCGCGCCCTTCGCGGATCTCCAGCGTCATGCAGCGCGAGACCACGTCGCGCGAGGCAAGGTCCTTGGCCGATGGCGCGTAGCGTTCCATGAAGCGCTCGCCTTCGGAATTGACAAGATAGCCGCCCTCGCCGCGGGCGCCCTCGGTGATCAGGCAGCCGGCGCCGTAGATGCCCGTTGGGTGGAATTGCACGAATTCCATGTCCTGCAGCGGCAGCCCGGCCCGCGCTGCCATGCCGCCGCCGTCGCCGGTGCAGGTGTGTGCCGAGGTCGCCGAGAAATAGGCGCGGCCATAGCCGCCGGTCGCCAGCACCACCATTTTTGCCGAAAAACGGTGGATGGTGCCGTCGTCGAGGTTCCAGGCGACGACGCCGGTGCAGGTGCCGTCCGGCTCCATGATCAGGTCGAGCGCGAAATACTCTATGAAGAACTGCGCATTGTGCTTCAGCGACTGGCCGTAGAGCGTGTGCAGCATGGCGTGGCCGGTCCGGTCGGCGGCAGCACAGGTGCGCTGCACCGGCGGTCCCTCGCCGAAATTCATCATCATGCCGCCGAATGGCCGCTGGTAGATTTTCCCGTCCTCCGTGCGGCTGAAGGGAACGCCGTAATGCTCTAGCTCGTAGACCGCCGCCGGCGCCTCGCGCACCATGTATTCTTGTGCGTCGGTGTCGCCGAGCCAATCCGAGCCCTTGACCGTGTCGAAGAGATGCCACTGCCATTTGTCGGGACCCATATTGGCGAGCGAGGCGGCGATGCCGCCCTGCGCCGCCACCGTGTGCGACCGCGTCGGGAAAACCTTGGTGATGCAGGCAGTGCGCAGGCCCTGTTCGGCCATGCCGAGCGTGGCGCGCAGGCCGGCGCCGCCGGCGCCGACGACCACCACGTCGAATTTGTGGTCGACATAGCTATAGGCGGACGCCGTGTTGGCGTTTTTCGCGTCCTTGGCCAAAACTCAGCCTCCAAATGCCAGTTTGAGCAGGGCGAAGATCGAGGCGACGCCGACCACTACGGGAAAGAATGTGTTGAGCGCCAGCAGCGCCAGCCTCATGCCCTCGCCATGCACATAGTCCTCGATGATCGCCTGCATGCCGAGCCGCATATGATAGAGCCCGGACAACAGCACCAGGGCCAGGACCAGCGCCACGAACGGGTTGGCAAGCGCGGCGCGCACTTCCGCATAGCCGGCGCCGTTCAACGCGATCAGGAAGCCGACGAAGAACAGGATCAGCGGGATGTTGGCGATCGCCGTCAGGCGCTGGCGCCAGAAATGCTCCGTGCCCTCGCGGGCGGAGCCGAGGCCGCGCACCTTGGCCAGCGGCGTGCGCATGTCGGTGTTGTGGTGGCTCACGATCAGGCTCCCCGCGCCATGTAGCCGGCGATCCAGATCAGCAGCGTCAGTACAATCGAGCCGGCCAGCGTCGCCCAGGCAACTCTGGAGGCCGTGTCCTTTTCAAGACCGGCCCCGGTGTCCCAGATCAGGTGGCGCACGCCGCCCAGCATGTGGTGCATCAGCGCCCAGGTATAGAAGAACAGCACCAGCCGCCCCAGCCACGAGCCGAAGGCCCAGTTGACGCCATCGAAGATAGCTTGCGAGCTCGCCGCCGCCATCAGCCACACCGCGACCAGCAGCGTGCCGAAATAGAGCGCCCCACCAGTGATGCGATGGATGATCGACATCGTCATCGTGATCGGCGGTCGATAGACGGTCAGATGCGGCGAAAGCGGCCGTTCACGTCTGGCAAATTCGCGGGTGGCTGGTGATTTGCTCATGGCTCCCCCAGTTCGGCGTCTCTGGAGCCCCAGGTGGAAATGCGGCGTTACCGCTTCCGGATGCGACTTCGGACAGCCGGTTTCTAATGCTCTTTTTGCACCGCGTCAAAGCCGGAAAATCGTTTCGAAAACGTAATTTAGTCTGACTGAATAGCCCGTTTTCGCTTCAATCGATTAGGGCGCGACCCAAAGCCGGCGCAATGTTCGCTGCACTGCGGCATATCTGCCCGGCTTGGGCGTCCAGGGTGTGTTGAGATTCAGGTCAGGCCGAGTCGAAAATGGTAGCTTACGAGAACCGGAGCGGAGCGTACATTTCCGTACGTGAGCACCGGAAGCGGAGGAGGCTGCCAGTTGCAGGCCGGCCTCACCTGAATATCAATGCACCCGATTAGCGCTTGCAGGTCAGCGGCGTCTTCCCGCCCTCCATCACCAGCGCGTCGCGCCCGTCGATCACGATTGCGTCATGCGCCTCGCCGAAGCGGCTATTTTGATTGGCTGGTGAGGCCGGCAGGTCCTCGCTGGCGCCGTCCGGGCCAAGCACGCGAACCGAGGTGCCGAGATTTTCGATGGTGATCCTGGCGCCATCGGCGCAAGTGTAGGTCGCGGTGCGCGGCTGCGGCGAATCGGCGAGCGGATTTCCGGCATTCGGCGCATTGGTCTGCGACACGCAGGCAGCAGTGATCAGCAATGGGAAAAGCGCAGGCGTTATCCGAAACGTCCGGCCTAACGCCATATGCTGCCTCCCTACGCGTCAATCCAGCCGCGGTGGTTTGCCGAGATCACCCGCGCCACGCGATGGTGCGGGCAAGCATGGCCGAATGATGGCCGCAGCGCAGGCGCCGGATATTAACCATGTTTGCCGAGATCTGGCTGCCAGCAGGGGCCGGCATCTTAACAAAGGTTAAGAAAAGGTTAATTTGTGATTCGAGCAAGACTCGCCTCTGACAAATGGGGGACGCCATGCGTTCGAATTCAGGCAGATCGCGCCTTCCGGCGCTCATCCTGGTGGCGGTGGCCATCGGCTTCGCAGCACCGGCACTCGCCGGGACGCGCGACCGCGTCTACGCCGATTCCTTCGGAAATCTCGTCATCGAGAGCGCCGCCGGTTACAAGCGCATCCTCGTTGGCGACGGCAACCTGGCCAAGGAACTGTCGGACTACACCGGCGCCGGCCAGCCCAAAATCATCTATGAAGACGACCCGGATGACATCAGCAGCCGCGACTGCTACAGGCCGCCGGTTTTCGTGAAGGGCCGCAGCTATATGTACGGGCTTTCCGACGGCGAGATGCCCGAGCTCAGCCCCTGCCGCTGATCTTCGGCCCGGCGTTGGCGACAGCCGTCTGCCGGGAGGCGATCGACCCTATCGAGATGCGCACGCAATTGCGTCCGCTGCCCTTCGCTTGATAGAGCGCTTCATCGGCGCGCTGCAGCAGGTCGGAAAAACCTTCGGCCGGGTGAAGCTCGGCAACGCCGAAGCTGGCGGTGCAACGATGGTGCGCCGGCAGACAGTCTATCGGCAGGGCCCCGAAAGCGCTGCGCGTGCCTTCGGCGAAGAGCCGCGCGGCGGCGAGGTTGGTTCCCGGCAGGATGATGGCGAATTCCTCACCACCGATGCGGCCGGCGACGTGGTGATCGGCGGCCGCATCACGCAGGAAGCCGGCAAAGGCCTCGATGACCCGGTCGCCGGACGCGTGGCCGAAACTGTCGTTGATGCTCTTGAAATGATCGAGGTCGGCGATGACCAGGGCGACCGGAATACCCTTGCGCACGGCGTCACGCATCGCGAGCTCGGCATGACGTTCGAAGCCGCCCCGGTTGAGCAGCCTTGATAGCGTGTCCGTCTCCGACTTCGATGTCGCCTCGGCGAGCACGTCACGGACCACAATGACCAGAATGAGAAGCGCGATTGTCATGCCGAATACAGTGCCTAGTGATTGCGACACCAGAGCGTAGTTGCTCTGCAGATAGGCCTGCGGATTGACACCCCAGCCGCCCAATGCATGGGCGATGAACGGCTTGCTCACGAATTGCAGGGCGCTGGCCGCCAGAACGGCCATCAGCGCATGGTCGAGCCAGTCGCTTCTTTGCCTGGACGACCAGACGATGCCGACGCCGACGAACTGCATGGCCGCATAGGGAAGCTGGTAGGCCATCATGCGGGCAAGCGACTGGCGCGGCAGGTCCTGCACGAAATACACGGCCACGGTGGCCGCAAACAGGAAGACGAGCATCGGCGCCCAGGGCGGCGCCACACCGTATTTATGGGCAAGCCCGCCATTGAAGGCGATGGTGGCGCCAAGGAAAACGGCGAAGCCCGCGACGACCGCGGGTCGCGCATTGTCGAAGACCGGAATGCTGAACTCGATGGCGAAATAGGCCATCCCGAGCAGATAACCGAAGACCAGCCAGCGCGCCGGCGCGCGCGCCACATCGTTGAACGAGATAGTCATGAAGGCGGCCGCCAGCAGACCGGCGACGAGCAGGTTGATTGCAAGGATGAACTCTGCGCCGCCGCTCATGTGGTTTCTCGCACTCCCTGCGCCAGCAGATCACGAACGGGCGAAAAAGACGTTAACGCGAGCCCAGGGCGCGGATGCGATCAGCCGGCTTTGAGCGGTTCCACAACCGACACCGTTTCCGACGGTTCACAGGCCGACTGGTCATAGGACAGGCGCACGCTGTCGCGGCCGTTCCTCTTGGCTTTGTAGAGCGCCTCGTCGGCGCGGCGCATCAGCGGCTCCAGCCCTTCCTCGCCGGTGCGGGCCGCCACGCCGAAGCTTGCCGTCGCTCTTGTACCGTGCGGAAGCCCGTCGACGCTGCCCGCCGAATAGAGCGTGCGAATGGCTTCGGCAAACAGCCTTGCCGCGCCGAGGTCGCTCAGCGGCAAAAGCACTGCGAACTCCTCGCCACCGATGCGGCCGGCGACGCCGCTGGTGCCGGCAGCCGATCGAAGCTTGGCGGCGAAGTCGGCGATCACGCGATCGCCCGCCGCATGCCCGTGCAGATCGTTGAGCGCCTTGAAATGATCGAGGTCGGCGAGCACAAGAGAGACCGGCAGTTTGGCGGTGGCGCAGTGCTGCAGGAGAAGCGTGGCGCGCTCCTCGAAGCCGCGGCGGTTGAGCAGGCCCGACAGCGGGTCGGTGTATGCATCGGCCTTCAGCACTTTCATCACGTCGAGCGCAGCCGCACAGAACAGGCAAAGCGCGATGAGCAGCGACAACAGCGCGTGCGACAGGAGCGCCGTCGTCCAGTAGGACGAGGCATAGAACCCGTCATAGCTTTGATAGGGTCCATGCGCGATGACGATAACGAGGGTGCGCACGAAGAAGTTCAGCCCCGAAAGCAGCGACAGCACGAACAGGATCATTTCCGTCGGGCCCTTGTCGCGCACGACGCGCAGTTCGGCGGCGACAACCAGGCTGAGGCCGCCGAAAGCGAAATTCATCACTAGGATCCGCCAGGTGAGGTCCGGCTGGATGAACATGAACCAGCAAAAAGCGGTCAGGCCGCCGCTCGCCAGAACGCCGATCGCAACAAAGGGCACGCGCCGTCCATAACGTGTCACGATCGCGCCGGCGAGACCACAGGCGGCGATGGTGAAGCAGATGTTGGAGATCAGCTTGGTCGGCGCCATGCCGATGGGCAGGGTGAAATGCTGCAACAGGAAGCCGGCCGCCGAAAGCCAATAGCTGGCGGCCAGAACGGCCAGATAGGGGCGGTGACGTTGATAGAACGAAAGCACGAGAAACACCGCGCCGAGCGCAAGCGCGATCGTCGGGTTGAGCAACCCTACCAGCAGACCGGTGTCCAAAGGACCGTGACCCCCACGCTTCCTGAGGGAAGACCTTAGAGCGGAAGCCCAAACAAGCGGTTAAGCGGGATCGAATATGCGCGAGGTCACTCATGAAGCTGCTGCACGGAACTTGAGACCCCGGCCGGCGTTTTCCGGCAGCAATCGATGGAGACGCTTTCATGGCCGATACAATCATGCTGACCGATCACGAGGCAATTCGCTCATGGGCCGCGTCACGTGCCGGATTTCCGGCAATCGTCGATGTATCGCCCGAAACAGGCACGCAAGCCATGCTGAGGCTGGTTTTCGGCCAGCATGCCTATCAGGACCAGGACCAGGCCGAACGCCCGGCCAACGCCGGCGGCTACGAACTGGTCGAATGGGACGAGTGGTTCAAGCTTTTCGACGAACGTCAGCTGGCGCTCGTGGTGGCAAAGGATCAACCCGGCCGCCGTGAGCAATTCCACGAATTCGTCAGGCGCCCCGGCTGAAAGAGAGTGCCCGAATCGCGTTGCGGCTCGGGCCTGCATGCACTCATATACGGACCGTGGCAGCCCTGCGTTTATTTCCACTCACGGATGTCGACGAAATGGCCGGCGATCGCCGCCGCCGCCGCCATCGCCGGCGACACCAGATGGGTGCGGCCCTTGAAGCCCTGACGGCCCTCAAAATTGCGGTTCGAGGTCGAAGCGCAGCGTTCATGCGGCTTCAGCCGATCGTCGTTCATGGCAAGGCACATCGAGCAGCCCGGCTCGCGCCAGTCGAAGCCGGCGGCGACAAAGATCTTGTCGAGACCTTCGGTCTCCGCCTGCTCCTTGACCAGACCGGAGCCCGGCACGATCATCGCATCGACATGAGGGCTGACTTTCTTGCCCTCGACCACCTTGGCGACGGCGCGCAGATCCTCGATGCGGCCGTTGGTGCAGGAGCCGATGAAGACGCGGTCGAGCGCGATATCGGTGATCCTGGTACCCGGCGTCAGCCCCATATAGTCGAGCGCGCGCTGCTTGGAGGTGCGCTTGTTCTCATCGGCGATATCGTCGGGGTTCGGCACGATGCCCTGGACCGAGACGACGTCCTCGGGCGAGGAGCCCCAGGAGACGATCGGCGGCAATTTCGCCGCGTCGAGCACGACCACCTTGTCGAAATGCGCGCCCTCGTCGGACTGCAGCGTCTTCCAGTAGGCGAGCGCCGCATCCCACGCCTCGCCCTTGGGGGCCCGCGGCTTGTCCTTGACATAGGCGAAGGTCGTCTCGTCAGGCGCGATCAGGCCGGCACGGGCGCCGCCCTCGATCGACATGTTGCAGATGGTCATGCGGCCTTCCATGGACAGCGCGCGGATCGCTTCGCCGGCATATTCGATGACATAGCCGGTGCCGCCGGCAGTGCCGATCTCGCCGATGATCGCCAAAATGATGTCCTTGGCGGTGACGCCTTCCGGCAGTACGCCGTCGACGCGCACCAGCATGTTCTTGGCCTTGCGCTGGATCAGCGTCTGCGTGGCCAGCACATGCTCGACTTCTGAGGTGCCGATGCCATGCGCCAATGCGCCGAAAGCGCCGTGCGTCGAGGTGTGGCTGTCGCCGCAGACGATGGTCATGCCGGGCAGCGTAAAGCCCTGCTCCGGACCGATGATGTGGACGATGCCCTGGCGGATATCCTTCTCGGAATAATATTCGACGCCGAAATCCTTGGCATTCTTGGCCAGCGCCTCGACCTGGATGCGGCTTTCCTCGTTCTTGATGCCGAACTTGCGCTCCGGCGAGGTCGACACATTGTGGTCGACCACGGCCAGCGTCTTTTCCGGATGGCGGACTTTTCTGCCGGTCATGCGCAGGCCTTCGAAGGCTTGCGGGCTGGTCACTTCATGGACGAGATGACGGTCGATGTAGAGCAGGCAGGTGCCGTCGTCCTGGCGGTCGACGACATGGTCGTCGAATATCTTGTCGTAGAGGGTGCGCGGTGCGCTCATGTGCGTAAATCCGTCGATATAAAAATGGGAAAGGACAAGCGCCGGCTAGCCGGCGAACACGGCCTAGCGAAGTCGGCTGGTCAGAGCGCCGGAAACGCGCGCCGAGAATCGCGACGGCAGGCGTTTTCTGTCCTGCAGCACGAAGCCCTTGTAGGCCGGATCGCCAAAAAGCTGTTCCATGGCGTGGCTCATATCAATCTTTTGGCTTTTCGGCAATCGCGGCTGCCTGGCGCGGCTCTGCCTTCTCCCCTTGTGGGAGAAGGTGTTGCCGAAGGCGACGGATGAGGAGTGCTCCAGGGAACGCCGACGTCTCATTCCGTCCAACACCCCTCATCCGTCTCGGCGCTGCGCGCCGATCCACCTTCTCCCACAAGGGGTCCCACAAGGGGAGAAGGAAGAAGGCTTATTCAAACCACTTCAAACACAAATGTCTTCACCAGCGCCTCGGGCTCGGCGATCGCATAGCAGCGGAACCACGGGCTTTCCTCGACCGACCGCCATTTTTTGTCCCGCTCCAGTTCGGCAAGGACGTCACGAAAGCCGCCGCTCTCGAACACTTGGTCGCGAACGGTGAAGATGGCGTGGCCGCCCTTCTTGGTGATCCGCACCAGTTCATGCAGGCTGGAGGCCGGCGCGTGGCTGATGGTGAACACGCCGGTCGAGAAGAAGGCGCGGAAATACCCGTCCGGCCAAGGCAGCGGACCGCCAAGCATCGCCTGTTTCAGCTCGCTGTAGGCCCGGCGGCTGCCGGCGATGTCAAGCATTTCGTCCGACAGGTCGAGCCCGGCGATGTCCTGATAGCCGAGCGCTTTGAGCGACGGTCCCGACAGGCCGGTGCCGCAGCCGGCGTCGAGCAGCGGCCCCTCGCCTGATGGCACATGGCGCGCCACCCAGGCGGCGATCAGGAACGGCAGGAGATAACCGAGCGAGGCGGTTTCGCTGTCATAGGTCGCAGCCCATGCGGCATAGGCTTGCGCCAGCGCTTCCGGCGTGTCGGCCGTATAGACGGACTCCAAGGCCGCATTGGCTTTGTCGATAATCATGGATCTGACCTCCAACTCATGCATGTCGCCCAAAAGCATGCCCTTGGGCTTGAACCGGGGGTGCGCAGCGCTTTTTGGGACAACGACACGCACAAAAACAAAATCTGCCGCGATCGTAGCGCCGTCTTCGCCTGCCGGCTATTGCTCATGCTGGCGGCGCAGCCGCTTCTCCAGCCCCCGCAAGGCCAGCGACAGGCCGACCGTCAGGATAAGATAGATGTAGGCGACGATCGAATAGGTTTCGAAGAAGCGGAACGAGCCGGCGGCGTAGATCTTGCCCATCTGGGTGATGTCAGCGACGCCGAGCACCGAGACCAGCGAAGAATCCTTGACCATGGCGACGAAATCATTGCCGAGCGGCGGCAGGATGGTGCGGATCGCCTGCGGAAAGACGATCAGCCGGAAACGCTGCGTGCGCGTCAGCCCCAGCGCCTTCGCCGCCTCGATCTGGCCCTTCTCGACCGCCTGGATGCCGGCGCGGAAGACCTCCGAGATGAAGGCCGAGTAGCCGATGGTCAGCGCCATGATGGCGCGCCACAGCAACGACACGTCGCGCACCAGCAGTTCTCCGAAGAGACCCGCATTTTGCAATGGCGCGGTCAGCCCGTTCCATGCCGCGACGAAGGCCGGCGCCCCGGCAAAGGCGATCCAGAACAACAGCACCAGCATCGGCACGCCGCGGATGATCTCGACATAGAAGCGGGCAATCTGGCGCAGCCAGCGCGACCCCGACAGCCCCATCAGCGCAATGCCGAGCCCGATTGCCGAGGCCAGCGCGAAGGCGATCATTGTGACGAAGACGGTGATGCCGATGCCCGTGGCGACGGTCGCAAAAACCTGGGCGTAGAGGTCGCTTGCCGCAATGAAGATGGCTGCGGCCATGGCGAGCGCCGCCGCCACGGCAAGCCACCACGGGAAGTCGGTTTTGGAGGTTGAAGCTGGGGGCATTAGGCAGTGCCAGTAAAGCAGGCATCGCGGAGGCAGCGCGAGTTCCTGCGCGACCCGCAACGTCCGCGACAAAAGTCCTACTGCCCCATCTTGTAGTCAAGGAACCATTTCTTGTTGAGCGCGTCGAGCGTGCCGTCGGCCTTCAGTGCGGCGATCGCCGCATTGACCGGTTTCACCAGATCCGAGCCTTTCGGGAAAATAAAGCCGAAATCCTCGGTGCCGAGCGGGCCGCCGATCAGCTTCAGCCCGCCGTTGGACGCATCGACATAGCCCTTGCCGGCAGTGCCGTCGGTCAAAACGACGTCGACGTCACCGGTCTTCAACGCCTGCACCGTCGCACCGAACGTCTCGAACAGTTTGATGCGCGGGTTCTGCTCATTGCCGTCGAGCACGCTGTAGACGGCGGTGTAGAAGGGGGTGGTGCCGGCCTGCGCGCCGATCAGCCCATCCTTGAAGGCGCCAAATGTCTTGGCGTCGGTGAAGCGCTTCTCATCGCCACGCACCAGCATGAACTGTTCCGAGCGCATGTAGGGGTCGGAGAAATCGACCTTCTGCTTGCGGTCGTCCTTGATGGTGATACCGGTCATGCCGATGTTGTACTGGTTGTCGGAAACCGCCTGGATCATCGCGTCCCAAGAGGTGTTCTGGTACTCGACCTGGAAATTGAGCCGCTTGGCGATCTCGTTCATCGCGTCATATTCCCAGCCGATCTGCTGGCCGGTCTTGGCGTCGATGAATTGCAGCGGCGGATAGGCGTTCTCCGTCACCACCACCACCTTCTTGCCGCCGAGATCGGGAAGCGCCTGCGCCAGGGCGGCGACGGGCGCAAGTATCAGAGCCAACAGGCCGGCCAACAGCAGTTTCGATTTGGTCATGGTACACCCCGAAAACTTGAACCGCCTCGACATGGTCGAGGCTTGCAGGAAAATCCGGCGCCGACTTTAGCTTTCCGCAAGCGCCTTGCAAGCCGGCTTGATGCGCCGTTCCGCCCGAAAATGGATTCCCATGCTTTCACCAAACGGTCACGGAACGATCCGTTTCGATTGCGTCGGAATCCATCCCGCGAAACAAAAAGGCGGCCGAAGCCGCCTTTTCGAAACATCGGTTTTGAAGACGCCTTATTCGGCGGGAGCGGCTTCCTCGGCCTTGGCGGCCTCGTCGGCAGCCTTCTTCTCGGCGGCGTCCTGCGCCGCCTTCTCGGCGGCCAGCGCCTGGGCGGCGGCCACCTTCTCGGCCTCGATGCGGGCCTTTTCGGCGTTCAGCGCATCGCGCTCCTCATCGTTCAGCTTGCGGGCGCGCACGCCGGTGTTTTCCGAAATACGGGCCGACTTGCCGCGACGATCGCGCAGGTAATAGAGCTTGGCGCGGCGCACCTTGCCGCGGCGCACGATCTCGACGCCCTCGACCATCGGTGAAAAGACCGGGAACACGCGCTCCACGCCTTCGCCGTAGGAAATCTTGCGAACGGTGAAATTCTCCTGGAAACCGGCGCCGGCGCGGGCGATGACAACGCCCTCATAAGCCTGGACGCGGGTGCGGGTGCCTTCGGTCACGCGGACCTGGACGCGCACGGTGTCGCCGGGCTGGAATTCGGGAAGCTTGCGCTTGGCTTCGACCTTGGCGGCCTGTTCGGCCTCGAGCTGACGGAGGATATCCATCTCTACAAATCCACTTCTTGTTCTTCCGACAGTCAGAGCGTCCGACACTCGCCTTGCAGTTGCATTGACCGCTCGGCTATGCCCTTTGTTCGAGAACATCTGGGTTCGAGAACATCGGGCAGGGGCGACTACACCGTCATTGTTGACGGGTCCGGCAGATCGTTCTTCCGGTTCGGCGCGCACATACAGCTATTTCGACGCTTTGTCACGCCTTCGCCGTGTCTTTTTTGGCCGTTGGCCGACATTGCAATCTTTCGGCGCAGGGGTTGCGTCGAAGGCCCAAGCTTTTTAAGCCGAGTAAAACGTGACTTTCCTCCGGCGGCAATACCCCTCCATGCCAGTTCTCGATGCGGCCCTGCTCTTTGTCGCGGGCTTTCTCTCAGGCGCCGTCAACGCTATAGCCGGCGGCGGGACGTTCATAACCTTCGGCGCCATGTCGCTGGTCGGCTTGCCGCCGATCGTCGCCAATGCCACCTCGTCGCTGACACAGTTTCCCGGCTACATCACCTCGACGCTCGCCTACTGGTCCGACATCAAGCATTTCTGGCGCACGGCATTGCTGCTCGGCCTTATCTCGGCTTTCGGTGCACTGGCCGGTGCGCTCATCCTTCTGGCGCTCGACAATCCGTCGTTTCGCGTCCTGGTGCCATGGCTGCTGCTGGCGGCAACCGCGCTGTTCGCCGCCGGGCCGTGGCTGAGGCCGGCACCCAAGCCGGGGCGTGAGGCCGCAGTGGGTTCGCTGGTCGGTTCCCTGGCGCAATTCGCCACCGCCGTCTATGGCGGCTTCTTCGGCGCTGGCATGGGCGTCATGATGCTGGCGACGCTCGGCCTCACCCAGCCCGGCGACTATCACCGCCTGAACGCGCTGAAGAACATGCTGGCCGTGGTCATCGCGGCGGTAGCCATCCTGGTCTTCATCTCCGGCGACATCATCGCCTGGCCGCAGGCGATCGTCATGATACCCGGCGGCGCGCTGGGCGGCTATGCCGGCGTCTGGATCGCCAAGCGTGTGCCGCAAATTGCCGTGCGCGGCTTCGTCGTTGGGGTCGGCGTGTTCCTGGCCTTTTACTATTTCACCAGGGGGTGAGCAGCTAACAGGTCCGGCCGCCGCTCCTTCGTCAATTTTTCCGACTCGGCGCGCCGCCATGCGGCGATCTTCTTGTGATTGCCCGAGGTGAGAACCTCGGGGATTTGCCGGCCCTCGAATTCCTGCGGCCGCGTGTAGTGCGGATGTTCGAGCAGGCCGTTTTCAAAGCTCTCTTCATCGCCCGACACCGCATTGCCCATCACGCCGGGCAACAGCCGCACCACGGCGTCGAGCAGCACCAGCGCTGCCGGCTCGCCGCCGGAGAGGATGAAGTCGCCGACCGAGACCTCCTCCAGTCCCCGCGCCTCGATGACCCGCTGGTCGACGCCCTCGAAGCGGCCGCAGACGATCACCGCGCCAGGTCCGGCAGCCAGTTCGCGCACGCGGGCCTGTGTCAGCGGCTTGCCGCGCGGGCTCATCAGCAGGCGCGGGCGCGGATCACCCGCCGGCGAAGCGTGGTCGATGGCGCTGGCCAGCACATCGGCGCGCATCACCATGCCGGCGCCGCCGCCGGCCGGCGTATCGTCGACGGTGCGATGGCGATCGGTGGCGAAATCGCGGATCTGGATCGCTTCCAGCGACCATGTGCCGGCCTCCAGCGCCCGGCCGGCCAGCGACAGGCCCAGCGCGCCGGGAAACATCTCGGGATAGAGCGTCAGCACCGAGGCGGAAAAACTCAACGGTTGCCCCCGGCGTCCTTCGGCCCACGCGGCCTGCCCTTGGGGTCGAAACCGTCGCTGCCGGGAGCATCGCTGTCTTCGTCATCGATCAAGCCCGCTGCCGCCGGATCGATGCGGAGGAAGCCGTCTTTGATCGACACGTCAGGCACGGCAGCCTGCGTGAACGGAATCAGCACGCCTTTGCGCTCGCCAAGCGTCACGTCGAGAATGTCGCCGCCGCCGAAATTATGCACGGCAACGACCTTGCCGATGTCAGCACCGGTATCGTCCCGGACTGCCAGCCCGACGAGATCGGCATGATAGAATTCGTCCTCTTCGCCGTCGTCCGGCAACATCGAGCGATCGACGAACAGTTCTGTGCCGGCAAGCACCTCGGCGGCGTTGCGGTCACTGATGCCCTTGAAGCGCACCACGACGACCGTGTTGGCCGGCCTGATGTCGACGATCTGGAAGGCGCGGCCGTCCCTTGCATAGAGCGGCCCGTAGTCGGCCAGCGCCAGCGGATCGCCGGTGAAGGTTTTCACGCGCAATTCGCCCTTGATGCCGTGGGCGGCGCCGATCACGGCCATCTGGACGGGGTTTTGCGGTTTGGTCATCGGTGGAAAAATCCTTTGTCTTGCTCTAGCTCCACCCTCTTGTCATTTCAATGACGCGGCTCTTCACCGCTTCCTAACCCGGCTGCCGGAAGATGGCCCAGAATGGAAGAACGGAATATCGCAAGAGCGCAATGCAGGAATTCCTTATCCCGGCCAAACCAGACCTTCAGGCGGCCCGCGAGAGCTGGCTGAAGATGCTGGCGCGCGAACGCCGGCTGTCGCCGGAAACCGTGGAGGCCTATGAGCGCGATACGCGCCAGTTCCTGCATTTCCTGACCGGCCATTGCGGCGGCTCGCCCGGCATTTCGGATATCGCCGATCTGCGCCCGGCCGATCTGCGCGGCTTTCTCGCCGCCCGCCGCGCCGGAGGCGCCGGCGCCCGCACGCTCGGACGCGGGCTCGCCGGCATCCGCTCGCTGCTGCGCTTTCTGGAGCGGCGCGGCCTCGTCAATGCGGCGGGTGCTGCGGCACTGCGCGCGCCACGGCAGCCGAAGTCGCTGCCCAAGCCGCTGACGGCCAGCGATGCGAAACACGTCGTTTCGGTGGAAGGCCAGCTGGCGGAGGAGCCGTGGATCGCCGCCCGCAACGCGGCCGTGCTGACGTTGCTTTACGGCTCAGGTCTGCGCATTTCCGAGGCGCTCGGCCTGCCTAGCGCCGACCTTTCGTCGCCTGATGAAACGGTGCTGCGCGTCACCGGCAAGGGCGGCAAGACGCGGCTGGTGCCGGTGCTGCCGATCGCGCTGCGGGCGATCGCCGAATACCGCCGGCTCTGCCCCTATCATCTCGACCCGAAGGGCCTGTTGTTTCGCGGCGCCCGCGGCGGCCCACTCAACCCGGCCATCGTCCAGCGCGACATGGCCAAGCTGCGCTCGGCGCTCAATCTGCCCGACACCGCCACGCCGCATGCCTTGCGCCATTCCTTCGCCACGCATCTGCTTGGACGCGGCGGCGACCTGCGCACCATCCAGGAATTGTTGGGCCACGCCAGCCTGTCGACGACGCAGATCTATACCGGCGTCGACACCGCGAGGCTGCTCGAAGTCTATGAAGCGGCCCATCCGCGGGCGTAACCGACGCATGATTTCGCAAAGTTGCAGCCAGGATATCAGCCGTGGAACGATGTCCGAGACAATTTTGCTGCGCCAGTTAACCGTTTCGCCGTTCTTTGTCTGTAAAAAGCGGCCATGAAACGCGTCATTATCATCGCCGACCGCACGGCCCTTGCGTCGTTGAAGCTGCTCGTGGCGCTCAACGTCCTGTTTTTTCTCTCTTTCCTCATCCTCGCGCTGCTCGCCGCCGGCAAGGCGCGCGCCGAAACCCCGGTCTGCGCCGGCGCCGACATGCTGTCGGCCTTGCAGAAGGACGACCCGGCCACCTACCGCAAGATCGAGACGGAAGCGGCCGCAACACTGAACGGCAAGGGCCTGTTGTGGAAACTGGAAAAGGCGGGCGAAAGGCCGTCCTTCCTGTTCGGCACCATGCACATGACCGACCCGCGCGTGACCACGCTGCCGCCCGCCGCGCAAAAGGCGTTTGACGCTGCCGACACTGTCGTCATCGAGACCACGGAGGTGCTCGATCAGCAGAAGATGATGGCGGCGTTCCTGAAAGAGCCGGAGCTGATGATGTTCACCGACAGCACCACGCTGTCCTCGCTGCTGTCGCCGGACGATGCGGCGGCGGTGAACAAGGCGCTCGACGCGCGCGGCATCCCGCCGGCGAGCGTCGCCAAGATGAAACCGTGGATGCTGTCGACCATGGTCGCGCTCCCGGCCTGTGAACTGGCCCGCCAGGCCGGCGGCGCGCCGGTGCTCGACATCAAGCTCGCGCAGGACGCCAAAGCCTCAGGCAAGGCCGTCGATGGGTTGGAGACCGTCGCCGACCAGCTTCGCGCCATGGCCTCGCTGCCGCTCGCTTTTCACATGAAGGGCCTCGTCGACACATTGAAGCTCGGCAACAGGGTGAACGACGTCAACGAAACCATGATCGTGCTTTACCAGCGCGGCGACATCGGCATGCTCTGGCCGCTGTTTCGTGCCGTCCTTCCCGGCGGCGAAGACGATTCGGCGGGCTATACCGCCTTCGAGGAAACCATGATCACCCGCCGCAACAAGGTGATGATCGATCATGCCGGGCCGATCCTCGCCAAGGGCAACGCCTTCATGGCGGTCGGCGCCTTGCACCTTCCGGGCGCGGAAGGCCTGGTCGAAGATTTCCGCAAGGCCGGTTACACCGTTACTGCCGTCGACTGAGTTGCGCGGTTGAGTTGCAGACCCGGCAAGACGTGATTCGGGGCGATGCCTTTCCCGAATCACGGAAGGCTTGTCTGAGTACAGGAAGGTCGAAAGGTTTGTTTTGGCTCGATCGCTGCGAATTTTGCGAGTAAAGTGCGTGCGGACAAACGATTCCCGGCGAAGATTGCCCTGTTTTCGGCGTTTTCGATCCCTAACGTGAAACCTGTTCGACGATTGCGCGTTGATGTGTGTTGATTGATACTTTTCATTCCACGGAGGACACTTTTATGGCGAATCCAAACGACCCGTACACCACTCCGACCCCCCCTCCCAAGTCGGGTGGCGGCAGCACCGGCTGGCTGATTGCCCTGGTCGTCGTTATCCTGGCCATTGTCGCTTACTATGTTTTTGGCACAAGCGGTGAGGCGCCAGCGCCTGGTGAACCGCCGGCTGCAACCACGCCGGCCCCGGCGCCAGCGCCCGCTGAACCGACTCCTGCTCCGGCAGAGCCTGCGCCAGCCCCGGCACCTACAGAGCCTGCACCTGCCCCGGCACCTGCAGAGCCTGCTCCGGCGCCTGCCCCAGCACCCGCTCCGGCGCCTGCAGAGCCAGCGCCTGCCCCGGCGCCCGCACCAGCCCCGCAGTGATCGGCTGCTGACTCCAAATACGAACGGCCCGCTGAAAAGCGGGCCGTTTTGCTTTGAGCCGTCAGATGGCTGCCGGAGTAGCTTGGGAAGGCCTACATGTGGATCGGCTTGAAGAAGGTCGCCAGTGCCGCTTCCTTCACCGCTTCCGACATCGTCGGATGAGCGTGGCAGGTGCGGGCAAGATCTTCCGACGAGCCGCCGAACTCCATCAGCACCGCCGCCTCGTGGATCATCTCGCCAGCGCCGAAACCGACGATGTGGACGCCGAGCACGCGGTCGCTCTGCTTGTCAGCCAGGATCTTCACGAAGCCGTCGGTGTGCAGCATGGCGCGCGCCCGGCCATTGGCGCTGAACGGAAACTTGCCGGCCTTGTAGTCGATGCCGGCCGCCTTCAGCTCTTCCTCCGTTTTGCCGACCGAGGCGATTTCCGGACTGGTGTAGACGACGTTCGGAATCACCTCGTAATTCACATGGCCGGCCTGGCCGGCAATGATCTCGGCCACCGCCACCCCCTCGTCCTCGGCCTTGTGGGCGAGCATCGGCCCGGCAATGACGTCGCCGATGGCGTAGATGCCCGGCACATTGGTCTTGAGATGGCTATCCGTCTTGACCCGGCCGCGCTCGTCGACCTCGACCCCGGCCTCCTTCAGCCCGAGACTGTCCGAATAGGCCCGGCGTCCGGTCGCGATCAGCACCGCATCCGCCTCGATCGTCTCGGCGGCACCCCCCTTGACCGGCTCGAAGGTGACGGTGACACCCTTCTTGGCCTTGGCGACACCGGTCACCTTGGCGCCGAGCCTGAATTCGATGCCTTGCTTGGACAGCATGCGCTGGAACTGTTTGGCGACCTCGCCGTCCATGCCGCCGAGAATGGTGTCGAGGAACTCGACGACGGTCACCTTGGCGCCGAGCCGCGCCCATACCGAGCCGAGCTCCAGCCCGATGACGCCGCCGCCGACCACCACCATGTGGCCCGGCACCTTGTCCAGCGACAGCGCGCCGGTCGAGGACATGATCACCTTCTCGTCAAAGTCGACCTTGACCCCCGGGATGCCGGTGACGTCGGAGCCGGTGGCGATGACGATGTTCCTGGTCTCGATCTCCTCGACCTTGCCGCCCTCGCCGATCACCGACACTTTTCCGGAGGACAGGACCTTGCCGGTGCCGCGAAAGCTGTCGATCTTGTTCTTCTTGAACAGGAAGGCGACGCCGTTGACGTTGGACGCCACGGTCGCGTCCTTGTGCGCCATCATCTTCTCCAGATTGAGCTTCGGCGCGCCGATTTCGACGCCCAGTGTGTCGAAGGAATGACCGGCCTCGGCGAATATCTCGGACGCATGCAGCAGCGCCTTGGACGGGATGCAGCCGATATTGAGGCAGGTGCCGCCGAAGGTCGGGTCCTTCTCGACCACCGCCGTCTTCAGGCCGAGCTGTGCCGCTTTGACGGCGCAGACATAGCCGCCTGGTCCCGATCCAATGATAACGACGTCATAAGCCATGATTTTTCCTTCTGGTCTGCACTCAGCCTTGGCTGGGATTAGCGGCCGCCGCCCACTTCCAAATTCGCGCCTGTCGTATAGGACGCCCCATCCGACAGGAGCCAGAGAATTGCCGCGGCGACCTCTTCGGTGGTCCCCGCCCTTTGCATTGGCACGCCGTGACGCATCCTCTCGACGCGATCCGGCTGTCCGCCGGAGGCATGAATTTCGGTATCGACAATCCCTGGGCTGACTGCGTTGACGCGAATGCCTTCGCCGGCCACCTCGCGCGCCAGGCCGATAGTGAAGGAATCGATCGCGCCCTTCGAGGCGGCGTAGTCGACATATTCGCCCGGTCCGCCAATTCTTGCAGCAATCGAGGAAACATTCACGATGGCGCCGCCCTTGCCGCCATGGCTGGTCGACATGCGCTTCACCGCTTCGCGGGCACAGAGCATGGCGCCAATGACGTTGATGCGCATCATGCGCTCCAACCTTGCTCCGCTCATTCCGTCGACACGCGCCCTCTGGTCGACGACGCCAGCATTGTTGACGAGCGCATCGAGCGGCCCGAAGACATGATCGATCCTCTCGAACATCGCCTGAATATCGGCCTCGCTGCCGACGTCGCCCTTGATGGCCAGCGCTTCGCCGCCATCCTGCTCGATCGCCTCGACAAGCGCCGTGGCAGCAGCCTCGTTCGAGGCATAGTTGATCGCGACGCGGTATCCAGCCTTGGCGGCAAGCCTGGATGTGGCAGCACCGATGCCGCGGCCGCCGCCGGTGACCAGCAGCACTTTTTTGGCCGCGCTCATTCCTGACAACCCTTCAACGAAAAAACATCCCACGGCACCTTTGAAAACCCGTTGGCGCCATAGGCAGCCGACATCTGCAGCGACGGCCCGAGGTCGGGAAAGATCAGGGTCTTCGGCGCGTCGACGCCTTCGGCCGGCAGCAGAGCGATGTTGCCCTTGTCATCAGCACTGTAGACGACCCCCTCCCACAGCGTGCAGGCGGCGAGCTCGTCGCCGGTGACGTCGCCTGCCGGGCATTTGTACATCAGCGAACCATGCGGCCGCGCCACGCCTTCCGTCCACATGACGATGCCGTCGAGTACGACATCGTTCTCAAGCACCATCTTGAAGGTGTTGGTGACAACAGCCGATCCCCCGGTCGGCCTGAAATCGATCTCGGCCGCACCTTCGGCATCGCCATAGACGGCGAGCTCGAGCGGGCAGGCGGCAAAGGCCGTCGATGCGACCATGACCAGCCCGGTCGAGAACGATGCGGCCAACAAACGCGCAGACTGGGGACGGATCGTCATTTGTCAGTTCTATTCGCCTTGAACATCCCGATCGACGATGAAGATCGTGGCCAGGAAATAATCTATCTCGAAGGCAACGTTTGCGCGCGCGTCGACTGGTATGGTGTTCACCTCATATTTGAGGGTCAAGAAGCGGGAGCCTTCCGCCACCTCGACATAAATGTCGCGCTCATCGCCGCCGCCAATTGTCCACTTGAATTCGAGTTCGGGCTTGTTCAGGAGTTGCAATGCCTTGGGCAGGCTGTGGATCGCTATCGGTTTGCTGCCCGCAAAAGTTACTGGATGTCGCCCCAGATCTATGTCCAGATCGCCTTGCCAGGTCGCCATCATCCCGCCCACTTGCAATCTTCCAAAGACGGGCTCGACCCTGATTGACCTCAGGCAAAAATCGGGGCTGAAAAAGAACTCGCAATTCGCACCATAGATGCACCACGCTGACGCAGTATCTCCGTGGCGATAGTGATTATCCGCGCGCAGATCCTCCGGATCTATCAAGCCGCGAATCGTTTCGCGGTTGCTTTTGCCGAGTTCGATCGGTCCCGCGCGGCCCGTCGTCAGAAGTTCGAGCAGATCGATTGGCTCGACAGGCTCAGCCATCCTGGCCACTCACAGATCCAGCACCAGCCGCTCCGGATCCTCTAGGCTTTCCTTGACCCGGACCAGGAAAGTCACCGCTTCCTTGCCGTCAACGATGCGGTGATCGTAGGAGAGCGCCAGATACATCATCGGCCGGATCACGATCTGGCCGCCGACCGCCACCGGCCGCTCCTGGATCTTGTGCATGCCCAGAATGCCCGACTGCGGCGCGTTGAGGATCGGCGTCGACATCAGCGAGCCGTAAACGCCGCCATTCGAGATGGTGAACGTGCCGCCCTGCATGTCGGCGACCGACAGCTTGCCGTCACGCGCGGCGATGCCCAGCCTGCCGATATCTTTCTCGATCTCGGCGATCGACATCTGGTCGGCGTCGCGCACCACCGGCACGACGAGGCCTTTTTCGGTGCCGACGGCGACGCCGATATGGGCGTAGTTCTTGAAGATGATGTCGGTGCCGTCGATCTCGGCGTTGACTGAAGGGATTTCTTTCAACGCATGGGTGACGGCCTTGGTGAAGAAGCCCATGAAGCCCAGCTTCACGCCGTGCTTCTTCTCGAACACATCCTTGTATTTGGTCCTGAGCGCCATCACCGCGCTCATGTCCACCTCGTTGAAGGTGGTCAGCATGGCGGCGGTCGACTGCGCTTCCTTGAGGCGGCGCGCGATGGTCTGCCGCAGCTTGGTCATGCGCACGCGCTCTTCGCGCGACGCGTCGTCGGCCGAGGACGGCGCGCGGGCAGCAAGCGGTGCAGGGGCTTTCGGCGTCTCGGCTGGTTGCGACGGCGCGCCCCTGGCGATCGCGTCGAGCACATCGCCCTTCAGCACCTGGCCGCGCTTGCCGGAACCCGAGACCTGGTCGACCGCGAGATTGCTCTCGGCCAGCAGCTTCGCCGCCGCCGGCGCCGGCGGCATCGTGCGCGCCTCGATCGGCCCGGCATCGCCGGCGATCTTGGCGGTCTCGGCCGCGGCTTGCTTGACGGTGGCTGCGGCGGTCGGCGCCGAGGCCTGCGACACCGCGTCCTGCTTTGGTTCGGGAGTTGACGCCTTCGCGGGTGCTGCCGCTTTTGCCCCGTCGCCCGCCGAAATCATGCCGAGCAAAGCGCCGACCTCGACCGTCTCGCCCTCCTTGACCGCGATCTCGCTGAGCGTTCCTGCGGACGCGGCCGGCACTTCCACCGTTACCTTGTCGGTCTCGAGTTCGACCAGCGGTTCGTCGGTGGCGATCGCGTCGCCTACCTTTTTGAACCATTTGCCGATGGTCGCCTCCGTGACGGATTCGCCAAGAGTGGGGACGCGGATTTCGGTAGCCATTGTGCCTGTCCGTTTTCTGTCGGTTCTGTTCTATTCGCCCGGCTTTGTTCTATTCACCGAGCGCGTCTTCGAGCAAGGCGGCAAGCTGGGCGAGATGCTTCGACATCAATCCGGTCGCCGGCGACGCGGCGGCCGGCCGGCCGGTATAGCGCACCCGCTGATGCTTGGCGTCGATATGCGCCAGCACCCATTCCAGATAGGGATCGATGAACGACCAGGCGCCCATGTTCTTGGGCTCCTCCTGGCACCACACCATCTCGGCGTTGCGGAAGCGTGACAGTTCGGTGATCAGCGCCTTGGCCGGGAACGGATAGAGCTGTTCGACGCGCAGCAGATAGATGTCGTTGATGCCGCGCTTCTCGCGCTCCTCGTAGAGGTCGTAATAGACCTTGCCCGCGCAGAGCACGACACGGCGGATCTTCGAATCCTTGGTGAGCTTGATCGCCTGGCCGGGGAGCTGCTGGGCATCGTCCCACAACAGCCGGTGGAACGCGCTTTCGCCCGACATCTCCGGCAGCGTCGACACCGCCCGCTTGTGGCGCAGCAGCGACTTCGGCGTCATCAGGATCAGCGGCTTGCGGAAATCCCGCTTCAACTGCCGCCGTAGGATGTGGAAGTAGTTGGCCGGCGTCGTGCAGTAGGCCACTTGCATGTTGTCTTCGGCGCAAAGCTGCAGGAATCGCTCGAGCCTGGCCGACGAATGCTCCGGCCCCTGGCCTTCATAGCCATGCGGCAACAGGCAGACGAGGCCCGACATTCTGAGCCACTTGCGCTCGCCCGACGAGATGAACTGGTCGAACACCACTTGGGCGCCGTTGGCGAAATCGCCGAACTGCGCTTCCCAAAGCGTCAACGCCTTCGGCTCGGCCAGGCTGTAGCCGTATTCGAAGCCGAGCACGGCCTCTTCCGACAGCATCGAGTTGATGACCTCGAAACCGGCCTGCGCCGCCGACAGATTGTTGAGCGGAATGTAGCGTGTCTCGTCGCGCTGGTCGTAGAGCACGGAGTGGCGTTGCGAGAACGTGCCGCGCTCCGAATCCTGTCCGGACAGCCGGACCGGGTTGCCGTCGAGCAGGATGGCGCCGAAGGCCAGCGCCTCGGCCGTCGACCAGTCGATGCCTTCGCCCGACTCGATCGCCTGGCGGCGATTCTCGAGAAAGCGCAGGATCGTCTTGTGGGCCTCGAAATCCTTCGGCACCTCGGCCAGCTTCTTGCCGATTTCCTTCAGCGTCTTGACCGGCACGGCGGTCTTGCCGCGCCGCTGTTCGTCCTGGTTGTCGGCCGTGCGCAGGCCCGACCAGGCGCCATCCAGCCAGTCGGCCTTGTTGGGCTTGTAATGCTGGCCGACCTCGAATTCCTGCTCGAGATGTGCCCGCCAGTCGGCCTTCAGCTTGTCGAATTCGGCCTGGGTGAGGTGTCCTTCGGCGATCAGCCGGTCGGCATAGATCTGCACCGTCGTCTTGTGGCGACGGATGTTGCTGTACATGATCGGCTGGGTGAAGGCCGGCTCGTCGCCCTCATTGTGGCCGAAGCGGCGGTAGCAGAACATGTCGACCACGACAGGCTTGTGGAACTTCATGCGGAATTCGATCGCCACCTTGGTGGCGTGGACCACGGCTTCCGGATCGTCGCCATTGACGTGGAAGATCGGCGCCTCGATCATCTTGGCCACATCCGACGGATAGGGCGACGAGCGCGAGAAGCGCGGATTGGTGGTGAAGCCGATCTGGTTGTTGATGATGAAATGCAGCGTGCCGGCGACGCGGTGGCCGCGCAGGCCCGACAAGCCGAGGATTTCGGCAATCACGCCCTGGCCGGCAAAGGCGGCGTCGCCGTGCAGAAGCAGCGGCAGCACCTTGGCGCGTTCTTCCAGCGGCACGATCTCCTCGCGGCTGCGGCCGAACAGAGAGTCCTGCTTGGCCCGCGCCTTGCCCATCACCACCGGATCGACGATTTCCAGATGCGAGGGATTGGCGGTCAGCGACAGGTGCACCTTGTTGCCGTCGAATTCGCGGTCCGACGAAGCCCCGAGATGGTACTTCACGTCGCCCGAGCCCTCGACCTCGTCGGGTGCGGCCGAGCCGCCCTTGAACTCGTGGAAGATGGCGCGGTGCGGCTTGGCCATCACCTGGGAGAGCACGTTCAGCCGGCCGCGATGCGCCATGCCAAGCACGATCTCCTTCATGCCGAGCTGGCCGCCGCGCTTGACGATCTGCTCCAGCGCCGGGATCAGCGCCTCGGCGCCGTCGAGGCCAAAGCGCTTGGTGCCCTTGTACTTGACGTCGATGAACTGCTCGAAGCCTTCGGCCTCGACCAGCTTCTGCAGGATCGCCTTCTTGCCGGTGGCGGTGAAGGAGATCTCCTTGTCGGTGCCCTCGATGCGCGCCTGGATCCAGGCCTTCTCCTCGGGATCGGAAATATGCATGAACTCGACGCCGAGCGTCGAGCAATAGGTGCGGGTCAATATGTCCAGCATCTGCCGGATGGTGCCGAATTCGAGCCCGAGCACATTGTCGAGGAAGATCGGGCGATCGTAATCGGCGGCGGTGAAGCCGTAATTTTCCGGCGACAGCTCGTTGTAATCATCGAGCTTGGCGATGCCGAGCGGATCGAGATTGGCGTGCAAATGGCCACGCATGCGGTAGGCGCGGATCATCATGATGGCGCGCACGGAATCGCGCGTCGCCTGATGCACGTCGGCGTCGGAAAGGGTGACGCCGTTCATCACCGCCTTGTGCTGGACCTTCTTCTCGATGTGCTTCTCGACGATGCCCCAATCGCCGTCGAGCGCCGACACCAATTCGCCATTGGCCTGCAGCGGCCATGAGGGCTTGGCCCACGAGGCGCCCTTGGCATTCTTGCGGACATCGCCGGCGTCGTCCTTCAGCGCCGCGAAGAAGTCCCGCCATTCGGGATCGACCGAAGAGGGATCGTCCTCATAGGCGGCGTAGAGCGCATCGATATAATCGGCATTGCCGCCATAGAGGAAAGAGGTAAGCGAAAATTGGTCGTTGGCCTGATCTTGTCTTGCCATTTTTTTCCGCGGAGCCTGGCTCCGTCTCCTTTTCCGAAGGGGGTAAGGGAATAGGAGAGTAGGGCAGTAGGGAAAGTGGCAATTGTCGCCACTCGTTCCGTTCTTCCTATTCCCCTACTCCCATACTGCCCTACTCCCTTAACCCTTAATCGCTTCGACCAGCGTCGTGCCCAGCCGGGCCGGCGACGGCGATACCTTGATCCCGGCCGATTCCATCGCCGCGATCTTGTCTTCCGCGCCGCCCTTGCCGCCGGAAATCACCGCGCCTGCGTGGCCCATGGTGCGGCCGGCCGGGGCCGTGCGCCCGGCGATGAAACCGGCCATCGGCTTCTTGCGGCCACGCTTGGCTTCGTCCTTGAGGAACTGCGCGGCGTCTTCCTCGGCCGAGCCGCCGATCTCGCCGATCATGATGATCGATTGGGTCTCGTCGTCGGCGAGGAACATCTCCAGCACGTCGATGAACTCCGTGCCTTTGACGGGATCGCCACCGATGCCGACGGCGGTGGTCTGGCCGAGGCCGACATTGGTGGTCTGGAACACTGCCTCATAGGTAAGCGTTCCCGAGCGCGAAACAACGCCGACCGAGCCCTTGCGGAAGATGTTGCCAGGCATGATGCCGATCTTGCATTCGTTGGGGGTCAAGACGCCGGGGCAGTTGGGGCCGATGAGCCGCGATGTCGAGCGGTCGAGCCTCGCCTTGACCTTGATCATGTCGACCACCGGGATGCCCTCGGTGATGCAGATGATCAGCGGGATCTCGGCTTCGATCGCTTCCAGGATCGCCTCCGCGGCGCCCGCCGGCGGCACATAGACGACAGACGCATTGGCGCCGGTCTTCGCCTTGCCTTCAGCGACGGTGGAAAAGATCGGCAGGCTCTCGCCCTTGGCGCCGGTCCAGGTTTCGCCACCCTTCTTGGGGTGGATGCCGCCGACCATTTTTGTCCCGTGATAGGCCAGCGCCTGCTCTGTATGGAACGTGCCGGTCTTGCCGGTCAGGCCCTGCACCAGCACCTTGGTGTTCTTGTCGACGAGAATGGACATGGTGGTCCTTTTTACAAACCGTTGATCGAGGAAGGCTGCGCGGTCATCGTCAGAGCCGCCATAGTCAGAGACGCTTGAGATCGGCGACGGTGAGGTCGCTCTTGGCGTTGCCGGTGTTGAGTGTCGTCGCCGGCTCGAACATCAGCACCACCGGCTCCTCGCTCAGCGAGCGCGGCCGGTGCTCGACGGACCGCGGCACGACGATGAATTCGCCGCTGCCAAGTTCCACCGTGCCGTCGCGGAAATCGATGGCGATGCGGCCGCGCAGCACGAGGAACGCCTCGTCCTCATTGTCATGCGCGTGCCAGTCGAAGACATCGCCGAACTTGGCGATCTTGACCTGGGCGTCGTTGACGTCGCCGGCGATATGGGGATCGAAGACCTGTTTGATCTTCTGATCCGCCGCCTCGACCAGATTTATCTTGTGCGGAGGCACCAGATCAGCCCTTCACGCTTGTGGATGGAGGGATCATAGAGGATTCCCCACTTGAGGCCGAGGAGTTCCAAAACGAAAAACTCCACTGAACTTTTCGTCTACCGGATTGTCGCCGATGGTCCCGATAACGAGGCATGCGGCGCTGCCGTCCCCAGCAGCCTGGCACTCCTTGTTTGCGTAAATCCGGACGTAGTTTTGGTCCGCTAGATCGCCAAAAACCCCCTCCTTTGGCACCTCGATCAATCCCCGCGAGCGAGCGTAGTTATCAAACTCTGCCATTCGAATCGTAGTTCCGAAGATCTCACAGATATCGAGCAAAGACTTATTCCCATTTGATCCTGCCGGCTTGAGTATGACAAACGGCGCCGAGAGAGTTCCAGTCGTTCGATCGAAAGTCTTTCTGCCATGGTCGTCAGAATCGATCAAAAATCCATTCTCGATCGTCAATTGCTCCGCTTTGGTCAAATCACCGTTTGATGCGATACAGATATTCTTATAGAGCACCATTGCATCCGAAATCTCTTCCGCGTGCGCCGGCAGGGCGAAGCAGCCGAGTCCAATTGCACACAGAAGTCGCGTCGAGATCATCGACTGCCCTTCAGCCCTTCACCGCCGCCACGATTTTCTTGGCCGCGTCGTCTAGGTCGTCGGCCGAGACGACGTTGAGCCCGCTGTCGTTGATGATTTTCTTGCCGAGCTCGGCATTGGTGCCTTCCAGCCGCACCACCAGCGGCACTTGCAGTCCGACTTCCTTGACGGCCGCGATGACACCCTCGGCGATGATATCGCACTTCATGATGCCGCCAAAGATGTTGATCAGGATGCCTTTGACCGCCGGGTCCTTGGTGATGATCTTGAACGCCGCCGTCACCTTCTCCTTCGACGCACCGCCGCCGACATCGAGGAAGTTGGCGGGCTCGGCGCCGTAGAGCTTGATGATGTCCATCGTCGCCATGGCGAGGCCGGCGCCGTTGACCATGCAGCCGATATTGCCGTCGAGCGCGACATAGGCGAGGTCGTGTTTCGACGCCTCGATCTCCTTCTCGTCCTCTTCGGTGATGTCGCGCAACTCCATCACGTCGGGATGGCGAAACAGCGCGTTGTTGTCGAACGACACTTTTGCGTCGAGCACGCGCAGCCGGCCGTTCTTCATGACGATCAGCGGGTTGACCTCGAGCAGGCTCATGTCCTTCTCGACGAAGGCTTTGTAGAGGATCGGGAACAGCGTCTCGCCGTCCTTGGCGGCCTCGCCGTCGAGCTTCAGCGCGCCGTTGAGTTCTTTCAAATCATCCGCCGTCACACCCTTTTCCGGGTCGATGGCGACGGTGATGATCTTTTCCGGCGTATCGTGGGCGACCGCCTCGATATCCATGCCGCCCTCGGTCGAAACGACGAAGGCGATGCGGCCGACCGAGCGGTCGACCAGCAGCGACAGATAGAGCTCGCGCTCGATGTCGGCGCCATCCTCGATGTAGAGGCGGTTGACCTGCTTGCCCGCCGGGCCGGTCTGCTTGGTGACCAGCGTGTGGCCAAGCATTTCCTTGGCGTTGGCGACGACCTCGGCCACCGATTTCGCCAGCCGCACGCCGCCCTTGGCGTCGGCGCCGAGCTCCTTGAACTTGCCCTTGCCGCGGCCGCCGGCATGGATCTGGCTTTTTACCACATAGAGCGGGCCGGGCAGCGCCTGGGCGGCAGCTTCCGCCTCGCTTGCCCTAAACACCGGCACGCCCTCGGCAACCGGTGCGTCAAAGCCCTTCAGCAGCGCCTTGCCCTGATATTCATGGATGTTCATGCTAGATATCTCCAGATCACTTTACTGGCGGGTCACTTGGCGGGGGTCACTTGGCGGCGAGTTGCGGAGCGATCTTGACGCAGGCCTCGCACAGGCCCTGCACCGCCGCCACCGAATTGTCGAACATCTTCTGCTCGGCCTTGCCGAGCTCGATCTCGATGACGCGCTCGACGCCGCCGGCGCCGATCACCACCGGCACGCCGACATAGGTGTTCTTGACACCGTACTGGCCGGAGAGATGCGCAGCACAGGGCAGCACGCGCTTCTTGTCCTTGAGATAGGCTTCGGCCATGGCGATCGCCGAGGCGGCCGGTGCGTAGAAGGCCGAGCCGGTCTTGAGCAGGCCGACGATCTCGGCGCCGCCGTCGCGGGTGCGCTGCACGATCTGATCGAGCTTTTCCTTCGAGGTCCAGCCCATCTTGATGAGGTCGGGCAGCGGGATGCCGGCGACCGTCGAATAGCGGATCATCGGCACCATGGAATCGCCATGGCCGCCAAGCACGAAGGCGGTGACATCCTCGACCGACACCTTGAACTCGTCGGCCAGGAAGTAGCGGAAGCGCGAACTGTCCAGCACACCGGCCATGCCGACGACATGGCTCTTCGGCAGTCCGGAGAACTTCTGCAGTGCCCAGACCATGGCGTCGAGCGGGTTGGTGATGCAGATGACGAAGGCTTTCGGCGCGTATTTCTTGAGACCCGCGCCAACCTGCTCCATGACCTTCAGATTGATGCCGAGAAGGTCGTCGCGGCTCATGCCGGGCTTGCGCGGCACGCCGGCGGTGACGATGCAGACGTCGGCGCCCTCGATGCCAGCATAATCGTTGACGCCGACCAGCCTGGAGTCGAAGCCATCGACCGGCGACGACTGCGCGATATCCAGCCCCTTGCCTTGCGGGATGCCCTCGGCGATATCGAACAGCACAACGTCGCCGAGATCCTTGAGGCCGACCATGTGGGCGAGCGTGCCGCCGATCATGCCCGAGCCGATGAGCGCTATCTTGTTGCGTGCCATGTGAGGATGTTGTCCCTTTAGACTGTGACGGCGCCATGACGGCGTCGAAGAAGCGGGCCGGAATGCTGCGGGGAAGCCACGAATTTTCGCCGCCCCCAATAGCCCCAGCGCGGAAGAAATTCAAACGATTATTTTGGAGTGAACAATTTCAATCGGTTAGAAACAACGGGAATTACGTAAGCGTCAAAAGAATTGAGCTGACTTGGGAAAGTTACGCAATGAAGATGGAAATAAGAAGGCTGTTTCCCGGCGATGACGCCTTGTGATGCGGATCGCCGAAGATGTGTTCGATGAACCGGTCAGGCCGGATCGGATCGCCGCCTATCTCGCCTCATCAGGTCATTTCATGATTGTGGCATTGGCCGATGGGATAGTCGTCGGCCAATGCGCGGCCGTCATCCACCGCCACCCGGACAAGGTGAGCGAACTCTACATCGACGAAGTCGGCGTAGCGCCGGCCTTCCAGCGCCAGGGCATAGCGACGAACATGCTCGACGCCATGTTTGAGCTCGGCCGGGAGCATGGCTGCGAGGAGGCGTGGGTCGGCACCGAGCCGCACAATGTCGCGGCGCGCGCACTTTATGAGGCGCGGAATGAGCCGCACGGGCCGGCGGAGGCGTTCGTGATGTATGTGTATCGACTATAGGCGCCGGGAGGGACAGCACCCCCCTCTGGCCTGCCGCCATCTCCCCCGCAAGGGTCCCCACATGGGGGGAGATCAGCAGCTTCGACGCTCCGCTCACGCCTGCGACGTGGAGACTGGCGAAGCGAAAGATGACGGCCAATCTCCCCACTTGTGGGGGAGATGTCCGGCAGGACAGAGGGGGGCGCGAAGGATCGCGACCTTCCGGAGACTATCTTCAGGCCCGAGCCTGCTGCGCTTCGGCCACCCGCGCCTTCTGCCTCTCGACCCAGTCTTCAAGCCATTCATGGCTCTGCATCTCGATCAGCCGTGACGCCGTGCGCTCGAACTCGAACACCTCGGCGCCGCGCTTGGCCGTATACAGCTGCGGTGGCGGTGCAGCGGCGCTCATTACCAGCCGCACATGATGGTCGTATAGCGTGTCGATCAGCAGGATAAAGCGCTTGGCCTCGTTGCGCATGCCTTCGCCGAGCACCGGCACATGATCGATGAAAATGGTCGAGAAGCGGCCGGCAATCGCCAGGAAATCGCGGGCGCCGAGCGGTTTTTCGCACAGATCCCCAAAGGAAAACCGCGCCGCTTCGCCGGCGGCACGCGGCACCACGACCTGCCGGCCCTTTACCGTCAGCATAGCCTCGGCCGCCGGCCTGCCATGCGTCATCACTTCCCAGGCCTCGTCGAGCACAGCATCGGCGGCGGCATCGGCGGGGGTAACATAGACCGGCAGGCGGCTGAGCTTGTCCAGCCGATAGTCCTTGTCGGCGTCCAGCGCCAGCACCTGCGCATGCCGCTCCAGGATGCCGATGAAGGGCAGGAAAAGCTTGCGGTTCAAGCCGTCGCGGTAGAGATCCTGCGGCGCGACATTGGACGTGGCGACCAGCACGACGCCGTTGGCAAACAGCGCCGAGAACAGCCGGGACAGGATCATCGCATCGGCGATGTCGGTGACGGAAAACTCGTCGAAGCAAAGTACCCAGGCTTCCTCGGCCAACGTGCGGGCCACCGGCGCGATCGGGTCGTCTTCCCTGACGGTGCCCTCTTTGCGCGCCTGCCGGTGCTTCTGGATACGGTCCTGCACATCGGCCATGAAGTCGTTGAAATGCACACGGCGCTTGCGCCTGACCGGCACCAGCTCGAAGAACATGTCCATCAGCATGGTCTTGCCGCGGCCGACGCCGCCATGGATGTAGAGGCCCTTGACGGCCTCGCGCGTCTCGCGCTTACGGGCGAACAGCCAGCCCAGCGCGCTCGATTTGTGCGCCAGCCGCTTTGCCGAGATCTCATCGATCAGCCGGTCGAGTGCCGCGACGATCCGCTCCTGCGCCGGATCGCGGTCGACCAGGCCTGACACAACCAGATGGTCGTAGCGCTGCCGGACGGTCGCATGGGTCTGAAGGCCGTCACGCAGATGCATCGGTCACGTCGTTCTAGAGCAATTCCAAGAAAAGTATGTCTCGGTTTTCCGTCGGATTTGCGTAAAAATAAATGGGGGCGGGTCAGCCTCTTGTAAGCGAGATCGGCAGGCCGTTGGAAGTTTGGCCGTCGAATTTCTCTCCGCCCGAGGAATAGAGCCGTGCCAGCGTGCCGCCATTCTCGTCGTACAGCGTCAACTGCTTGCCGGCGACGTTCCAGGACTTAATGCCGTTGATCGGCGCCGGGCAATGCAGCGGCCCGGCCCGGTAGCCGGCGCCGAATTTGGTCTGTGGCGTCGCCACCTGGCAGCTCTGGCCGGAGACGCTGGCCTTCCACACGCCGGCGACGCTGGAGGCGGTAAGATCCGCAGCCCCGGCCGGAGCCGTCCCGTCCGGTGGCAGCGAAGCGACCTCAGAGCCTTGCGGCGCCGTTGGAAATTTCGACGGGTCGGCAGTGCCGGGCGCCGCCGGCGGCGGCAGCTGATTTGCGGTCACCGTGCCGGAGGGCGCGGCCTCAAGCGGCGACGGCTGCTGGTCCATCGACGAGAATCGTGACGTTGAACAGCCGCTCGCAACGAGCGCGGCAAGCGATACGGCCAGCAGACCGGTTTTCGATAAATTCATTTCAAACCTCCGTCGGATCCGGCTGGGGCCGCCGTCCGCACAATCTCCCCAACCAAGATGGGGAAGGTGGCGAAATTTCAACCCGATATAGTTAAAATACCATTTGCGGCAACAACTGTTGCAACTTTGCCACAAAATGCGGGCCGCCCAGCCTGCCCCTGTAAGCCTGACCGAGGCGCGCAAGCGGTTTTGCTGGACAGGCGTGCTCTTGGCATTCGGCCGCCAAATGCTTGCGCCAGCCGGGTCCGGTCCTATCTCTGATGAAACGGAACCCTGCCGGAGGCGAAACCTTGGCTGCGAGAAAAAGAGCCGCCAATCGCTATTACAGCGGCCCGCCGAGCGATCATTTCGACGGCACCTTGTTCTTCAATCCCAACGGCAAGCTGCCTGCCCGTTTTTCCGATCTTCTGAAGTGGCAGCTGGGCGGCGAACGCTCGAAATGGCCGGCGGCGAATCCAAGTCCGTTTCATCAGGCGACACCGGCCAAACGGATCGACGGCTCCGAACTGAGGCTGACCATGGTCGGCCATTCCTCGTTGCTCATCCAGACAGCCGGCCTGAACATCCTCACCGATCCGGTCTGGTCGCGGCGCGTCTCGCCGCTCTCCTTTGCCGGGCCGAAACGGGTCAATCCGCCCGGCATCGCCTTTTCCAACCTACCGCCGATCGACCTCGTATTGGTCAGCCACAACCACTACGACCATCTCGACCTCGCCACGCTGAAGCGGCTGAAGACGAAGCATGACCCGCTGGTGCTGACGCCGCTCGGCAACGACTGCATCATCGACGACGGCGTTCCCGGAATGCGGCTTTCCGTGCATGACTGGGGCGAGCGGGTCGATATCGGCAAGGAAGTCGCCGTCCATGTCGAGCCGGTGCACCACTGGTCGGCGCGCGGCGCCCGCGACCGGCGCATGGCGCTGTGGGCGGGTTTTGTGGTCGAGACGCCAGGCGGAAAAGTCTATTTCGCCGGCGACACCGGTTTCCACGACGGCATCAACTACCGGCTGATGGCCGAAAGGCACGCCGGCTTCCGCCTCGCCATCCTGCCGATCGGCGCCTACGAGCCGCGCTGGTTCATGGCGCCTCACCACCAGAACCCGGAGGAGGCGGTGCAAGGCATGCTTTTGTGCAACGCCGCCCATGCTGCCGGCTGCCATTGGGGCACGTTCCGGCTTACCAACGAGCCGATCGACGAGCCGGCCAGAAAGCTGGGCGAGGCCCTGGATGACCAGGGCGTCCCTCGCGAATGCTTTCGCGCCCTGCGTCCCGGCGAGGTCTGGGACGTGCCGGCGGTCTAGAGCGGCGGACTTTCAAGTCGAAGCGAACCGCCGCTCATCGGATTTTCCCAAAACCGGTACCCACTTTTGGGCCCGATGCACCAGGCAGGCAACCGGCTTCACGGCGCAGGGGACCCCCAGCGGAACCCGGGACGTCGCAAACACGTTGGCAGGCATCCACAACCGTCGGCTGCGAGGGATTTCCGCATGATCAAATGGATCATCATTCTTCTGATTATCGCGGCCGCGGCCAGCCTGCTCGGCATGCCCGCATTGGCCGGAGCCGCCGCCACCGGCGCCCGTATCCTCATCGGCATCGTGCTGATTATCTTCCTGCTGGTCATGCTCGGCGTCTTCGCGGTGGCGTAGACGCATCGGCCCGAAAATCGGAATCGATTTTCGGAAAGCACGATGCGCGGGCCCAAAGTGTCAGAGCGTACTTTGTGCGTCCAAGTGGACGCACGTCGCTCTGACGTCCGCACACTGGTAATTTCGGCCGGTATCCGCCATATAGGCGCCAAACCGGCATGAGACCTTTCGATCCATGGCAAGCACTGCCCCCTTCGCCAAGATGAACGGCATTGGCAACGAGATCATCGTTGCTGACATGCGCGGTCGCGCCGATCGGGTGACGCCGGCTGCCGCCCTTGCGCTCAATGCCGATGCCGCGACGAAATTCGATCAGATCATGGCGATCCACGACGCCAGAACGCCGGGCACCGCCTTTTTCATCGACATTCTGAATTCCGACGGAACCGGCGCGCAGGCCTGCGGCAACGGCATGCGCTGCGTGGTGCAGGCACTTGCCGCCGAGACCGGCCAGAAGACATTCGCCTTCGAGACCGTCGCCGGCATCCTCAACGCTGAAGAACATGCCGACGGGCTGATCTCGGTCGACATGGGCAACCCGCGTTTTGGCTGGCAGGATATTCCGCTGGCCGAGGAATTCCGCGATACCCGCATGATCGAGCTGCAGATCGGCCCGATCGACGCGCCTGTACTGCACTCGCCCTCGGTCGTGTCGATGGGCAATCCGCACGCTATCTTCTGGGTCGAGCGCGACGTCTGGTCCTATGAGCTCGACCGCTTCGGCCCGCTGCTCGAAAACCACCCGATCTTCCCCGAACGCGCCAACATCACCATCGCACGGGTGACCTCACCCGAGACGATGGTCATCCGCACCTGGGAGCGCGGCGCCGGCCTGACCAAGGCCTGCGGTACGGCGGCTTGTGCCGCCGTCGTCGCTGCCGCGCGCACCAGGCGCACCGGACGCAGTGTCTCCTTGGTGACGCCCGGCGGCGGCTCCTTGCATGTCGAATGGCGCGGCGACGACCACGTCATCCTCACCGGTGCCGCCGAATGGGAATTTTCCGGCAGCTTCGATCCGTCGACCGGGGTGTGGGCCCGCGACACCGAAAGCGCCGCCTGATGGCTCCTCTTGCCAAGAAGGGTCCCGCTCTTTCCAAAAGTGTTGACGTCGTCACCTTCGGCTGCCGGCTGAACACCTACGAATCCGAGGTGATGCGGCGAGAGGCGGAAAGCGCCGGCCTTGGCGCGCTGGAAGGCGGCGCCATCATTTTTAACACCTGCGCCGTCACCGGCGAAGCGGTGCGCCAGGCAAAACAGTCGATCCGCAGGGCCCGCCGCGAGAACCCGGCCGCCCGCATCATCGTCACCGGCTGCGCCGCGCAGACCGAGCCGCAGAATTTCGTCGCCATGGCCGAGGTCGATCTCGTCCTCGGCAATGAAGAGAAGCTGAAGGCGCATTCCTATCGCGCGCTGCCGGATTTCGGCGTCAACGACACCGAGAAGGCCCGCGTCAACGATATCTTTTCGGTACGCGAGACGGCCGGCCACATGGTCGACGCCATCGAGGGCCGGGCGCGGGCTTTTGTCCAGGTGCAGAACGGCTGCGACCACCGCTGCACCTTCTGCATCATCCCCTATGGCCGCGGCAATTCGCGCTCGGTGCCGATGGGCGCCGTGGTCGAGCAGGTCAAGAGGCTGAGCGGCAATGGTTATGCCGAGATCGTGCTGACCGGCGTAGACATGACCAGTTTCGGCGCCGATCTGCCTGGCAGCCCGAAACTCGGCAAATTGGTCAAGACAATCCTGAAGCAGGTGCCTGGCGTAAAACGCCTGCGCCTCTCCTCGATCGATTCGATCGAGGCCGACGACGATCTGCTCGACGCCATCGCCACCGAGCCCAGGCTGATGCCGCATCTGCATTTGTCGCTGCAGGCGGGTGACGACATGATCCTGAAGCGGATGAAGCGCCGGCACAACCGGGATCAGTCGATCCGCTTTTGCGAGGATTTGCGCAAATTGCGTCCCGGCATCGTCTTCGGCGCCGACATGATCGCCGGTTTTCCGACCGAGACGGACGCGATGTTCGAAAAATCGCTGGAGATCGTCGAGGAATGCGGGCTGACGCATCTGCACGTCTTCCCGTTCTCGCCGCGCGAAGGCACCCCCGCCGCGCGCATGCCGCAGCTTCGCCGCGAGGTGGTCAAGCAGCGTGCGGCACGGCTGCGCGCCGCCGGTGACGCCGCTTACCGCGGCCACCTTTCCTCGCTTGCCGGAACGCGCCAGTCGATCCTGGTCGAGCGCGACGGGCTCGGCCGCACCGAAGGCTTCACGCTTGCCGCGATCTCTGCCGGCGCGCCGGGCGAAATCGTTGAGGCTGATATCGCCGGCCATGACGGTATCAGACTGATCGCGGCGCCACTTGCCGCCCGCGCCGCCTGAGACGCAAGAACATGGCTGGTTTTCTCAAGAAGATATTTTCGTTCGGCAAGAAGGAAGTGGTCGAGGAGCGGATCGACGAGACCACGCCGCTGCCGCCGATCAAATGGGACGCGCTGGAGGCGCTGAAACCGGCGACGGAGCAGGCCGTTCCGGAATTTTTGAAACACGAGGAGCCCCGGCCCGAGGCAGAAGCTGCGCCTCCGCCACCGGTCGATGCGGAAGCGCCGCCCGCGCCGCTGCCGGCGCCTGTTGAAGAGGCCGAGCCCGCTCCGATCATTTCCCCCGAGCCACAAATCCAGCCAGAGCCTGCTCCGGTCGAGGAGCTGCGGCCGCCGGAGCCGGAAACGGCTGCTGAGGAGCCGGAGCCCGAAGAAATCCCGGCCGCCGCCGTCATCGCTGAGCCAGTTCCTGCACCAGTGCCGCAGGAAATTCTTGAGCCCGAGCCGCAGCCGCCAGAAATCGCCCCGTTCCAGCCGGAAAAACAGCCGGAGCCGGAGCCCGTCGAAATGCCGGCACCGCCCGCTGAGGCTCCCTCAACAGCCCCCAAGTCTGAGGCGCCGGCGGCCGAAATCCCGCCCCCCATTCGCCAGCCGGCGCCGATCGAGGCGAAGCCGGTCCTTGCCGAAATCGCACCCGAGCCGGAGGCCGTTCCGCAACCACCGCCGGAGCCAAAGCCGGCCCCCGGCAAGGTGACCGTAACCAAGAAGGTCGAGCAGAAAGCCGAGCCGCAGAAGGCGCCGGGACCGGCACCGAAACGCTCGTGGTTCCAGCGTATGAAGGAGGGGCTTGCCCGCTCTTCCCGGGAACTGTCCGGTAACATCGCCGGCGTCTTCACCAAGCGCAAGCTCGATGAGGACACGCTGCAGGATCTGGAGGACGTGCTGATCCGCGCCGATCTCGGCATGGAGACGGCGTTGCGCGTCACCGATTCGCTGGCCGCCAGCCGCTACGGCAAGGACGTCTCCGAGACGGAAGTCCGCGCCATCATGGCGACCGAGGTGGAGAAGGTGCTGACCCATGTCGCCATGCCGCTGGAGCTTGACCTCAGCCACAAGCCGCATGTCATCCTTGTCGTCGGCGTCAACGGCACCGGCAAGACCACGACCATCGGCAAGCTGGCGGCAAAGCTGACCGACGGCGGCCTGTCGGTGATGCTCGCGGCCGGTGACACGTTCCGTGCCGCCGCGATCGAGCAATTGAAGATCTGGGGCGAGCGGACCAAGTCGCCGGTCATCGCCTCGAAGCTCGGCGCCGATGCGGCAGGTCTTGCTTACGACGCCTTCGAACAGGCCAGGCAAGCCGGCTCCGACGTGCTGATCATCGACACCGCCGGGCGGCTGCAGAACAAGACCGAGTTGATGGCGGAACTGGAAAAGATCGTCCGGGTGCTGGGCAAGCTCGATCCGGAAGCGCCGCACACCGTGCTGCAGACGGTCGACGCCACCACCGGCCAGAACGCGCTCAACCAGGTCGAGATCTTCCGCAATGTCGCCGGCGTCAACGGCCTGGTGATGACCAAGCTGGACGGCACGGCACGCGGCGGTATTCTGGTGGCGATCGCGGCAAAGCACAAATTGCCGGTCTATTTCATCGGCGTCGGCGAACAGGTCGACGACCTCGAACCTTTCTCCGCAAGCGAGTTCGCCAGGGCGATCGCTGGAGTGGCATAACAAGCATGATCCCAAGAAGTTGCAGACTTCTTGGACAGGATCTTGCGCAAGAAGGAAAGCCTATGAACCCGCGCATCCTCGAACGCGACCCGTCCGACCCGCAGAAACAGAAGAAGGAAGGCGTCAATCCGCTGCTCAAGCTGGTGCTGGAGCTCGGCCCGCTTATGGTGTTCTTCTTCGCCAACGCGCGCGGCGCATGGCTATCGCAGAAATTTCCGGCGCTGGCCGAGCTCGGCGGGCCGATCTTCGTCGCCACCGGCCTGTTCATGGCCGCGACCGCGATCGCGCTGATCGCTTCCTGGCTGCTCACCCGCACCTTGCCGATCATGCCGATGGTATCGGGCGTCGTCGTCTTCGTCTTCGGCGCGCTGACGCTCTACCTGCAGGACGACATCTTCATCAAGATGAAGCCGACCATCGTCAACATGCTCTTCGGCGGCGTGCTGCTCGGCGGCCTGTTCTTCGGCAAGTCGCTGCTCGGCTACGTCTTCGATTCGGCGTTCAGCCTCGATGCCGAGGGCTGGAAGAAGCTCACCTTCCGCTGGGGCGTGTTTTTCCTGTTTCTGGCCCTTGTCAACGAAGTGGTCTGGCGGAATTTCTCCACCGACGCCTGGGTTACCTTCAAGGTCTGGGGAATCATGCCGATCACGCTTCTTTTCACCTTCAGCCAGATGCCGCTGATCATGCGCCATTCGCTTGAAGGCAAGACCGGAGCAGAAGAGAAGCCCGGCAAGTAGCGATTAAGGAGAGGGCATGGAATTCGTCACCACGCGCGAGGAGCTGAGAGCGATCTACAAGACGCCTCGGCCGACCGACGGCTCAATCCGCAAGGAATTGAAGGCGCTGGATGGCCACAGCCGTTCCTTCATCGGCAAAAGCCCCTTCGTGCTGATCGGCTCCTCCGACGGCGCCGGCAATGCCGATGTGACGCCGAAGGGCGACAAACCGGGCTTTGCCGCCGTGCTCGACGAGAAGACCATCGCCATCCCCGACCGGCCCGGCAACAACCGGCTCGACACGCTGGAGAATATTCTTCTCAACCCCTCGGTCGGACTGCTCTTCCTCATCCCGGGCATGAATGAGACGCTGCGCGTCAACGGCGATGCCCGCATCACCGTTGATGCGGCTTTGCGCGAGCGGCTAGCCGTCGACGGCAAGGAACCGCAAAGCGTCGTTCTGGTGACGGTCAAGGCCGCCTACATGCATTGCGCCAAGGCTTTCATGCGCTCCGATCTGTGGAAGTCTGAAACCTGGTACGACCGTGCGACGCTGCCGACGCTCGGCCAGATCCTGCGCGACCAGTTGGCGCTCGCCGAGACGGCCGAGGCGACCGACCGCTGGCTGGACGACGATTACAAGCACACCATGTGGTAGTGTGCCCGACACGAATCGCCCAAGCCGGTCTCCATTCCTTTGCTGAACATCCTCGCCATTTCCGGCAGCCTGCGCGCCGCCTCGACCAATTCCGCCCTGGTCGCGGCACTCGCGCAAAGCGCGCCGCCGGACTGTCACGTGTCCGTTTATGACGGGCTTGGCCGGCTGCCGATTTTCAACCCGGATGACGAAGGCGAGCGGACGCCACCGCAAGCAGCGGCGCTGATCGACGCGGTCACCGTCGCCGACGGCGTCATCGTCTCCTGCCCGGAATATGCCCATGCCGTGCCAGGCGGCCTCAAGAACGCGCTCGACTGGCTGGTGTCGCGCGACGCCGCTGTCGGGAAGCCGGCAATGCTGGTGCACGCCTCGCCGCGCTCGCTGTTTGCGCGCGACGCCTTGGCCGAGATCATGAGGACCATGTCTTTCGCGCTCTATGAGGAAGCTGCGCTCGAATTCGACCTGCTCGGCAAGAAGCCTCCGGAGGTAGAGAAAATCCTGGCGGAACCGGCAAACCGGCTGGCGATGCGCAGCGCCGTTTCGGCCTTCGCCGACTTCATCCGCTCGCGTTAAGCGGCGGCTACCATGCTTTCGTTGTCCCGGAGCGGAGCGAACGCGAGGCGAGCGTCGGCGCTCCTTCGCGCTCACCCTGTCCTGCCCTCTTTGCCAAGACTCGGCATCTCCCACAATGAGGGAGATTGGCCGTCATCCCCGCTTTCGCCAACCTCCAACGTTGAAAGACGGGCTAGGCGACGAAGCTGCCGATCTCCCCCCAAATGGGGACCAAGTGGGGGAGATGCCCGGTAGGGCAGAGGGGGCGCTGTCCCGCAGGCCTCTCGCAAACTTCCGCGCCGCTGCCGTGCCCGTCGGGAGATTAGCCCTTCCGTCTCAGCGTCTCGACATCGGTGTCACCGACGAACCAGTCGCGCGCATTGACCTCCTCGAAGACCACCCAGACATCGTTGCTGGTCAGGCCGGTGGCGCCGGTGATGGCCGCCGTCACCTGTTTGGCGATCGCGGTCTTCTTGCCGGCGGGATCGGCGGCGATGACTTCCTTGACGATGCGGATGTTGACGAATGGCATGCGTCCTCCCCTTTGTGATTCAATAAGTCTTGGCGCCGTTGACCATCAGCCGGACCATGTAGAGCGAGGTCGTGCCGGCGATGTAGAGGCAGTTCAGCTTGTTGCCGCCGAACACGCAATTGGCGACGACTTCCGGCACCTTGATCTTGCCGATCAGCGTCCCGTCGGGATCGTAGCAATGGATGCCGTCGGCGGCACTGGTCCAGATCCGCCCTTGATCGTCGAGCCTGAAACCATCGAACAGGCCGGCCGTGCAGTCGGCGAAGACCTTTCCGCCGGAGACCTTCTTGCCACCCTCGTCGATATTGAACACCCGCATATGCGCCGGATTCTGCGCGCCATGCGTGCGGCCGGTATCGACGACATAGAGCTTGCTCTCGTCGAGCGAGAAGGCAAGCCCGTTGGGCCTGACCATGTCGGTGATCACCGCGTCGATCTCGCCGGTTCCGGGATCGGTTCGGTAGACATGGCAGGCGCCGATCTCACTCTCGGCCTTGTCGCCCTCATAATCCGTATCGATGCCGTAGGTCGGGTCGGTGAACCAGATCGAACCGTCGGACTTGACAACCGCATCGTTGGGCGAGTTCAGCCGCTTGCCGCGCCATTTGTCGGCGATGGTGGTGATCGAGCCGTCATGCTCGGTGCGGCTGACGCGGCGGCCCGAATGCTCGCAGCTTACCAGCCGGCCCTGCCGGTCGACGGTGTTGCCGTTGGAATTGCCGGACGGCTGCCGGAACACGCTGACGCTGCCGTCGGTCTCGTCGTAGCGCAGCATGCGGTTGTTGGGGATGTCGGACCACACCACATAACGGCCGGCCGCAAACCAAGCCGGCCCTTCCGCCCACCGGCATCCGGTGAACAGTTTGTCCAACTGCGCATTGCTGTTGAACAGCCGCGCAAAACGCGGATCGAGAATCTCATAGTCTTCGGCGGCCATGGTTTCCTCCCGGTCATGCAAAATCGCTAGTGCCGGCGCGATCAAGCCAGCCGGCGATCAATATGGCAAGATCGTTGATGTCGGCCCCACCGCATCTTGAGACATCGGAGCAAACCGCGGCAATGCCGACCTTGCTCAAATGATAGGGCCCAAAATGACGGCGCTCATGCGCGGTTAACCGGCTATGCGTCCAGCGCAATGGTGCGTTGCAACATCTTCTTTTTGCAGCGCATCATAACTATGTCATGCTGCGTATCGATCAGGGAGGAACAACCTGCCGCAACAATGCGGCGCAGAAGGAACCTCGCTATGATTCTCGACAACCTCATGAGCCGCGCTCGCACCAGCATCGCCAAGCGCCGGCAATACAACCGCCTCATCGCCGAAATCGACTCCTTTTCCAGCCGCGATCTGGCCGACATGCGCGCCGACCGCAGCGAAATGCTCTACCAGGTCCACAAGCAGATCTACGGCTGAGGCGAACGCATGATCCCGAAAAGTTGCAGACTTTTCGGACGAGATCATGCGCAACCAGAACTGTTTGATCGGCTTAGCCGATCCATTCGATCCAGCGGCCGTGGTAATCGCAATGGGCCAGGCGGCGTGTCTCGCGGCCGGGCCATAGAGTGAGGCTGAGTACCGCCCATGGCTTTGTGGGATCGCGTGGCTCCATCCTCAGCCTTGCGATAGGCGCAGCGGCCGTGGCCTGTCTGCCCGCCTGCTCCAGGGTGGCGGTGATGGCATCCTTGGTCGCCCGCGGCAGGTATTGCCACATGGTCGAATGATAGAGCACGAAGGTGCCGCCCGGCTGCCGCGTGGCCAGTGCCTTCTCGATAAAATCCGCCGCGTCCGCTTTGACAAGCGGCGGTGGAAACTTTTCGGCAAGTGACAGCGCGGCGTCGAGCCGGGCCAGCCGCGCTGCCTGATCGGCCCAGACATAAGACCGAAGCCGTAAGCGCGCCGCTGCGTCGACGACATCGATCGGCGCGATGTCGCAGCCGGCGCGATGGCGGACGTCGATCGCTCCACCAAGCGGCACAGCGAGGCCGCGCACCTCCGGTGCCAACCGCACGGGGGAGGCCGGGTCTCCCCACTCGGCATCGCCGTAGCGGTAGTGAAAGCTGTCGAACAGGAGATTGAGCCCGGCGCTGGCGCCGATCTCGCACAGATCCAGCGGCAGGCCCGTTTCCCGCGCCACCGTCAGAAATCCAGGCAGCAGCATCGCCGACCGGGCGATTTCATTGGTCTGCGGCGCGCCGGCGAGGCCGGCGATGATCTGATCGTCGGACCGCGCAATTGCCTCCGGCAGCACCGCCGCGATCTCGGATTCGCTTGTCTGGTTGGGCGGATAGATCAGTGCCAGCTGCTCACTGGCACCCGTCAGGACCAACCCATGCAGCGCGCCGCAGAGCCGCAATGCGAGGCCGTCGGCGCGCGCGTCGCCCGGCCAACCGAGCACTGCCTGCCCAGCCCTGGTGTTTGCATCGAGAACCTTGGCCAGCGCACGGCATAAATTCGCGGTGAAGGGCGAACCAAGTCCATCGCAGGCTTTCGCCTGAGCCAGAAGATGATCGCGGATGTCTCGTTCGTCCATCGCGTTTCCGGTGTCTCAGCCGGGCGCTGCCAGCGCCTTCTCGACCTCCGGCAAAAGCAGCGTCTGCGCCGAGCCTGGCGTCAGCGGGCCGACATGCTTGTAGGCGATCTTGCCGTCCTTGCCGACGACGAAGGTTTCCGGCACGCCGTAGACGCCCCAGTCGATCGCCGCGCGCCCCGCCGCGTCGACGCCGATCGCCTGGAACGGGTTGCCGAGATCGCCGAGGAACCGGCGGGCGTTTTCCGGCTGGTCCTTGTAGTTGAGCGCGGCGATGACGAAGCGCTTGTCCTGCGACAACGCCAGCAGCACCGGATGTTCGTCGCGGCATGGCCCGCACCACGACGCGAAGACGTTGACCAGCGTGACCTTGCCGGCGAACTGCTTGGAATCGAGCCCCGGCAAATTCATGCCCTCCAGCGCCGGTAGATTGGTCTGCGGCGCCGGCAGGCCGATCAGCGCCGATGGCACTTCCGAAGTGTCGCGACCGGACAACAGCTGCGTCAGGAACAGCCCCGCCAGCCCGAGGAAAATCAGCAACGGCAACAGCACGATCAGGCGCCGCCCGCGCGCCGGCGTTTCCGTCTCCATGCTCATGATTTCCCCGCCTTGTCGGAGCGCCGCCGCACGCCGGATGCTTCCAGCTCGGCGAGGTCCCTCTTGCGTGCACGCTGGTCGAACAGGATCCAGCCGATCAGCCCGGCCAGCACCACGGCCGTGATGGCATAGGCAGCGGTCACATAAAGGGCGTGTACGCTCATATGGGTAGCTCCGCCGGCGCAAAAACTTTCAACCGGACCATTCCGCTTCGTTCGAACATGCCTTCCCTTAACCTTGCGCCATCGGCTTCGCAATCGACGGCAGCGCCGCAGCCTTTGACGTCAGGCGGCCGTCTAATTTAGTCCGCCCCATGACGCAGCGCCAGCGCTGCCGCAGCCGGCCCCAGCACGGCAAGAAACAAGGTCAGCGCGGCGAGAATGAGGAAAGGCTGCAGGAACGGATCGGGGTTGGCCACCGCGCCATAGCTTGCCGAGACGCCGAAGATCAGCACGGGAATGGTCAGCGGCAGCACCAGCACCGAGATCAGCAGCCCGCCGCGCGGTAGCGCCACCGCCACCGCCGCACCGGCAGCGCCGATGAAGGTGATCGCCGGCGTGCCGACCAGAAGGGTCAGCGCCGTGGCGCCGATGCCGATCGGCTCCATATTCATGAACAGGCCCAGCAAGGGCGCCGCGATGACCAGCGGCAGCACGCTTCCCGCCCAATGCGCCAGGCATTTCGTCAGCACGGTCAGCGCCAGCATCTGCCGTTCGTCGCCGAGCACCAGCAGATCGAGCGAGCCGTCCTCCCGGTCGGCCTGGAACAATCGGTCGAGACCGAGCAGGCAAGCGAGCAACGCGCCGATCCACAGGATCGCCGGGCCGATTCGGGCTAGCAGATTGAGGTCCGGCCCAACGCCGAAGGGGATCGTGGCGATCACCGCGAGAAAGAAGATCACGCCGGTCAGCGCCCCTCCGCCGGCCCGGATACTCAGGCGGATATCGCGCAGGAAGAGGGCTAGCATGGTGTGAGATGCCTTTGCCCAGGACAGAGGGGGGCGCCGTGGAACGCCGACATCAACCGGTCATCCTCAATTCTTGCGCCCCCCCAAGCCCCAGCGGCAGATGCGTGGCCGCCACAACGATCCCTCCGTCCTCAAGATGCTTCCGCATCAGCACGGCGAATCGCTCTTCCGAAGCCTTGTCCAGCCCGGCCGTCGGCTCGTCGAGCAGCCACAGCGGTCGCCGGCTGACCAGCAATTTTGCGATCGCCGCGCGGCGCCGTTGCCCGGCGGAGAGATAGCCGAACGGCAGATGGCCGATACCATCAAGCCCGACCGTTTCCAGCGCCTGTTCAGCGCTCAAAAAATCCGCGCCCAAAAAATCGCGCCAGAAGCGCAGATTTTCCGCCACGCTCAGCGCCGTCTTCATCGCGTTCTGGTGGCCGAGATAATGGCAGGCCGAGGCGACCGACGGAAAATCCTTACCGCCACCTTCGAGAAGCAAACGGCCTGCCGCCACCGGCAGCAGCCCGGCAACTACCCTGAGCAGCGTCGATTTCCCCGCGCCGTTCGGCCCGGTGACGATCAGCGCCTGGCCTTTTTCCAGGGCAAAACCGATGCCGGAAAAAATCGTCTCGCCGCCGCGTTCGCCGCCCAGATTTTCGGCGATCAGCCGCATTCCATGCCCGTCCCGAAACATCGCGCCACGGCAGCTGCCGCATCGCACAAAATAGCCTTTCGACTGTCTAGAACTATTCCAGGAAATTCTCTATATCCGGGTCATCCGTGCCAGCGGTCGGCACGGGAAGCGAATTAGCGCCGAACCAGCGCACGCGCCGCCTTGAACGGCTCGGGTTGGCTGGGAACGGACAGCGGAAATGGCCGTACCCGCACCTTTGCGCGTGATTGCATGCCATCGGCGTCCGTTCCCTTTCAGGCTGAACAGACAAGGACGGATCGCACGTGTCAAAATCCCTCGATAGTTTCAATTGCCGCCGCACGCTGACCGCTGGTGGCGCCGAGTATGTCTATTACGATCTCATCGAGGCCGAGAAGAACGGCCTCACCGGCATCGCCCAGTTGCCCTATTCGATGAAGGTGCTGCTGGAGAACCTGCTGCGCAACGAGGACGGCCGTTCCGTCACCAAGGAGAGCATCCAGGCGGTCGCCGGCTGGCTGACCGACCGGGGCACTGCCGGCGTCGAGATTGCCTATCGCCCGGCCCGTGTGCTGATGCAGGATTTTACCGGGGTTCCGGCCGTGGTCGACCTGGCCGCCATGCGCGACGCCATGGCTTCGCTCGGCGGCGACCCGCAAAAGATCAATCCGCTGGTGCCGGTCGACCTGGTCATCGACCACTCGGTCATCGTCGATGAGTTCGGCACGCCGCTGGCTTTCGCCCGGAATGTCGAGCTTGAATACGAGCGCAACGAGGAGCGCTACAAGTTCCTGAAATGGGGCCAGCAGGCCTTCCGCAATTTCCGCGTCGTGCCGCCCGGCACCGGCATCTGCCACCAGGTCAATCTCGAATATCTCGGCCAGGTCGTGTGGACCAACACTGAAGGCGGCGAAACCACCGCCTATCCCGACACCTGCGTCGGCACCGATTCGCACACCACCATGATCAACGGCCTTGGCGTGCTCGGCTGGGGCGTCGGCGGCATCGAGGCCGAGGCCGCGATGCTCGGCCAGCCCGTCTCCATGCTGTTGCCGGAAGTCATCGGCTTCCGCCTCACCGGCAGACTGAGGGAAGGCGTCACCGCCACCGATCTCGTGCTCACCGTCACCCAGATGCTGCGCAAGAAGGGCGTCGTCGGCAAGTTCGTCGAGTTCTTCGGTCCGGGTCTGTCCAACATGACGCTGGCCGACCGCGCCACCATCGGCAACATGGCGCCCGAATATGGCGCCACCTGCGGCTTCTTCCCCGTCGACGGCGAAACCATACGCTACCTCACCATGTCCGGCCGCGAGGAAAACCGCATCGCGCTGGTCGAGGCATACGCCAAGGCGCAAGGCATGTGGCGCGATACCGGCTCGGCCGACCCGGTCTTCACCGACCTGCTCGAGCTCGATCTCGGCGATGTCGTGCCGTCGATGGCCGGCCCCAAGCGTCCGGAAGGCCGGGTCGCGCTGGAAGACATTCCGGCCGGCTTTGCCAAGGCGATGGAGACCGAATACCGGAAGGCCGCCGAAATCGACAAGCGCTACGCCGTCGAAGGCACCAACTATGATCTCGGCCATGGCGATGTCGTCATCGCCGCCATCACCTCCTGCACCAACACCTCGAACCCGAGCGTGCTGATCGGCGCCGGGCTGCTGGCGCGCAACGCCAATCGGCTCGGGCTCAAGCAGAAGCCGTGGGTCAAGACATCGCTGGCGCCGGGCAGCCAGGTCGTCGCCGAATATCTGGAGAAATCCGGCCTGCAGAAGGAACTCGACCAGATCGGCTTCAACCTGGTCGGCTTCGGCTGCACCACCTGCATCGGCAATTCCGGCCCGCTGCCGGCGCCGATCTCCAAGACCATCAACGATAAAGGTTTGATCGCTGCCGCGGTCTTGTCCGGCAACCGCAATTTCGAAGGCCGCGTCTCGCCCGACGTGCAGGCGAACTACCTCGCTTCGCCGCCGCTGGTCGTCGCCCACGCGCTGGCCGGGACCGTGACCAAGGATCTGACCACCGAGCCGCTCGGCGAGGACCGTGACGGCAACCCAGTCTACCTCCGGGACATCTGGCCAAGTTCGGTCGAGATCCAGGAGTTCATCGAGAAGAACGTGACGCGCGAACTGTTCGCCCGCAAATATGCCGACGTCTTCAAGGGCGACGAATACTGGCAGAACGTCAAGGCGCCGGAAGGCCAGACCTACGCCTGGGACGACCATTCGACCTATGTGCAGAACCCGCCCTACTTCGCCGGCATGACATCAGGCTTCGGCACAATCGGCGACATCAGGGGCGCCCGCGTGCTCGGCCTGTTCGGCGACAAGATCACGACCGACCACATCTCTCCGGCCGGCTCGATCAAGGCGGCATCTCCGGCCGGCAAGTATCTTACCGACCATGGCGTCGGCGTCGCCGACTTCAACCAGTACGGCACGCGGCGCGGCAATCACGAGGTGATGATGCGCGGCACTTTCGCCAACATCCGCATCCGCAACCACATGCTGGGCGAGAACGGCCGCGAAGGCGGCTACACCATCCACTATCCGTCGAAGGAAGAGAGATCGATCTACGACGCCGCCATGGAGTACAAGAAGGAAGGCGTGCCACTGGTCATCTTCGCCGGTGTCGAATACGGCAACGGCTCGTCGCGCGACTGGGCGGCCAAGGGCACCAACCTGTTGGGTGTTCGCGCCGTCATCGCTCAGTCGTTCGAGCGCATCCACCGCTCGAACCTGGTCGGCATGGGCGTCATCCCCTTCGTCTTCGAGCAGGGCACCTCATGGGCCTCGCTCAACCTCAAGGGCGACGAACTGGTCGAGATCGACGGACTGAGCGCCATCAAGCCGCGCCAGAAGATGGTCGCGAAAATCACCTATGGCGACGGCACGGTGAAGAACATTCCGATCATCTGCCGCATCGATACGCTGGACGAGCTCGACTACTTCAAGAACGGCGGCATCCTGCAATATGTGCTGCGCGATCTGGCGGCATAGAGAGAGGGCAGTACGGGAGTAGGGCAGTAAGGCAGTAGGGGAAAATCGCCTCCACTGCCTCGTCCTATTCCCTACTGCCCTACTGCCCTACTCCCGTACTGCCCTAATTTCGGCGCCCCGAAGCGCGCCGCCGCCGCCAGCAGCACACCGAGCATCAGCCCGTTGAGGATGTGCCACAGGAAATGCGTGCCGAGCGGGAAGCTGCCGCAGACCAGCGGATCGATGATCCTGAAGATGACCGAGACGACGAAGATCGCCGAGCCCGCCAGATTGTACCCGCCGGCACGGTTGCCGCTCGCCGCCACGATGACGCCGAAGAAGGCGAGCGCCAGGAAGGGCGGCAGATAGCCGGTCGTGCCGTTCGATGCCTGGCGCAGCCAGTCCGGCACGGCCCAGGTCAACAACCCGGTGACGGCATAGAAGGCGACGAAGATGGGGACCGCCTTGCCCCATTTCATGCCGAGGAAACGGCGTAGGTTGAACAGCGTGTAGGCCAGCGTGAACCCGGCGATCGGCAGCACGTCGGCCCAGACCGTGCCATGGTTGGCAAAGGTGTGGAACAGCGCCGAGCCGATGCCGATCGCCACCACCCACCAGGCCAGCACTTCGGCGAAGATGCCGGTGCCACGCCGGCGCACCTCCCGGACACCCCACAGCCCGGCGACAAGAAAAGCCAGATTGGTCAGTGCGTTGACCGGCTCGGCCCAGAGCTCCGGCCCGACCCGCTCGCAGTACAGGTCGACCGGCGTCAGGAGAGTTTGCCACATGCTGATTGTCGCCCGAATCGGTATCTACCCTGAAGTGTAGCCGTCCTATTGCGCCCTTGCAGTTGGTTACAGCGGTAAAATTTCACCGCAACGTGACTTCCCGTTGACTGCCGCTTCTGCCACATATTTCGCCAATCAGAATAAAGCCGGCCATCACCGGCGGGAGTCGAAACGGCTATGACACCTCGAAGACCATTGCGGCTTGCGGCATTGGCGCTGGCCCTCTCGGTGTTTGCCGGCGCTGGACTTGCCGGCAATGCGCTTGCCGGCGAGGCCGACAAACCCCAGGCTGACAAAGCCTCGACTGACCAGCCCTTGGGCGTCGTCGAGCTCTTCACCAGCCAGGGTTGCAGTTCCTGCCTGCCGGCCGATGAATTCTTCGCCGAGCTTGCCACCAAGGAGAACATCGTCGCGCTCGCCTATCATGTCGACTACTGGGATTATCTCGGTTGGAAGGACACGCTGAGCCGCAAGGAGAACACCGAGCGGCAATATGAGTATATGCGCGCCTTCGGCAGCCGCTCGGTCTATACGCCGCAGGCCGTCATCAATGGCCGCAGCCATGTCAACGGCGCCAGCCGCAAGGAAGTCGACGGCGCGCTCGCCCGCATGGAAGGATCAGGCGAAGGCATGCGGGTCAGCATCAAGGTCAGCCGGACCAGCGACCGCGTCACCATCGACGCCGGCGATGCCGGGACCGGCCCCAGCGATGCCCATGTCGTCATCGTCTATTTCGACCCGCCGCAGACGATCAAAATCGGCAAGGGCGAAAACACCGGCCGCAGCATGACTTACTGGAACGCCGTCTCCGGCATCCAGACCGCCGGCATGTGGCACGGCAAGGCGCAGCGCTACGAATTGCCGATGAGCGTGATTTCCAAGAAAGGCGGCTGCGCCGTGCTGCTGCAATCGGTGGGCAAGGACGGCATGCCGGGTCCCATCCTGGGCGCCGCCTTGATCCACAAGCCTTGAGCGGGGACCTCTCCTTCTCCCCTTGTGGGGCCCGAAGGGCGGGCGAGGCCCGCGACTCGCCCCGGGTGTGGATCGGCGCGCAGCGCCGAGACGGATGAAGGGGTGCTGGAAGGAATGAGGTGGCGGCGATTTCAAGGAAATTGCCAACACCCCTCATCCGACCTCGCGGAGCCTGTCCTCGGGCTTGCCGGAGGCAAGACCCGTGGGCGAGGCCACCTTCTCCCACAAGCGGAGAAGGGAAGGCCGCGCGCATCACTCGGCCATTAAAAAACCGACGTCAGCTTGCTTCTGACGCCGGTCATTTAGGTTTTGGGATCGTCGCACCCGATTTTTCCCAGGGAAAAACCGAGGTTGGTTCGATCCGACGCAGACCCGTGGGCGGGGGGCTTGGGGTTTACGAGCCAGTGCCGGACCGAACCGTCTCAGGCAACACCCATAAATTCGTCGGACATTGGGGCATTAGCGCGGATAAAAGAAGGCAGAATTGTGGCGAAGCATCACCAATTCCAACGAGCGTTTTATAAACGTGACTGGACACTGGGGAAACGGTGCGGCGCCGCCTTTGTCCGGCTGGGCTTGCAATTCCACGGCGAAAGCGCCAACTTTGGTTGGCGCAAGATTCATTCGAAGGGATCGAGGCATGACAGATCACGGCAGCGGGACGGAGGATGGGGACGCATCCGCAATACTGATCCCGCTGCATGAGGCAAGAGGCGAACGCCTCGACCAGCCGGTGCGGTTCGACCGGCGTGAATTGGACCAGATCCTGAGGCTTTACGGGCGCATGGTCGCCGCCAATGAATGGCGCGACTACGCCATCGACCATCTCACCGACCGCGCCGTCTTTTCCGTCTTTCGTCGCACCAGCGAGGTGCCGCTGTTCCAGATCGTCAAGGATCCGAAGCTGGCGCGCCGGCAAGGCGCATTCGCCGTCATTGCCGCCGGCGGCCGCATCCTCAAGCGCGGCCAGGAACTTGGCCGCGTGCTTGGCGTTTTCGAGCGCACGCTGAAGCTGGTCGAGGCCTAACTGCTTATTGCTGCTGGCGGAATCTCCGTTCCGGCAACGAGCTGGGATCGGGCGGAACCAGAGCCCCGCCATTGATCGGCAGTTGCATGAACACCGTGTCGAGCCAGCGCCCGTGCTTGTAGCCGGAGCCTTCCAGGCGGCCCGAATTGCGAAAGCCGAGCTTCTCATGCAGCAGCACCGAGGCACTGTCCGGCCGACCGTCGCCGATCACCGCGATGATCTGGCGGAAGCCCGCCGCCTCGGCCGCCTCGATCAGCGCCTGCATCAGCTTGAGCCCGACGCCTCGGCCCTTGGCCTCGGGCGCGACATAGACGGAATCCTCGACGACAAAGCGGTACGCAGGCCGCGCCCGGAAGGGGCCGGCATAGGCATAGCCGAGCACAATGCCGTCTTTTTCCGCCACCAGATAGGGAAAGCCGCCCGCCATCAAACTATCGAAGCGCGCACCCATCTCGGCGCGATCAGGCGGCTCCAGTTCGTAGCTCGCCGAGCCATGGGTCACCGCATCGGCATAGATATCCGTGATCCGATCGAGATCGGCCGAAGTCGCGGCGCGTATTGTGATGCTGCTCATAATTTATGCACGTCAATCATCTGCCGGCCATCTCATCAAAGACCGGGGCAGAAGAAAAGGGCGGCCGTTGGGCCGCCCTTTCCAAACTCACTGGTCCAGGGACTTGCCTTAACCATGATCCCGAAAAGTGGGAACCGGTTTTCGGAAAAGATCATGGTCAAACAAAAAGGTAGAGCTCCATCCCGACTTTATCGGGATGGACCCGGCTCTATCGGCGGTCGCCCATGAACTGCAGCAGGAACATGAACAGGTTGATGAAGTCGAGATAGAGCCTCAGAGCGCCCATGATCGCCTTGCGGCCGGCGACATCAGTCTCGTCGCCCTCGAAATACATCTCCTTGATGTTCTGCGTGTCATAGGCGGTGAGACCCGCGAAGATCAGCACGCCGATCGCCGAAACGGCGAAGGAAAGCGCCGACGACTGCAGGAAGATGTTGATCACCATCGCGATGATCAGACCAACCAGGCCCATGACGAGGAACGAACCGAACGCGGAAAGGTCGCGCTTGGTCGTGTAGCCGTAGAGCGACAGTCCGCCAAAGGCGGCGGCGGTGGCGAAGAAGGTCTGCGAGATACTGGCGGTGGTGTAGACCAGGAAGATCGACGACAGAGACAGGCCGACGAGGCCGGCATAGACCCAGAACGTCGTCTGCGCGGCCGAAACGCTCATCGACTGGACACGGAACGACAGGAACATCACCGCTGCCAGCGGGGCAAAGATCACCAGCCATTTCAGCGGCGAACCAAAGATCGCGTAGCCGAAGGAGGTCAGCATGTCGCCATTCGGCAGCGTGGCGACCGCCGAAGCCGGATCGGTGGTGGTGGCCAGCATGATCGTTCCGACCGCGGCGAGGCCGGTGATGAGGAGGCCAAGCCCCATCAGATTGTAGACCTTGATCATATAGGCGCGCAGGCCCTGGTCGATAGCAGCATCGACGCCGGCGCCGGGCACGGCACGCGTCTGATAATTGCGAACGGGTTCAGCCATGGAAATCCTCATATTGCTTCTGCCCCGTCCGGTGTCCGGCCCATTTGGACCGCGGCGCCGCTGGCGGGGCTCCAGCATGCCTGCGGCGAAATATGATGGTTATTGGCGCCAAGAACAAGACCGTAACCGGGCGTAATGCTTCGTGAAGACACGAAAATCCGGATTTATCGGCCTTCCGAAGCCCAACATTAACAAGATTTAACCGAATCCTGGTCGCGTTGAGCCTGCAGGTGCCTGCAGATCAGAGATTGCGCAGCACCGGCGCCGCCTTGTGGCCCAGCACCCGCCAGGTGCCGGCGAGGCCAATGCCGACCGTGACCACCAGCGCAAAGATGATGGTTGCCACCGCCACATCGGGCATGAAATGCGACGGCAGCGTCATGACGCGCGCGACAACGAACCACGCCGCAATCCCGCCTGCCGCCAGCGCGAAGATCGCGGTGGCGAGGCCGATCAGCATGTATTCCAGCGAAAAGGCCGCGATCAGCGTCTTCCTCGTAGCGCCCAGCGTCTTCAGCACCACTGCATCGTGGATGCGGGCGCGGTTGCCGGCGGCCAGCGCGCCGGCCAGCACCAGCACCGAGGCGATCAGCGCCACGCCGGCCGCGGCCCTGATCGCGGTGCCGAGTTGCGCCACCAGCCGGTTGACGATGTCGAGCGCGTCCTTGACCCTTACTGTCGTCACCGCCGGAAAGGCACGGGTGACGGCGTTGAGAAGACGGGCATCGTCGGCCGGCGACGCGCCCTTGTCGGTCAGCGTCGCCAGCCAGCTATGCGGCGCGCCGGCAAACGTGCTGGGCGAGAACACCATGACGAAATTGATGCCCATCGTCTCCCATTCGACCTGGCGGAAATTGGCGATCTTCGCCGTCACGTTGCGGCCAAGCACGTTGACGGTGATGGTGTCGCCGAGCTTCAGCCCGATCTCTGCGCCTTCCTCGGCCGAAAACGACACCAGCGGCTCGCCGGCATAGTTGTCCGGCCACCAGGAGCCTTCGGTCAGCGTCGCATTCGCGGGAATACTGGCCTCGTAGGTCAGCCCGCGATCGCCGCGCAGCACCCAGGCCCCTTCCGGCGCAACCCTAGCCTTTTCGACGTCGACGCCGTTCAGCGCCATCACCCGGCCGCGCAGCATCGGCACCTTGACCAGCGTGCCCTTCGGCGCTTGCCTGCCGACCAGCGCAGAGAACGCGTCGACGTCGCTGCTCTGGATGTCGACGAAGAAGAAGTTCGGCGCCTGTTCCGGCAGGCTGCCGGAAATCTGCCGCCTGAGATTGCCGTCGATCAGCGCCAGCGTCACCAGAAGCGTCAATCCCAGCCCCAGCGACAGCACCACCGACGGCGTCAAGGCACCTGGCCGATGGATGTTGCCGATGGCGAGCCTGAGCACCGTCGAGCCAACGCGCGGGCTCTTTTTAGCGGCCCACTGCACCAGCGCGCCGACGATGCGTAGCACCAGGAAAGCAAAAATGGTGGCGCCGACGAAGATCGAGGCGATATAGCGGTCGCCGGAAAACAGAATGGCCAGCGCCGCCAGGAGCAGCGCGATGCCGAGCGCCGCCGCCGTGTATAGCGGGCGCGGAAAACCGCGGCCCTCAAAACCCATCTCGCGAAACAGCGCCGTCGCCGGCACGTCGCGCGCACGGCCGAGCGGCAGCAAGGCGAAAGCCAGCGTCACCAGCAGCCCGAACAGCGCCGCCATGCCGAGTGCGCCGGGATAGAACCCACCTTCCGCCGGCACCGGAATGACCGACTGGAGTACCGCGCTCGCCGCAAACGGCATCAGCGCGCCAAGCACAAGGCCGACCGTGATGCCGAGCCCGGCGATCATCAGGATCTGCACCAGATAGACGGTAAAGACGAAACCGCCCGAAGCCCCCAGGCTCTTGAAGGTGGCGATGACGCCGCGCTTGCCGTCGAGATAGGCGCGCACCGCATTGGCGACGCCGACGCCGCCGACCACCAGCGCCGTCAGCCCGACCAGCGTCAGGAACTGCGAAAACCGTTCGATGTTGGAGGACAACGCCGGTGCTGCGTTGCTGCGCGTGCGGATCGACCAGCCGGACTCGGGAAAATCCTCCGCCGCCTGATCCTGAATGGCTTTTATGCCCGCCTCGCCGGTGCCGCCGGGCAGGCGGACCTTGTAGGCGTTCTCGACCAGGCTGCCGGGCTGGATCAAACCGGAAGCGGCAAGCCCGTCCGTCGAGATCATCAGCCGCGGCGCAAAGCCGAAGCCGTCGGACACCGCGTCCGGCTCGTTGACGAGCCTGGCGCGCAGTTCGAATGTGGCGCTGCCCAGCTTCAGCCGGTCGCCGACCCCAAGGTTCAGCCGCTCGAACAAAAGGTCGGGTGCTGCAGCGCCGAAAACACCGGATTTTTCGCCGAACAATTCCTGCTTCGACAGCGCCGGCTCGGTCTCCAGCGCGCCATAGAGCGGATAGGCTCCATCGACCGCCTTGGCCTCGACCAGCGCCTGATCGGAACCGTCCTCGAGCCGAGCCATCGAACGCATGTTGGCGCTGTGCGAGACAGTGCCCAGCCCTTCAAGAAAGACGTGCTCGGCTTGCGTCGCGGCGCGCTGATTGAGCTGGAAACGAAGATCGCCGCCGAGCAGCGACTGGCCCTCGTTGGCGACACCGGCGGTAATCGCCCGGGCCACCGAATTGACGCCGCCGATCGCCGCGACGCCGAGCGCGATGCAGGCAAGGAAGATCAGGAAGCCGGACAGCCCACCGCGCATCTCGCGCAGCGAAAAGCGGAAGGCGAGTGAAAAGGTGCGCGCCCAAGTGGCCGCTTCATCCGGCCGCGGAGCCTGTCCTCGGGCTTGCCGAAGGCAAGACCCGTGGGCGTCCACCTTCTCCCCGAGCGGAGAAGAGGTCGCCAACGCCTGCGCCAGCCTCTTCTCCCCGTCGGGGAGAAGGTGGCCCGAAGGGCCGGATGAGGGGATCTTGTCAGCCATTTGCGCTACGCCGTCACTTTAAGCAATGGCGCGCCCTCGATCCGGCCCGACCGCATCGATACCTGCCGGGAGCAGCGTGCGGCAAGCGCCGGATCGTGGGTGACCAGCACCAGCGTCATGCCGCGCTCGGCAGCCTTGGCGAACAGAAGATCGGCGACCTGCCGTCCCGTGGTCTGGTCGAGATTGCCGGTCGGCTCGTCGGCGATCAGGATGCGCGGCGAAGGCGCCAGCGCCCGGGCGATCGCCACACGCTGCTGTTCGCCGCCGGACAATTCGCCGGGATAGTGGGTGATGCGATCACTCAAGCCCACCGCCTCCAGCTCCCGCGCCGCCACCCCGAACGGATCGGCATGGCCGGCAAGTTCCAGCGGCACTGCGACATTTTCGAGCGCCGTCATATTGGGGATGAGGTGGAAGGACTGGAAGACGATGCCAATGTTGCGCCCCCGAAACGATGCGATCTGGTCTTCGCTCCTGCCGTTCAGCAATTCTCCGGCAATTCGTACCGTACCCGAATCGACCCTTTCCAACCCGGCCAAAACCATCAGCAGCGTCGACTTTCCCGAGCCCGACGGCCCGACGATGCCGGTCGCCTCGCCATCGGCCACATCGAGGCTGACGCCTTTCAGCACTTGGACGGAAGACGCGCCTTCGCCGAGCGTCAGCGATACATTTTTCAGCGCGATGACGGTTTCTGTCAAAATAAAATCGTCCTATATGGGAAAGGGGTGGCCAGGATCCGCTGGTATAATGTTCTCGGTCATATGGGGCCTGCCGCATGGCTTTCAAACACACTCTTGCCGCAGCCTTGATCCTTTTCCTCGGATTTTGCGGCGCCATTTCGTCGGCGCGCGCCGAGCCCTTCAAGATCGTCGGCTTCGGCGACAGCCTGATGGCGGGCTTTGGCCTCGGATCGGACGAAGGCTTCACCCAAAAACTTGAGGCAGCACTTCGCGCCAAGGGCCACGATGTGACAGTCGCCAATGCCGGCGTCTCCGGCGACACGTCGAGTGGCGGCCTGTCGCGGCTCGACTGGTCGGTGCCGGACGGCACGCAGCTCGTCATCCTCGAACTCGGCGCCAACGACATGCTGCGCGGCGTTTCTCCCGCCATCACGCAAAAGAATCTGGACGCCATGCTGGCGAAGCTGAAGCAGCGCAAGATCGCGGTGCTGCTGGCCGGCATGCGCGCCGCACCCAATCTCGGCGCCGACTACCAGAACGGCTTTGACGCGATCTTTCCGGAACTGGCGGAAAAATACGGCGTCCCGCTCTATCCGTTCTTTCTCGACGGCGTCGCCGGCGAGCCGGCTTTGCAACTCGACGGTCTGCACCCGAATGCGCAAGGCGTCGACCTTATGGTCGAGCGCATTTTGCCGGATGTCGAAAAGGCCATTGCCATGGTTCAGGACAACTCTTGAAGGACTGGATGAGGCTACGCGTTCCGCCGGGACGATTTGAATTTTAGGCAGGGCTGCGACCAATAAACCGCTTGCCCCGTTCGATTATCAATGATTCGCTAGCGACAAGAGTTCGATTCGAGGACAGGAGGCTTCCCATGCCACGTCTTTTCACCGCCCTCGAAATTCCGCGTGACGCCGCCCTTTCGCTGTCCCTGCTCCGGGGCGGCCTGCCCGGGGCTCGCTGGATCGACGTCGAGAACTACCACATGACGCTGCGTTTCATCGGCGATGTCGAGGGCCATGTCGCCGACGATATCGCCAACGCACTCGACCGCGTCCACCGCCCGTCCTTCCCGCTGACGCTGTCCGGCGTCGGCGCCTTCGGCCAGAAGAAACCGCATGCGGTGTGGGCCGGCGTCTCCGCCTCGCCCGACCTTTCGGCACTGCAAGCCGAGATCGAGCGCATCTGCCAGCGCCTCGGCATCCCCGCTGATCCGCGCAAGTTCATGCCGCATGTGACCTTGGCCCGCTTACGCAATTCGAGCCCGCTCGACGTCGCCCAGTATCTTTCGGCACGCGGCAATTTTTCGACGCTGCCCTTCCGTGTCGGTCGCTTCGTCCTGATGTCGTCGCGCGATTCGGTCGGCGGCGGACCCTACGTCGTCGAGGAGGCCTGGCCGCTGTCGGGCGCCGACAGCCGCGCCTCGAGCCGCGTCGCCAGCGCCTCCGACGCCTCGCGGATCATGCGGTAGACCAAGGCAAACGCATCCGGCCCCTCGTGATAAGGGTCCGGCACGTCGCTCGCCCTTCCCTCCGCGAACTCCAGGAACAGATGGACACGGTCGCGCATGGCGGCAGGCGCCAGCGCTTTCAGATCCCGGAGATTCGATCGGTCCATGGCGAGAATGAGGTCGAAACGCGAAAAATCGTCCTGCGTCAGCTTGCGCGCCCGCTGTCTGGAAATATCGATGCCGTGCCGCTCTGCGATCGACATCGAGCGCGGGTCGGGCGCCGAACCGGCTTCCCAGTCGCTGGTTCCGGCCGAATCAAGCAGGATATCCCGATCGAGACCGCGCTCCGCCAGGACGACGCGCAACACGCCCTCCGCCAACGGTGAGCGGCAGATATTGCCGAGACAGACGAAAAGAATGGATTTTATCGGCTTTGCGCTCATAGATCCGGCACTATGCTGAAGACTGCGAATCCAGATAGCACGGGAAACGATTATGACGAGAGAGAAACTGAGCAAGGAGGCGGTCGCCGAGGCGCTGGCCGGGCTCGACGGCTGGTCGCTGGCCAGGGACGGCGGCTCGATCGCTCGCACCTTCACCTTCAGGAGTTTTTCCGAAGCCTTCGCCTTCATGACCCGTGTCGCCCTGGCGGCGGAGAAGATGGACCATCACCCCGACTGGTCGAATGTCTACAAGACCGTGAACGTGACGCTGAACACCCATGATGCCGGCGGCCTGACGGCGCTCGATTTCGAACTGGCCAAGACGATGGACCGCTATTTCGGCGGTTGAACTCGCTGGTTCCCGACGTTCGCTGCCGGTCCTTTCCAAGCTGTCAGAATCGCTGCGTCGAGACAGCGGCATCTTGTAGTGGGGCACTGCTTTCACCACATTTTCCGCTGGCAGGCGCGCGTGGAACGACATGCGTAGCCCCGTTAGGAGAGACTGATGGCGCAAAAATCAGGTTTTGATTTCTTCGGCTTTAGCGGCAAGCCGGGCGAGGAGAGCGAAGTGCGCGAGAAATTCTGGCGCACCGCCAAGAGGGCTGCCCGGCAGATCCCGTTCATGGAAGAGCTGGTCGCCGCCTACTACTGCGCCATGGACAAGAACACGCCACTGCGCGCCAAGGGCATCCTGGTGGCGGCGCTCGGCTATTTCGTGCTGCCGACGGACGTCATCCCCGACTTCGTCTTCGGACTGGGCTTTACCGACGACATCGCGGTGCTGACCGCCGCGATCACCACCGTCAAAGCCCACATCACATCAGCGCATCGGCTCGCCGCCAAGCAGGCGATTGCCGACAACAGCTGAGCCGACGACAAGGCAGAAAAGTCAAACTCTTGCCGCTTTCGTGGCCTTCAAGTCGCGAAAGGGACGTTGCAACTGCCGCTTTTCGAGCGACGGGCGCAAGAATGGCGGCGGTTTCCTGGGGTGGATGTCCTTTTCCCAAGGGAAATTCACCGTTTGGTAACCCAGATTAAATCAAAATGAAGCGACGGGCAGGACGCTGAGCCGGCCTGCCTCCGCACCATATATGGGAAAAGCGATGCGCGGATTGATTGCTACAATTTCGAGCCTGGCACTGGTGGCCATGACAGCGCCGGCTCTGGCGCAGTCGGCGACCAAGATCGGCCAGCACAATGCCTGGGGCACCTACAGCTACCAGGCGTCGGGCGGCAAGGTTTGCTATGTGTTGACCGTGCCGACCGACAAGCAGCCGCCGACGCTTGACCATGGCGACATGTTCTTCTTCGTCAGCCAGCGGCCGGGACAGCAGGTCTCCTACGAGCCGCAATTCATCGCCGGCTACAATTTCCAGGAAAACTCCAAGGCCACCGTCACCATCGACGGCAAGAGCTTTTCGATGTTCACCCGCGGCAAGTCGGCCTGGGTCGAGAACGCCGCCGAGGAGCCGGTGCTGATCGCCGCGATGAAAACCGGCAGCGACATGAAGGTGCAGGCGAAGTCCGGCCGCGGCAACACCACCACCTATGTCTTTTCACTGAAAGGCATTTCGGCGGCGCTGTCGTCCATCGCCAAGTGCAAATAGCCATAGGCGAAGCGGAGTTTGAGTAAGGGCGGGGCCGCAAGCCCGGCTTTTTGCTTTTTAAAACGCCGCCCGGCCGGCACATTGCGGCGAGCCTTGCACCGCCGCCACCCATGACTCCGCCGTCAACCTGTGCTATGCGCCGCGCTTCATTTCCAGCACGATGCTGTAATCGGCCGCAAATCGGTTATATTGGCGCAACAATGACCCTTTCATTCGACCTCACCGCCGAAGGCGCCCGTGACGCGTTGCGCGCCCGCGCCACGCCGGCCGAAATACCGTCGCTGATCGGCCTGACCCGGGCTGAGCTTGGCGCTGCCCTGGTTGCATCAGGCATCGTGCCGGAGCGCCAGGCCAAGATGCGCGCCCAGCAGCTCTGGCACTGGATGTATGTGCGCGGCGTCTCCGACTTTGCCGGCATGTTCAACATCTCCAAGGATTTGCGCGCCGAGCTCCACAAGCATTTCACCGTCGCCAGGCCAGAGATCGTCGAGGAGCAGATTTCCTCCGACGGCACGCGCAAATGGCTGTTTCGTTTTCCGCCGCGCGGCGCCGGCCGGCCGGTCGAGATCGAGACCGTCTACATTCCCGAAGAAGGCCGTGGCACGCTCTGCATCTCGTCGCAGGTCGGCTGCACGCTGACCTGCTCCTTCTGCCACACCGGCACGCAGAAGCTGGTGCGCAATCTCACCGCCGAGGAAATTCTCGCCCAGCTTTTGACCGCCCGCGACCGGCTCGGCGATTTCCCCGACCGCGACACACCCGATGGCGCCATCGTGCCGGCCGAGGGCCGGAAAGTGTCCAACGTCGTCATGATGGGCATGGGCGAGCCGCTCTACAACTTCGAGGCGGTGAAGAAGGCGCTGCTGATCGCGTCGGACGGCGATGGGCTTTCCCTGTCGAAAAGACGCATCACGCTGTCGACCTCCGGCGTCGTGCCGGAGATCTTTCGCACCGGCGAGGAGATCGGCGTCATGCTGGCGATCTCGCTGCACGCCACCAGTGACGATTTGCGCGACCTTTTGGTGCCGATCAACAAGAAATATCCGTTGAAAGAGCTGATCGCCGCCTGCCGCGCCTATCCCGGCCTGTCGAATGCCCGGCGCATCACCTTCGAATATGTGATGCTGAAGGACGTCAACGATTCGATCGAGGACGCCAAGGGGCTTATCAAGCTGCTCAAGGGCATTCCGGCCAAGATCAATCTGATCCCGTTCAACCCGTGGCCGGGCACCAACTACCAGTGCTCTGACTGGGAGACGATCGAGAAATTCGCCGACTATATCAACAATGCCGGCTATGCCTCGCCGATCCGCACGCCGCGCGGCCGCGATATCCTCGCCGCCTGCGGCCAGCTCAAGTCGGAGTCCGAGCGCATGCGCAAGGTCGACCGGCTGGCGCTGGAAGCAATGATGATCGTGGGGCACGGCGAGGCGTGAACCGCCTTGTCCTCTACCTCATCCGCTTCGCCGTCATCCTGATCGGTTATGGCGTCGCCGCGCTGGCGGCCAGCGCGTTCCTCAACATCATGTTTCTGGCCTCTCTTGGACTGATGACGGACGAGACGCAGCCGGCAGCGCAGGCCTCGCTGTGGTTTTCAATCCCCTTCGTCGCGCTGTTCGTCGCCTATTTCGCCTTTATGCCGGCAGCGGTCGCGATTCTCGTCTCGGAAATCCTCGGACGGCGCGACTGGCTGTTCTATGCGCTGGCGGGCGCGGTGGTCGCGGCGGTCTTCCTCGGCTTCACCTACCAGACCGCCGACGCCAATTTCGAGATCACCGATCCGCGCGTCGCCGCTGCCGTGATCGGCTGCGGCATGGTCGGCGGCATTTTCTACTGGCTGAGCGCCGGGCGCTCAGCCGGGAGCTGGCGTCAGGTTGGACGCCCTATTTCGCCTGGGCGGTCAGGATCTTGAGCGCGAAGGCCGAAAACACCCCGGCGAACAGATAGTCGACGGCGCGCGTCACCCGCGGGCTGGTCTTCATCGCCGTCGAGAATTTTTCTGCCGCAAAGACCATCGGCGCCGTTACCGGGATCGACAGCACGACGAACATCGCGCCGAGGAAGAACAGTTTTCCGGGCGCGTTTGGGTCGTGCGCGGAGACGAACTGCGGCAGGAAGGTCATGAAGAACAGGATGATCTTCGGGTTGAGCAGATTGACACCAAGCCCCGCCGCCCAGGCGCGAAACAGCGAAATCTCAGGCCCGGTCTTCTTCTCCGGCGAAAACGCCGACCCCTTGGTGATCGCCTGCCAGGCCAGGAAAACGAGATAGCCGGCGCCGAAGATCTTCAGGGCCAGGAAGGACATCGGCGAGGCGACGATCAGCGCCGAGATGCCGATCACGACCAGCGTGGTGTGGATCAGTGTGCCGCACAACGCGCCAGCCATCGAGGCAAAGCCGGTGGCGCGGCCATGGCTCAGCGTGCGCGACACGAACAGCGTCATGTCAGGCCCAGGCGTGATCGCCAGGATCACGGTGGCGATGGCGAACTGGATCAGCGTGGTGGTATCGGGAATGAAGGACATCTGCGGGCCCCTGGATAAAGAAAGCGCAGCCTATACCGCAGGTGCTTTATAGATGCCAGCTTCTCGCCAGCAAAGCGTCTGATCCAGCCGGTCGAAACATCGATGTCGGCGCCGTTGGTAGTTGGCGAAGGCCGCAGCGACATCCGATCTCCCCGCTTGCGCGGAGATCGGCAGCTTCACCGACGGCCTGAAATCCGTTCGTCTCTTGCGCAGTCCGGAAAGCCCGTGATACCTCGCCCGGCGAGAACTCCTGTCGCGGAACCGCCAATATGTCCCCCAGCATGTCAAAAGCAAAAGCCGTCAAGAAGGTCGTGCTCGCCTATTCCGGCGGCCTCGACACTTCCATCATCCTGAAATGGCTGCAGACCGAGCTTGGCGCCGAAGTCGTCACCTTCACCGCCGATCTCGGCCAGGGCGGCGAGTTGGAGCCGGCGCGGCGCAAGGCCGAGATGATGGGCATCAAGGACATCCGCATCATGGATGTGCGCGAGGAATTCGTCTCCGATTTCGTCTTCCCGATGTTCCGCGCCAATGCCGTCTATGAAGGCACGTATTTGCTCGGCACCTCGATCGCGCGGCCGCTGATCTCCAAGCACCTGGTCGAGATCGCCAGGGAGACCGGCGCCGCTGCGATTGCGCATGGCGCCACCGGCAAGGGCAACGACCAGGTCCGCTTCGAGCTCTCGGCCTATGCGCTCAACCCCGACATCAAGGTCATCGCGCCATGGCGCGACTGGTCGTTCAAGTCGCGCACCGACCTGATCAACTTCGCCGAGCAGCACCAGATCCCGGTGCCGAAGGACAAGAGGGGCGACGCGCCGTTTTCGGTCGACGCCAACCTTCTGCACTCGTCTTCCGAGGGCAAAGTGCTGGAAGACCCGTGGAGCGAGCCGCCGGAGTTCGTCCATCAGCGCACCATCTCGCCGATGGATGCGCCGGACAAGGTCACCGAGATCGAAATCGAATTCCTGAAGGGCGATCCGATCGCGCTCGACGGCAAAAAACTGTCGCCGGCGACGATGCTGGCCGCACTCAACGATCTCGGCCGCGACAACGGCATCGGCCGGCTCGACCTTGTCGAGAACCGTTTCGTCGGCATGAAATCGCGCGGCGTCTACGAGACCCCCGGCGGCACCATCCTGATATCAGCCCACCGGGCGATCGAATCGATCACGCTGGACCGTGGCGCCGCCCACCTCAAGGACGAGTTCATGCCGCGCTACGCCGAGCTGATCTACAACGGCTTCTGGTTCGCGCCGGAGCGCCTGATGCTGCAGGCGATGATCGACAAGAGCCAGGAAGATGTCGAAGGCACGGTGCGGCTAAAACTCTACAAGGGCAACGTCATCGTCACCGGCCGCAAGTCGAAGAAGACGCTCTATTCCGACGCGCTGGTCACCTTCGAGGACGACCGTGGCGCCTACGACCAGAAGGACGCCGAAGGCTTCATCCGCCTCAACGCGCTGAGGCTGCGGACGCTTGCCGCGCGCAACCGCAAAGGTTGATATTCCAACAGGCCCAAAGCTTAGACGAGTTCGGAACCCGGTGAAGACGCCGGGTTTTATTTGGTGTCTCTAATATAATAGAGGCCGCGCTCTCAGGTCGTTTCCTGTTTGACCTTTCGGTGATTGGATCTTACTTCTCTTGCGGGTCGGAGGGCTTTGACAGTGAAAAACAGAATTTTTCTTCTGCTTGCGGCGATCGCCGTTTTTACCGGGTGTCAATCCACGCAAGCCTCGGCGGGGTCCAAGTTCCGTACCTGCAAAAGTTTTGACGGCCCCTTCCAGATTCCCGCTTCCCAGAAATGCCCGTTAAGCGGCTACGCGCAGGGTTCCAGAGTCCCGATGGTCATTGAGGGCAATCCAAAGGCGGCTACCCCGGTGCCGCGGAACTCCAAATTCCGCACCTGCAAAAGTGTTGACGGCCCCATCCAGATTCCCGCTTCCCAGAAATGCCCGTTGAGCGGCTACGCGCACGGTTCCGGAGTCCCGACGGTCATCGAGGGCAAGCCAAAGGCGGCTATCTCGGCGCCGTGGACGCTCAAGTTCCGTACCTGCAACGGTGTTGACGGCACCTTCCAGGTTCCCATTTCCCAGAAATGCCCATTGAGCGGCTACGCGCATTATTGAGCGTGATGTGCCCAGGCGCTTGGCCACTCTTGGAACCGTTTTCCTGCCCGCGTTGGCTGTCCTGACGAACTTGGCTGTTGCCAAAGCCAACGACTATGACCCCGCCTCCCTCGACCTTCCCGCGCTGATCGAGTGCAGGGCTGACGTTCCTACCTATAATGGTTTTGCCCTTTGGCTGAGCGACCGCCCCGATGCGCCCGCAAAACTTGGCTGGAAGGAAGTTCCTGCCAGCAATGCTTTCCTCAGGCAATTCGAGCTGCCGGCCACGGTCGGCGTCTTCTGGCGCGAAACGGCGTCCATCGTCTTTACGGCGACAGGGCCAATGGCAGTGCTTGACGGCGTTTCCGCACCAAAGCTCGCCCGCGAGCTCGGCATCGCACCCGAAGTCGCGACGGCGGGCAAATTCCTCGGCGAGAAGGTGCTCGTCGAAAGCAGCAAGGAAGCCGACGGCGTGACATTTTCCACGCGCATTGCGCTCAATGTCTCAGCCGTTGATTCACATCCCGGCAAGGTGCTCGCCGGCTGTTCCTACGCTCTCGATGTGAATTGAGGTCTGTTCGAGAAACACCCCCGCCTGGCCCATAGCCGGAAGGCACTTCTTCAGCTCAATATGCCCTGAAGAATATACGAGGGAACCATGCGAAAACTGATCTCCACCGGATCGCCGTTCGAGAAGGCCGCCGGTTATTCGCGTGCCGTGGTACAGGGCGACTGGTGTTTCGTTGCCGGAACGACCGGCTACGACTATGCGACCATGTCGATGCCGGAGACGGTCGAGGCGCAGACGCGCAATTGCCTGGCGACGATCGCCAGGGCGTTGCAGGATGGCGGCTTCGAGATGGCCGATGTGGTGCGGGCGCATTACTACATCACCGACGCGGCTTTCGTCGACATCGTCTTTCCGATCCTCGGCGAGGCCTTTGGCGACATCAGGCCGGCGGCGACGATGATCGTCTGCCAGCTCAACAAGCCGGAAATGAAGATCGAGATCGAAGTAACGGCGCTCAGGCGCACGGCCTGAGCGCGGCGGCGGCGCAGAAGCTTGCACGACGTCGGCGGGGCAGAAGGAGCGCGAAGCATCGCCAAAGATGCTCTGAACCAAACGCTTGCGCGTGAGCCGCTTGGCGTTTAGCAAGGCCGCGGCTCACGACAGCGTCGCGCGTCCTTTTGGACGCGCAAAGGACGCCGTCGAATTATAGTTCTGCGCATGATCCTTTCCGAAATCGATCCGATTTCGGGGTCATGCGCCACAGTTAGGACGGTTCCGATGGCTTCGAAAAATCTTCTCCTGCTCGCCGGCGACGGCATCGGCCCCGAGGCGATGGCCGAGGTGAAGAAGCTGATCGCCGCCATGAACGACAAGCTCGGCAGTGGTTTCGTCACCGATGAGGGGCTGGTCGGCGGCTGCGCTTATGACGCGCATGGCGCGGCGATTTCCGATGCCGATATGGCCAAGGCGATGGCTGCCGACGCGGTGCTGTTCGGCGCCGTCGGCGGGCCGAAATGGGATGCGGTGCCTTATGAAGTGCGCCCGGAAGCCGGACTGCTGCGGCTGCGCAAGGACATGGAGCTGTTCGCCAATCTCAGGCCCGCCATCTGCTATCCGGCGCTGGCGGCGTCCTCCTCGCTCAAGCAGGAGGTGGTCGAAGGGCTCGATATATTGATCGTGCGCGAACTCACCGGCGGCGTATATTTCGGCGAGCCGAAGCAGATCATCGATCTCGGCAATGGCCAAAAACGCGGCATCGACACGCAGGTCTACGACACGTTCGAGATCGAGCGCATTTCGGGAGTTGCGTTCGAATTGGCGCGCACCCGCAAGAACCACGTCACCTCGATGGAAAAGCGCAATGTGATGAAATCAGGCGTGTTGTGGAACGAGGTCGTCACGCAGACTCACAAGGCCAGATATGCCGACGTCAAGCTCGACCACATGCTGGCCGATGCCGGCGGCATGCAGCTGGTGCGCTGGCCCAAGCAGTTCGATGTCATCGTCACCGACAATCTGTTCGGCGACATGCTGTCCGACATCGCCGCCATGCTGACCGGCTCGATCGGCATGCTGCCGTCGGCGTCGCTCGGCGCGCCGGATGCCAAGACGAAAAAGCGCAAGGCGCTCTACGAGCCGGTGCATGGCTCCGCGCCCGACATATCAGGCAAGGGCATCGCCAACCCGATCGCCATGATCGCCTCCTTCGCCATGTGCATGCGCTATTCCTTCGGCATGGTGGCCGAGGCCGACCGTCTGGAAAGCGCCATCGCCGCCGTGCTCGACCAGGGCTTGCGCACAAGGGATATTCTTTCCGAGGGCATGACCGAGGTCGGCACCACTCAGATGGGCGACGCGATCATTGCCAAGTTCCTGGGCTGAGCCTGGGGACGCGGCTAGGCCCTGACGCCCGCCGGCACCGGACCCCACTGGTTTTCACGGGCCTGCGTCGGGATCAGCGCGAAGACCAGGATAATCAGCCAGCCGATGGTTGGGATGAGCACCGCCAAAAAAAGCCAGCCGGTCAGGCCGATGTCGTGCAAGCGACGCACGTTCAGTCCGACCCATGGCGGGATCGTCGCCAGCACAAACGTGCCGCAAAGACCGACCGTCACTGCGGCAATTCGTCAATATTGCCCATGGCGTCGTCGATGAAGAGGCCAATGCCGATGACCACAATCTGCGCGATCGTCCAGGACAGGCAAAAGCCCCAATATTCCTTGCGGCGGGCACGACCGGCGAAGTTGAAGTAATTTTCAGTCAGGCCCCGCCAGAAATAATCCCACAATCCGGTAGCCGCGGCGGGACGACTTTCAGCGGACCGGCCGAAATGTTGCGGCGCCCCGGGCGCATTGCCGGCCTGAGACGGGGCGACGGATGCGTCCGTCGGACTGGCGGTTTGGGCGCGGACCGAAAAAACGTCGCGTGCCCGTCCGCCAGCCGGCTGGAACTCGATGGCTGTGCCCCTGCCTATCGTCGCCTCTCGGCGCAGATCCTCGCGCGCGAACGTGTAGCGGTTGCCGTCGGCTCCGGTGATGAAACCGAAGCCGTGGTCCTCGTCATAGTGAAGCACTTCGCCGCGCATGTCCTGCCCCTCGTCCCGCTGGCCAGACTGTTCAAAGTTGCGGCAGACCGCAAGGGGTGCGTGCGAAATGGAGCTGCGGGCATGTCGCGCCACCATGCCTTCGTCATCCCCGGGGCGGCAGGAGCGAAGCGACGTGCAGAACCTTGCTACAGCTTTCGTTTTCCGCGGCGTTCTTTGGCCACCTGTCAAGATCGCATAATTCAGGCCGGCCGCTTCTTCGATTTCTTGTTCTTGGCGGGTCCGGCCTTGTCGAATTTCGGCTTGCCTGCCTTACCGGCCCAAGGCTTTGCCTCGAACGCGGCAGGGCGCTGATCGGCTGACGGTGCGCGCTTCTCGAATTTGGGCGCGTTCTGGTCGAACGTCCGCTTGCCACGGTGCGGTTTCTTATCCGGTCGTGGTTCCTGATAGCCGGCCCGCGACAGGTCGGGCGTGCCGTCCAGCCGCTTCACCGCGATGTTGTTCTGCAGCTTGCGGTCGGGGCCGATCGCGTGGAGAAACCGGTCGGCCCAATCCGCCGCGATCTGCACGAAGGTTTCCTCCGGCTGCATCTTGATGGCGCCGATCTCGCGCTTGGAGATGCCGCCGGTCCGGCACAGCATCGGGATCAGCCAGCGTGGCTCGGCATTCTGCCGGCGCCCCACCGACAGCGTGAACCAGACGCTGTCGCCGAAATCGTCGCGGCGGCTTGGCGCCTCGTCGCGACGGGCGGATCTGTCGCCAGAGGACCTGTCGCCTGACGGCGTGAACGGAGCGACGTCAAGGAGATCCTCGGGCGCCGAGCGGCTGGAGCGGCACATCCGCACGAAGGCCGCCGCCACCAGTTCGGCGCCACGTTGGTCGAGAAGCGTGCTGACGAAGCCGCGCTCATCATCCGTCACAGGCTCGCTGAAGACCGGATCGGCGAGGATGCGCTCGTCATCGCGGCGCAGGACGTCGTCGGCCGAAGGCGGGCTTGCCCATGTCGCCGCAAGGCCGGCGCTTTGCAGCAGCCGTTCGGTGCGCCTGCGGGCATTGTTGGGCACGATCAGCGCGCTGACGCCTTTGCGTCCCGCCCGTCCCGTCCGCCCGCTTCGGTGCAGAAGTGTCTCCGGATTGGTCGGCAGGTCGGCGTGGATCACCAGTTCAAGATTGGGCAGATCGATGCCGCGCGCCGCCACGTCGGTGGCGATGCAGACTTTTGCGCGGCCGTCGCGCATCGCCTGCAGCGCGTGGCTGCGCTCGTTCTGGCTCAGCTCGCCCGAAAGCGCCACGACGGAAAAGTTGCGGTTGTTGAAGCGCGCGGTCAGGTGATTGACGGCGGCGCGGGTGTTGCAGAACACCAGTGCGTTCTTCGCCTCGTAATAGCGCAGCACGTTGATGATGGCGTTTTCCCGGTCGGGCTGGGCCACCCTCAGCGCCCGGTATTCGATGTCGAGGTGCTGCTTTTCCTCGCCGGAGGCCGAGATGCGTACCGCATCGCGCTGGTAGCCCTTGGCCAGCGTGGCGATGGAGCGCGGCACGGTAGCCGAAAACATCAGCGTGCGACGCTCGGCAGGGGCAGCGTCGAGGATGAATTCCAGATCCTCGCGAAAGCCGAGATCGAGCATCTCGTCGGCTTCGTCGAGCACGACTGCCTTCAGTTCAGACATGTCGAGCGAGTTGCGGGTGATGTGGTCGCGCAGCCGGCCAGGCGTGCCGACGACGACGTGGGCGCCGCGTTCCAGCGTGCGTCGCTCGGTGCGCATGTCCATGCCGCCGACGCAGGACGCTATCGCTGCGCCGGTCAGTTCATAGAGCCATTCGAGCTCGCGCGTTACCTGCAAAGCGAGCTCGCGCGTCGGCGCGACGGCCAGCGCCAGCGGTGCGGCGGCGTGGGAAAAGCGCTCGGCGCCATCGAGGAGGGTCGGCGCCAGGGCCAGCCCGAAGGCGACGGTCTTGCCGGAGCCGGTCTGCGCCGAAACCAGCGCATCGGCCTGCCCGAGCTCGAGAACCGCCTTCTGCACCGGTGTCAGCTCGACATAACCGCGTTTTTCCAGCGCCTTTGCCAGCGCAGGGACAAGTGCTTCGAAATTGGACATATGCTTCTTTCGGAATTCGGATTCTTTTATGCCCGGCAATGGGTCATCCGTCGGCGAGCGCCAGGAGCGCCACAAGCCAAACGATCCAATCGTTCGTACTTCGCGCCGCCGCCATTGTACAGGGCAAGCCGCCTCGCCGCATCGCGATTGACTCTTTACGCAAACCGCGTAAAAGCCGGCACCGAACGGGATAGTTTCGATGCGCGGCCTTTTGATGGCGCTTCTTGCATTCGACTTTCCCGGCCGCAATGCGAACCATTGGGCCGGGCGTGTCGGCGCGTCTCCTCGTTCCAGCAAAACTACGGCTAAAACGACCACTAAAACGGTCTGATTCCCTTGGCCTAACCACCCTCTGCCGGGTCCGGCCCGGGGGTTGAAACCCGCATCGGCCGGCGGGTTTTCTCCAAAACCGAGCGGAGAGGACAGGAGATTTCGATGAGTTTCAAGGTTGCAATCGTCGGCGCCACGGGCAATGTGGGCCGGGAAATGCTCAACATACTGGAAGAGCGCGGCTTTCCGGTGAGCGAGGTGGTGGCGCTGGCCTCGCGGCGCAGCCAGGGCACGGAAGTGTCGTTCGGCGACCGCACGCTGAAGGTCAAGACGCTCGACCAATATGATTTTTCCGACACCGACATCTGCATCATGTCGGCCGGCGGCAACGTCTCTAAGGAATGGTCGCCGAAGATCGGCAAGCAGGGCTGCGTCGTCATCGATAACTCGTCGGCTTTCCGCTACGATCAGGACGTGCCGCTGATCGTGCCGGAGGTGAATCCGGACGCGATTTCGCTGTTCACGCGCAAGAACATCATCGCCAACCCGAACTGCTCGACGGCGCAACTGGTCGTGGCACTGAAGCCGTTGCACGACTTCGCCACCATCAAGCGCGTCGTCGTCGCCACGTATCAATCGGTCTCCGGCGCCGGCAAGGAAGGCATGGACGAGCTGTTCACGCAGACCCGCGCCGTGTTCGTCGCCGACCAGGTCGACGTCAAGAAGTTCACCAAGCGCATCGCCTTCAACGTCATCCCGCATATCGACGTCTTCCTCGACGACGGCTTCACCAAGGAAGAGTGGAAGATGGTCGCCGAGACCAAGAAGATGCTCGACCCCAAGATCAAGCTGACGGCGACCTGCGTGCGCGTGCCGGTGTTCATCGGCCATTCGGAAGCGGTCAACATCGAGTTCGAAAAGCCGATCACCGCCGACGAAGCACGTGAGATCCTGCGCGAAGCGCCGGGCTGCCAGGTTCTCGACAAGCGCGAGGACGGCGGCTACATCACGCCGCTGGACTCGGCCGGCGAGGACGCCACCTTCATCTCGCGCATCCGCGAGGATTCGACCATCGACAACGGCCTGTCGATGTGGATCGTCTCCGACAATCTGCGCAAGGGCGCCGCACTCAACGCCGTGCAGATCGCGGAGCTGCTGATCGAGCGCGGGCTGATCCAGCCGAAGAAAAAGGCGGCATAGTTTTCGCTCACGGGCCGTATCGCCGCTGCCGCGGCGGGCCCTCCGCGGGGGCGCCGGACGACCGGCGGCCTGCGGTCGCGGGCTCGGCCTTCGGCCGGTTAGCCCCTTCTCCCCGTTTTACGGGGAGAAGGTCCCGGCAGGGGATGAGGGGCAGCGCCCACATTTCCAGACACAAGGCGCCCGCCTCACCCACGATTCTCTTCCGCCAGCTTCGTCAGTATCGCCATCGCCTCCTCCGCCCGGTCGGCCGGGACGAACAGATGGTCGTGGTAGAAGGCCGAGACCGGATTGACGCCCATGCCGGCGGCGGCAAGACGCGTGGTGATGGCGGCGAGAAAGCCTACCGCCTCCAGCGACGAATGGATGTTCAGCGTCACCATGCGGCAGCGAAACACGATCTCCAGGCCAGCGGCCTTGGCTTTCTCCTCTAGCGCGATCACCGTCGTGCCCTCGCGCTCGCGAAACAGCATCACTGGCTCAAAGGCGTCTGGTACGGGCGCATCGGGCGGCAATGTGGCGAAGACGTGGACGCCGGGACGCAATTCCGGCGTCATCGTTGCCAGCAGTTTCTTCAGATCGGTCTCGCCGGCCATTGATTGCTCCCGAATGTCTTGCGGATTTTCGATAACGTGCTCGGGCCCAGGCCGGCAAGACGACATCGCCATGTCGCTGGCGGCTGGGCTTATGCGTGTATTGCGTCAAACAATGGAACCGATCAGGATCATTGCCGGTCCGTGAAAGGGGTTTCGATGATCGTTCGCCCGCGCCCGGGATTCTTGCATCTGTTCTTCATCATGCGCGGCTCGGTGGTGCCGCGCATCCTGCCGCAGATCTTCGGCTTCGGCGTCTATGGCGCGCTGGTGGTGCTGGCGGTCAGAGCGCTGAAGCTCGACCTCGGCAATGCCGGCCCCGCGCCGTTCGCCTTGCTCGGTGTGGCGCTGTCGATCTATCTCGGTTTCCGCAACAATGCCGCCTATGACCGCTGGTGGGAAGCGCGCAAGCTGTGGGGTCAGCTTGTCTTCGACATTCGCAATCTGGCGCGCGCCAGCACCGGGCTGATCGAAAACCGGGCGGAACTGCGCGGCCTGCTGATGGAGGCGATGGCCTTCTGCCACTTCCTGCGCGGCCTGCTTCGGCGGGTGGACGCAACGTCGGACGCACGCGCGTTCATCGGCGACGAAGCCGAAAGTGCCGCCAAGGCGGCCAACGCGCCCGACGCCATGGTGCGGCGGATGGGCGAGCGAGCCGCCGCACTATACAGGGCCGGGGCGATCGACGTCATGGGCTACCGCATCCTCGACGAGCGCCTGGCTGAAATCGCCGCAGCGCAGGCCGGCTGCGAGCGCATTATGGGAACACCGCTTCCGTTTGCCTACACGCTGCTCCTGCAGCGCACCGCCTATATCTTCTGCCTGCTACTGCCGTTTGGGCTCGCCTCGACTGCCGGGTGGGCGACGCCGCTGTTCACGGCGCTGATCGCCTACACCTTCTTCGGCCTCGACGCGCTTTCGGAGGAACTCGAGGACCCGTTCGGCACCGAGGCCAACGATCTCGCCCTCGACGGCCTGTGCCGCGTCTGTGAAATCTCGGTGTTCGAGGCGCTCGGCGAGGCGCCGCCAAAAATGATCCCCGCCGAAAAATACTATTTTTCCTAGGGTTTGTTCCCACGCGTATGGCAGCGCCGTGTGCTCAAAAGATCGTAGGCGTGTCGGATCGCCGCCTCACGCCGCGTCCTTGGTTCGACCCTCGCCAAGAGGGCTCGAAACAACCGGAGGACCAATGACCATGTCTCAAACAGCATCCGTCACGCCGGGCGCGCTGTGGACCGGCCGAGGGCTCAGCGCCCTCATCGTGCTGTTCATGATCTTCGACGGCGTCATCAAGCTGCCGCCGCTCGATGTCGTCACCCAGACCATGGTGCAGCTCGGCTGGCCAGCCGATCCCAATGTCTCGCGCATGCTCGGCATCATCGGACTGGTCTCGACCGCGCTCTATGCGGTGCCACGCACCTCGGTGCTTGGCGCCATCCTGCTCACCGCCTACCTCGGTGGCGCCATCGCGACGCATATACGTATCGGCAGCCCGCTGTTTTCGCACACACTGTTCGGCGTCTATCTCGGCTTCATCTTGTGGGGTGGCCTTTTCCTGCGCAACCCCAGGATGCGATCGCTGATCCAGTTCAACCGATAGCGGCGACTTCAAAAGCCGTTCGATGGCGGTCACGCCGCCAGAGAAGGCGCCGTCTGCCGCCGCCCTTCTTCTTTGTCTTTGGATCAAATCGCCCGGTTGCGAGTTAGAAGATGTGGCGGCGAGGACGGAAAACCCCGGTTGAGAGGAACGACGATGAAGAAACTGGTAATCCTGATGGTACTGGCAACCTCGCTCGCAGCCTGTTCCCGGACAGAACAGGGCGCTGCGGTCGGCGGCCTGGGTGGCGCGGCGGTCGGTGCTGCAGTGGCCGATGACGCAGTTGAAGGTGCGGTGGTCGGTGGTGCTGTCGGCGCCCTCGCCGGCGCACTGATCGGTCGTGCTACCGAACCCGGCCGCTGCCGCTACCGGGATCGCTATGGCCGCGTATACATCGCCCGTTGCCCGCAGGGCTATTGAACAGGCGCGGCCTCCCTCACGGGCATGCCCTGAAAAGACAACGGCGGGCAATGGCCCGCCGTCTTCATGACCGATAAAGGTCGACTATTCGGCGGTCGCGGCTTCCGCCTCGGCCGGCGCGGCGGCCGCGGCGGCAACAGCGGCGGCTGCATCGTCCTGCGCCTTCCTCAGAAGTGCGGCGCGTTCCTGCGCCTTCTTGCCGGGCTCGGCCTTCTTCGGGTTGGAGCGGGTCTCACGCTTGGCGATGCCGGCCTCATCGAGGAAGCGCAGCACGCGGTCGGTCGGCTGGGCGCCGTGCGAAAGCCAATGCTTGACGCGGTCGGCGTCGACCTTGACCCGCTCGCCGTCCTTGGGCAGCAGTGGGTTCCACGAGCCGAGCGACTCGATGAAACGGCCGTCGCGCGGCGAACGGGCGTCGGCGACGACGACGTGGTAATAGGGACGCTTCTTCGAGCCCGCACGGGACAGTCGGATTTTCAGTGGCATTTTCTTTCTCCTAAAATTCTGATTTTCGTTGATCGGGGTTATGACTGTTGTCTTTATGCATGTCGTTGTCCCAAAACCGCTGCGCACTTTTGGGCGACATGCACTGGTCCTCAGCCGGTTTTCGTTACGCCGTTGGATGCGGCGATATGCTCGTGATGCCGGATCACTTCACGGACGACGAAGTTCAGGAATTTCTCCGCGAAATCCGGGTCGAGATGGGCGTCCTTCGCCAGTTGGCGAAGGCGGGCGATCTGCTGCTGCTCGCGTGCCGGATCGGCCGGTGGCAGGCCATGCGACGCCTTCAGTTCGCCGACCGCCTTGGTGCAGCGGAAACGCTCGGCCAGCATGTGGATGAGCGCTGCGTCGATGTTGTCGATCGAGGCGCGGTAGTCGACCAGCGCCGCACGTGCGTCGGCCATGTCCTTTTCTTCGTTCATCGCGCCCTCACTTCTTCTTGCCGGGGCCGTTCTTGCCAAGCATTGGCAGACCGCCGCCAGATCCCGGCAAACCAGGAAGCTTCATGCCGCCGGGCAGCCCAGGCAGGCCACCGCCACCTGCAAGGCCAGCGGGCAGGCCCTTCATGCCGCCGAGACCGGCTGCCTGCGCCTGCTTCTGCAAGGCTTCGAGCTGCTTGGGGTCCATCTTGGACAGGTCCGGCATGCCGCCGCCCATCATGCCGCCCGGGCCACCCATGCCTCCCATGCCGCCTGGCATCATGCCGCCGAGGCCCATCTTCTGGGCCAGGCCGCCCATCATGCCGCGCATCAGGCCACCGCCTTTGCCCTTGCCGCCCATCGCCTTCATCATGTCGGCCATGCCGCGATGCATCTTCAGGAGCTTGTTGATCTCGGCCGCATCGGTGCCGGAGCCGGCGGCGATGCGCTTCTTGCGCGAGTGCTTCAGAATATCGGGGTTGGCGCGCTCGGCCTTGGTCATGGACGAGATGATGGCGAGCTGGCGGCCGAACATCTTGTCGTCGAGACCGGCGGCAGCCATCTGGTCCTTCATCTTGCCCATGCCCGGCATCATGCCCATGATGCCGCCCATGCCGCCCATCTTCGACATCTGCTGAAGCTGGCCGGCAAGGTCGTTCAGGTCGAACTTGCCCGACTGCATCTTCTTGGCCATCGCCGCCGCCTGCTCGGCGTCGATGTTTTCGGCAGCCTTTTCGACCAGGCTGATGATGTCGCCCATGCCGAGGATGCGGTCGGCGATGCGCTTGGGATGGAATTCCTCCAGCCCGTCCATTTTTTCGCCGGTGCCGATCAGCTTGATCGGCTTGCCGGTGACGGCGCGCATGGAAAGTGCTGCACCACCACGGCCGTCGCCGTCCATGCGGGTCAGCACCAGGCCGGTGATGCCGACGCGCTCATCGAAGCTTTTCGCCAGATTGACGGCGTCCTGGCCGGTCAGCGAATCGGCGACCAAAAGGATTTCGTGCGGCGACGACACCTTCTTGATGTCGGCCATCTCGACCATCAGCGGCTCGTCGATATGGGTGCGGCCGGCGGTGTCGAGGATGACGACGTCATGGCCGCCGAGCTTTGCCGCCTGCACGGCGCGGCGGGCAATGTCGACCGGCGTCTGGCCCTCGACGATCGGCAGCGTGGCGACCTTGACCTGCTCGCCGAGTTGACGGAGCTGCTCCTGCGCGGCGGGACGCCGCGTGTCGAGCGAGGCCATCAGGACCTTCTTGTTCTGACGCTCGGTGAGGCGCTTGGCGATCTTGGCCGATGTCGTCGTCTTGCCGGAGCCCTGCAGGCCGACCATCATGATGACGACCGGAGCCGGCGCATTGAGGTCGATGGCGACGCCCTCGGCGCCCAGCATCTCGACTAGCTCGTCATGGACGATCTTGACGACCATCTGGCCGGGCTTGATCGACTTCAGCACGGCGGCGCCGACGGCTTTGTCGCGCACCTTGTCGGTGAAGGAACGCACCACTTCCAGCGCCACGTCGGCCTCGAGCAGCGCACGGCGCACCTCGCGCAGCGCCGCCGCGACATCGGCCTCGGACAGGGCACCGCGGCCGGTAAGGCCGTTCAGGATGGAGCCAAGGCGCTCCTGAAGGGATTCAAACATCTGTCTTCCTTCAATCTCGGTTCGGGTTCGATCCGAGAGGTAATGCGTTCGCGCCCAGTATCCAACTCAAAGCCAGCCCAAACAAAGCCAGCCCGGGCAAAAGCCCAAAGCCAAAAAGCACCCGGGGGCGCACAGCGCTGCCGGATGTTGGCCTCCAGGATCGATTTACAGCACGTCACCTCAAAGAGGCTTCGGCGTCCCGGTCGGCTTGCTCGGAGGGATACTCGTCGCGGAATTCGCAGCGTGTAGACAGGAAATCGGCCGCGGAGTCAAGGTGCGGGGCCGAATACGCTGAACCGGGCCGGTTCGGTTTATGGCAGCACCACCAGCGTGATGCGCATCAGCTTGGGCCGCCGGCGTGCGAAATATCCGGCCCGACCTTCAGCGGCGAGCGCGGATGCAGCAGCAGCAGAACAGTCAACAGGGTGCAGACGATGCCGATCGCCGCGATGAGGACGGCATCAAGCGTCGTCCAGCCGGGGCCTTCGAGCGGCTTGGCGTTGAACAGGGCGAAGGAATTGTAGCTCTGCTGGTGCGAAATCAGCAGGAAGCCGGTCAGATTGTTGCCGAGATGGGCGCCGAAGGCCGCGCCGAGGTTGCCCGTGGCATAGACCACAAGCGTCAGGAGCAGCGCAAAAGCAGCGATCGAGGCTAGCACGCAGGCGTTGATGGCGGCCGTCGAGCTTGGGCTCCAATGCATCGAAGTGAACAGAAGCGCTGGCAGCAATGCCCAGATGAAGGGGTTTTGAAACCGGTTGGCCAGGCCCCTGAGAAGATAGCCGCGAAACAGCAACTCTTCGGACGAGGTCTGCAGCAAGGCCAGCGCAGCGATCGGGATCAGGAACAGCAGCCAAGACGACAGGCCGATCGCACCGCGTGCAATCTCGGGCTGCAAGAGATAGAGCAGGATTTCGGAGAGCAGCGATGTGATCAGCACCGCGGCCAATCCCCTAAGAAATCCCGAGCGCGAAACGCGGTGGCTGGTGCCGATCAGCGCCATCAGCGGTTCGCAATGGACCCAGCGCATGGCAGCCCACAGGCCGAGCCAGATTCCGGCGAACGAGGCGAGCGCGGCGAGGATCCCGGCGGGCGAGGCCATGAAATTCTGCACCGCCCCTCCTTCCATCGGGGTGCCAGACGATGCCTGCCAGATAACAAAAAGATAGGCGCCGCCGAACAGCACGGCGATGGTTGTCGCGACCCAGAACAGGACGACGATCGCCGTTCCGAGCAGGAGCCGCGGCAGGGTCGTCTTGGCGCTGGGAGAGCGCCGATAATGCTCGAAGGCGGCAGGGTCTGATATCACGCGGGTTCCTTGCCTGATGCATCGGGTCGCATGATCTAGAGCATCGGACCCAAAAGTGGAACCGGTTTTGGGAAAATCCGATGCTCGAACAAAAGGCTGGAGCGGCGGGCACGCCGCTCCAGCACGAAGCTCAGGTTAACGATATCGGACAGAGGCGGTCGCCGCTGGCTCTTGCCGGGCGGCCGCCTGATTGCTTGCTGATGTCAGCGCTCGACGTACATGATGCGTCGGGTGCCGGGATCGACCAGTGCCGGCTGACCGTTCACATAGACATAGCGGTAGTCATAGTCCGGAATCTCGCGCAACTCGACGGTATCGGGCAAGGTCGCGCCGGTAACCACCTCGCCCTCGAGATAGACCGGGTCGACCCGGTTGGTCTCGATGTAGGTGCGAACTTCGGCCGGCGGCCGCCTGATCGGCTCGATCGGCTCGCCAGCGACGATCGCTCCGGTATAGGTTTCGGGATAGTCGACGTCGGCGGGCGCCTCGACGATGGTAATGTCTGCGGCGGCCGGGCGCCGGGTCAGGACGACCTCGTTGCCGCCGAAATCGGCCGTCACATAGTCGGAATAGATCCAGCCCTGGCCATTGGCCTCGGCTATGGTGCACCATTTGCTGTTTTGGATGCAGCCATCGAGCGTTGCCGACTGGCCGGCGGCGAGCACGCCGATGACCGGGTATTGCGGGCCTGGGCCGGCGCGAATGTTGAGATCGGCGACCGCCGAAACGGCGGTATCGGCCAAGGCTGTGCCCGACATGGCGACAAGCGCTCCGGCGACAGCAGGAAATAGTATGCGCTTCATGGTTTCGCTCCGTTTTGATGGTCCCTCGCGAACGAAAACGAAACAACGCCTCATGCGTTCCGGCTAAAACGCCTCGGCCGGCTCACGTTTTGTTCCGGTTTCTTTCACTACACCGGTCAGGAGATCGTGGACGAAGGCCAGCTTCTGCGCCGTCACCTCCGAGATGACGAAGGGATAGAGGTCGGGCAGGCCCATGCAGCGGTTGATCGAGTTGGACGCTTCCGACAGCACCAGCCAGCGGGCCAGGATCTTTTCGAAGGCTTCGGGAACGGCGGCAGGTTCTGACGGCGCCGGTTGCAGTTCGCCGCCGGTGTCACCCGGCGACAGTTCGTTGGCCTCCACTGTTTCCAGCCGGCCGAGCGGGAAATTCAGCGCATGCACCATCTCCAACGTATCGGTGATGTGCAGATGGTGCGCCCATGTCTCGGCCCAGTCCTCCCAGGGATGGGACGTGGCATAGGCCGAAATGTGGCCCTGCTGCCAATCGGGCGGCGCGCCATTGGCATGGTAGGCCTTCAGCGCCTGCTCATAATCGGTGCGCTCGTCGCCGAACAATGCACGGAAGGCGGCAAGCCGTTGCGGGTCGTCGCGGATCAGGCGGTCCCAGAAATAGTGGCCGAGCTCGTGGCGGAAATGGCCGAGCAAAGTGCGGTAGTTCTCGCCCATCTCGACGCGCCGTCTTTCGCGCTCGGCCGAGTCCGCCTCGGCGAGATTGAGTGTGATCAGGCCGTTGTCATGGCCGGTCAGGATACGCTCGCCACCCGGACCGCCGATCGGATCGGCGAGGAAGTCGAAGGCGAGGCCGGCCTCGTCGCCGGCGTTCTGCTTGGGTGCGACCGGCAGTCCGGCGGCGAGCAGCGAATAGATTGCCCGCTTCTTTGCCGCTTCGACGCGGATCCAGCGACGGCGGTTGCCCTCGACCGAAAGGTCGGGGATCAACTGATTCAGCACGCAGGCGCGGCAGAAGGCATGGCCAGGTTCAGCCATCCAGTTGCAGGCGCACTCGTCGGCATTGGTGCACTGGAAAACGCCGCCGGCGCCGGACAACACGAAGCGCGCATGCCCGGGATCGTAGAGCACGGAGCTGGCGCAGTTCAGGCACTGGGCGTTCTCGAAATAGAGGCGGTGGCCGCAATGCGGGCAATCGAAGAGCTTCATACCAATCTCAAATCACCAGGTCTCAAATCATCAGCCCGGATATAGTGCGGAGCGGCATATCGCCCAAACGCCTGTCGGCGGCCGGCGTTCCTGCCGTTGCTATTTTGCCGCAAGCTGGGCGGCGACCGTTCTCGCCACCGCCTCGCCCGATAGCCTGGCGCCGCCGCAGGTTTGCATCAGCGGACCGGCCAGATGCTCGCCGGCGAAGAAGATTTTTTCCGCCACCGGCTGCATCAGCGTGGCGCGCGCCTGCGAACGGCCGGGTCGGGCCGCCGCATAGGCGCCGCGCACGAACCGCTCGCCGCCCCAATTGGTCATCATGGCGCGCCCGACATGTTTTCGCACGTCACCGCCGAAGATGGCGCACAGCCGGTCGACGACGAAGTCGACGCCTGCCGCCTCGCCCGCCGCCGACATCTCCCAGGCAAAATCGCCGCCGACGAAGCCGACCATCAGGTCGAGGTCGAAGGGAAAGCAAAGGAAGTAGATGTCGTGCCTGGCCAGCCGCTCGATCAGCAGGTCGTCGAAGGGCGCCAGCCCGAGCCTTGTGCCCGTGATTTCAACCGGCAGCTTGGTCAGCATGCCCATCGGCAGGTCGAAGAAGGCAGCGAAATGCGTGTCGGGCAGCGCCGGCGCGAATTCGACCTCCTCGAAGGCGAGCACCGCCGGCGAGGCGGTGACGATGGCCGCCTTGGCGCGGATGGTGCCGCGATCGGTGACACAGGCGACGCCCGGCACGTCCCAGAGGATTTTCCGCACCGGCGTCGACAGCTCGACCGGCACGTCGGCGCCGTAACGGGCGACCAGTGCGCCGAACCCCTCCTTGGTGAAATAGTTCGGCTCGAGATCGGCGGCGGCCTGAAAGTCGCGGATCGAGATCTCGTCCTCGTCGGCGCCAAAGTCCATCGGCCCGGCAAAGGTGGCGGCGGCGCGCGGCGCATGGCCCCTGGCGAGCAGGGCCGAAAGACGGTCGTCGTCGCCAACCTTGACCTGATGTGCCGCCAGCAACTCGAACAGCCTGGTATCAGCCGCTTTCATCGCGGCCTCTTCGTCCTCGCTCGCCTTTCGGTTGCGATAATAGAGATGATCGGCATTCATGTCGTGATGATGAAGCGTCCAGCGGGCGGCTTGCGCCTCGGGAAAGTAGGGATTGCGATCGGCCGCGTGCAGCCAGGCGCAGCCGATGTCGAAAGGGGTGCCGAAATGCTGATCGCTGGTCCAGGCGCGGCCGCCGATACGGTTCATCGCTTCGACCAGCTTGAAGGAAAGGCCAGCTGCACGCAGGGTCTTGGCAGCGGAAAGTCCCGCCGAGCCGGCGCCGATGACCACGACGTCAACGTCTTCCATGAATATTCTAGCCCCCCGCCACAATAATTACTTGATCGTAAGCAAGTTGTCCGGCATTCGCCAGCCCTGTGGCGGCGATGCGTAAACGAGTTCTTAGCGCATCGGCTCGAAAATCGGTTCCGATTTTCGGAAAGCACGATGCGCAGATTGTAAAGTGTTGGAACGTACTGCGTCCAAGTGGGCGCACGTTGCTCCATCAGTGACAACCGGGCGTTTCGCTGGCAAATTCGTATTTGGGACAAGATCCAGGCAACCAGGAGAGAAACATGGCATTTTTTGCCAAGGGAAAGATTTTCGCGGCGGCAGCATTGATGATGCTTGCGGCGGCAACAGCGGCACAGGCCGCCCAGTGCGGCAATACTGGCGCGGGCTTCGAAGCGTGGAAGGCTGAGTTCGCCTCGGAGGCTAGAGCCAACGGTGTAGGCTCGAAGGGTCTGGCCGCTCTGGCTAACGCGACCTACGCAAAAAGGACGATCGCCGCCGACCGCGCTATCCACAAGGCTTTCAGCGGCTCGGTGGAAGCTTTCATGAAGCGCCGTGGCGCGTCCACCATCATTTCCAAGGGCCGTTCGCTGAAGAAGTCGAACGCGGCGCTGTTCGACAAGATCGAGGGAACCTACGGCGTGTCGCCGGGTGTGTTGCTCGCCATCTGGGGCATGGAGACCGGCTTCGGTTCCTCCATGGGCAACCAGAATACCGTCTCTGCCATTTTAACGCTTGCCTATGATTGCCGCCGCCCGGAGTTCTTTTATCCGCATGCCATTGCAGCCCTGAAGCTGGTTGATCGCGGAGCGTTGAGCGCGTCGTCGGTCGGTGCCGCGCATGGCGAGATTGGCCACACGCAGTTCCTGCCCGGAAATGTTTTGAAGTATGGAGTCGGCAACAAAAATCTGCGCGACAAGAGCACTGCGTTGGCTTCCACCGCCAACTTCCTCAAGGGTCATGGTTGGCGGGCCGGCGGGAGCGCGCAGGCGAATATGGGCGCAATTGCTGGCTGGAATTCCGCGAGCGTCTATCAACAGGCCATCGCCCGCATGGCCACGGCGATCGATGGCGACTGATGGAAATCTCTATTCGACGGAAAACTCGGCCATGCGCCGGGCCTTTTTGTTGATGCTCTAATGCATGTCGCCCAAAAGTGCGCAGCGGTTTTGGGATAGCGACATGCATAAAAACAAGAACTTAAAGCGCGTCGCGTGAATCCTTTCAGACGCAACGCGCTTTAGGGTTACGACTGCCGCCGCTCGGCCCCGCCTCGGGAAGAAGGCACGAAGCAGAGAAGCTAATTCGGCGAGCCGAGCGCCTTGTCCATCGCTTCCCTGACCTCGGCGGGCCACGTGTTCACAGCTGGCCACGCGTCCGGCTCGGGCTTGTCGCCCCGGCGGGCGAAATAGAGCTTGTGGTTGGCCGGGTCGACCGCCATGAAGCCGTCATTGCCACCGCAATTGTGCGGCACGCAGCCGCTGGCATAGAAGGCGCCCGAGGCGGTTTTCTCGGTGCCGCCGCCGACCAGCAGGCTGGTCGCCATCTCGGGCATCTCCTTGCCGAGCAGCGTCTCGGCCAGCCTGTAGACGGCCTCGTTGTGGAAAGCGGCGACGATGTTGTCGTATTTCGACGGATCGACGTCTTTCCAGTCAGTGCCGGGCTCCGGCATATAGGTGAGATTGCCGGAAATCGTCAGCCCGTCCGTCGGCGACCATTGCAGCGCCGGCTTGGAAACGCCCGGCAGCAGATAGGGCACGAAATAGATGGCGCTGTCGGAGATCGCAGCCGGCGGTGCGCCGCATTCATCCTGCTCGACCGTGATGCTCTGGATGGTGCCGCCTTCTGGCTTCCAGACGATCACCGTGGCCGGGCCGCACTGGTTGCCGCCATCGCCGACATCGACCAGCGCGACGTTGACCCCGCCGACCTTGACGATCTTGTCGAAGGACACCTCGTAATTGCTGGCCAGCTGCTTGCCGTCATAGGCCAGCACCTTCTCGCCATACTCTTCCTGCTGGGTGATGGTCAGCTGCCCACTCTCGAACGGGACCGGTGCTTGGCTGTCATCGTCGGCTAGGGCCGCATTGCTCGACGCGCCCAGGTCGGCGGCCCGGCCGGACGCATCGTCAGCCGGCACGAGCACCATGTCGGTCTGTGCATGCGCGCCAGCCACCGGCATCAGAATCCACGCCAGCGCGCAGGCGCCGGCAAGAAGCGAACGTGTCATGACTGTCCCTCAGTTCAGCCGCCACGAACCCGGCCTGTCGCGGCCGGGTCATCGTACCGCTCAGGCCCAGGGGCGCTCAGCGGCGTTCTTCTTCTCGAACGAGGCGATAGCGTCGGCCTTCTCCATGGTCAGGCCGATATCGTCGAGCCCGTTGAGCAGGCAGTGCCGCTTGAAGTCGTCGAGGTCGAACTTGACCACGCCGCCGTCCGGTCCGCGGATTTCCTTGGCTTCGAGGTCGACCGACACCGTTGCGTTGGAACCGCGCGAGGCGTCGTCCATCAGCTTCTCCAGATCCTCGGGGCTGACGGTGATCGGCAGGATGCCGTTCTTGAAGCAGTTGTTGTAGAAAATGTCGGCGAACGAGGTCGAGATGACGCAACGGATGCCGAAATCGAGCAGCGCCCACGGCGCGTGCTCGCGCGAAGAGCCGCAGCCGAAATTGTCGCCGGCGACCAGGATCTGCGCCTTGCGATAGGCCGGCTTGTTGAGCACGAAGTCCGGATTTTCCGAACCGTCGTCCTTGTAGCGCATTTCGGCGAACAGTCCGCTGCCGAGCCCGGTGCGCTTGATCGTCTTGAGATAATCCTTGGGGATGATCATGTCGGTATCGACATTGACGATCGGCATCGGCGCGGCAACGCCGGTGAGCTTGGTGAATTTTTCCATGGTCTTTGCCCGTCTTCTTTTCGCTGCGGGGATGTGTTGGCGCCCGGTTTACACAAAGCTGCGGGCAAATAAAAGGCGGCTGTTTTGGGCTGGCCCTGGTCCTGGAGCACAGGCCGCTTCAAAGTTGCCGCCCTATGGTGCACCTTGGCCGGCATGACAACACGTCCCAAAGTCCTCTACGCCAGCGAACCGACCCTCGACGCAGCCGAGTTCCGCCGCGTGCTGGTGGAATCCGGCCTCGGCGTCACTCGGCCCATCGATGACGACGTTCGTCTGAAGGCGATGCTTGCCAATGCAGATCTGGTGTTGACGGCGCGCCTCGATGCGCCTGGCAAGCCGCTGATTGGCCTCGCCCGAGGCATCACCGACTTCTCATGGGTGTGCTATATTTCCGAGCTCGCCGTTTGCAAATCGGCGCAGGGGCTCGGCATCGGCAAGAGCCTGCTCGACGAAGTGCGGCGGCAGCTCGGGCCATCCGTCGCCATCTCACTGATTTCGGTGCCCGACGCCGTCGGCTTCTACGAACGGATCGGCATGGCGCGCATGGCCGACGCGTTCTGGTTCGGCCGCGAGCGCTGACGGCTCGCCTGTCGCGATCCTTCGCGCCCCCCTCTGTCCTGCCGGACATCTCCCCCACACGGGGGGAGATTAGCAGTTTCAGCGCCCGCTCGCCCTGCGACGAAGGAGGTTGGCGAAAGCGGTGGTGACAGCCAATCTCCCCACTCGTGGGGAGATGTCCGGCAGGACAGAAGCGGGGCGCTGTCCCTCCAGCATCAGAAATCGCGGAGCGATCGCCGCCTTTCCCTTCAAATCACATTCAACTCCCGAAACGCCCGCCCCTCGGCGACACGGCTGTACCCAAACGCCGAGCAGTCCACCGTGCGGTAGCCGCCATGTACGATCAGCTCGGCCAAAGCCTTGCCGACCGCCGGCGCCTGCTGCAGGCCGTGGCCGGAAAAACCGTTGGCGAAGAGGAAATTCCTGACCTGCGGATGCGGGCCGACCACCGCGTTCTGGTCGAGCGTGTTGTAGTCATAATGGCCGACCCAGGCGCGCGTCGGCTTGATTGCCTCGAAGGCGGGAATGCGGGTGGCCAGCACCGGCCAGATCACCTCTTCGAACAGCGGCCAGTCGGGCTCGAAATCGCTGGGATCGGCAGGGCCGTCGCCCTCTTCCGGCTCGCCGCCGCCGGTGATGTAGACCGAGCCTTCCGGCCTGACATAGATACCTGAGGGATCGACCAGCAGCGGCATGTCATCATATTTCTCGCGCGCCTCGAAGATGAAGACATTGCGCTTGCGCGGCTCCACCGGCAGCGCCAGTCCGGCCATTGC